>CAMHOE010000101.1 GCA_946186665.1 uncultured Clostridia bacterium | reverse complement strand
CCTTTGTTCCGCACCCAATGACGACAATACGAATGGACAATCCTTATGTGATAAGGAGTCTGTCCAATTATCAAATTAGAATTTTGCTATGCATATCAGAGCTCAGTCAGGGAGCTGTCGCGCAGTAATACTTTTGTATCAGAGCGTTCTGATATTCAGATCTGTTCAGGCTTTTAATTTTAAATCCCTTTCTGATCTGCTCCAGTGTGCTAATGTCATCCAGTTCACACCCCAGAATATTCAGGAGTTTGTTTCTGATATCATACTCCGCAGTTTTTTTGCCCGGCTTGTCAGCGCTGCGCAGGCAATTTCTTTTATGAGCTTCCATTGTGTTCATATATATGAAATGCCGGCCGTCTGATGTCAATGCCATCAGCTGCAATTCCTGCAGAAGTTTCTGTAATTGCTGCGCAGTCATGCTGTACCCTTCTTTGGCCATTTTTCTTTGGATTATCCGAATCATAATCAGAGCTATTATGCACAGAAGCACATGTCCCTGAATGCTCTGTTTCTCGCGTACATAGACTGGTCTGATTTCAAAGTCGCTTTTCATGATTTTGAAGCATTCTTCAATTTGAACCAGCTGATGATAGAGCGAGCTGACGCAGGATGCTGTTAATTTCATGTTGCTTCCGGGCGGCTCATGGAAAAGAATCCCTGCAAAACCGGCGCACTTTCTGCGTTTTTCTATGGATTCTTTATTCAACGCAACAGCTATCTGCGGCCCAGCAGCTATCTGTTTTTCTGAACATTTATCTTTGCTCTTTGTTTTGTCCTTCTCACCCTGTTTGGTTTTTTTCTGACGTTTGTCATTTTTGTCTGAATGGGTCTCTGCCGATTGTTCATCATGAGTGTCCGTATCTTTTGATGAATCGGCTGCATCCGGTTTATTTGCGGCAGCCGATACCTGTTTCTCTGAGCCTCCCTTTGAATCATTCTGTCCGTTTTGATTGCCGCTGTCGGTTTCATCCTGTTTTGTCCCCTTATTCGTCTCATCATTTTGCTGAGAGGGGCCTGTAAGGACAAACTGCTTCCAGCCGCTTGTGGCAAGCTGTATCTGTTCATGTCTGTCCACAGCTAACACAGCTCTGCTGATATTTTCTTCCAGCACTGCCAGATCCCGTTTCCTTCGGTCTTCGCTGAAAGTGATCATCATCTTGCAGTCAATGGCGTATTTAGCGCATCTTCCGTTCTGACCTCTTTCAGAGGGATCATATTTAACATTGTGATAGTCGATTATTTTGTAAAGCGCGGAAGTATCGTTTCCGGCTTCGTCTTTTATAGGCTTAAAGGTTCCGAGATTGAGTTCTGAATTCCTTATGTCTTTGCTGAACGACAGCGCTGATTTTGCAACAGAAAATCCGATCTTTTCGTCAAGCAGCTTGCTCAGGTTTTTGGTTCCGTTCAGCGCGCTGTCCGCTATCAGGATGGCATTGCTGATGCCATGCTTCTCTTTCAGAGCCCGGACAATATCAATCATAGTCGAGGTTTCTGCCACATTGCCCGGAAACACCTTGAAATCAATGGGAATGGCATGCTCATCCACCACAAGAGCAATGGATACAAGGGGAAGGTCATTCCGTTTTTCCTTGCTTGGCCCGTGCATTCTCACAGGTTCTCCGAAGGAATCTATGATCTGTTCAAGCCTTGCCGTTAAACAGGGATCATTATCAATAATTTGGTTCAGATCTTTATTTGAAAGATCCTTCAATGAATTGTCTTCCTTTCTGAGAAGTTTTCGCAGGATACGCTGGGCTTTTCTGCGATTCCAGTAAATATCATTGTACGGGGTCTCAAAATAACAGTTCGTGCAATCAAAGAACAGCAGGGACTTTTTTCTTGGCGCTTCTTCATCAATCCTTTTGTTCAAATGCCTCATGATGCTGTCTTTGTAGTCGGAAAGCAAATGCAGACAACGGTATACGTCGTCCATTGAAGTATCTGACATCGGATCTCCGAGGAACCGCGGACTGATCTCCATGCCTTCCAGATACGACGAGGGATAAACCATTTTCAGCATGGAAAAATACAAAGCAATATCCGAAATGCTGTACTCGGCTGCAATAGATTGGTAACTGATCAGGTAATCAAAGAATTTGGGCATTTGCAGCGTGTCTGTCCACAGTCTTCTGATAACCAAATGGGCGATTCTCTGAGGCATCAGATATTTTACCCCTGACAGCAGATCCAGGATTTCGGATGCCTGCTCTCCATCTTTTATAAACTTTCTGAGAGCATGTTCCTTTTCAGCCTGATAACGATTCTTCTTGTTTCCGTACTTTTCAACAAGTTCCGCATATTGTGCCGGTTTTTCCCTTTTAAAATCATCAACCTTCCCGAAACTTTCAACAATCCTGATTTTTGTCCGTTTTGCCGCAGGATCCCATGAGCTATCCATCAAATAGAGGTAATAAAGCCCGTTAGAGTTTTTCTTTTCCGTCAGAAACATAGCTGTGCCTATGCATTGCCATCACATGATTTACATTATACCTCATATCCATGTGTATGCATAGTGAATTTCTAAATAGTTTTCAAAGGTAAAAAAAACGTTCAAGACTTATGTGAATTGAACGTATCGCTCATTGAATCTTAAGAATTACAGGGATCAGTTGCGGAACAAAGGT
>CAMHOE010000100.1 GCA_946186665.1 uncultured Clostridia bacterium | reverse complement strand
CTTCTAAAAACGGTCAGCAGATAAAATTCAGGGACGAAGAACACGAAAGAAACTACAACTTCATTCTTGATATGATGCCGTATTCCGATATTGAGAGAAAGGCTCTCGCCTATCTGTTTGCACTTGATACGGTCTGCTTTGAGTATATCCGTGACCTTTATGACTTCTCCGATAACTGCATTCTGCTGAGTGGACTTGATAAAGGCTGGCAGACAGGCACAAGCAAAATAACGACAAGACTTGCTTTTAACCTTTACAACAGTCATTGCTCAGACGGAGAAACTTACATCGGCTCTGACGGCATTGAGGACAGTCTGCCGAGTGCTTATTATTCTCCTGCTTATCTCTTTTGCTGTGAGTATGCAAAGTATTATGTTGAAGCTCTCAAAATAAGGTTTCCTGAATGGTTTTAAGGAGGTACTTGACTATGACAATGATGTACACTTCTGAGGGATGGGTGGAATTTGAACTTCCCCCATTCCTTGATCTTGATGAAGTTTGCCGCAAACAGGACGAGGAAGAAGAAAGATTGTGGCAGGAACAAAAAAAGGAGAAGGAGGTGAGGAATAATGAGTGATCTTAACTTTGTTGCTATCAAGGGTATTGTAAAGAACATTGAAAGAGAGGAGAATGGTTATAAAGTCATACTTCTCAATAGACAAGTAAATGATTTTGACGAAGATGATTTTGTAGATGAAGAACATATCATCCATTGTAGTTATGATCCTTTCACAGAAATGATAATGAAAGCAATCGGAAAATCTGTAATTGCAATTGGTGAATTGTGTTCTGAGGAAAGAAATAATAGGAAGCCACTTTTTTGTGCAGATATTATCATTATGGATAGGCATACTTATTACGGCAGGTTCAGCAGCGATATGGAGAAAAATATAAGCATAATTGTTAATCTTCTATTATCTGAATTCCCTCGTTATTGTTAATTGATGAAACTCAAAATGGCAGCACTGTCTGTTTGACGGTGCTGCTTTTATCGGGACAAGAGTATTAAAGTCGGTGCAACTCCGACTGTTCCGCAAAACATAAGGAAATCAAAAGTTATGAAAATAGGTCTTTGGTCTGATAGCCATAACTTCCCTAATCTCCCGATTATGAAGTTGTCGGCATATCATAAATCTATCGGTGATGATGCTGAACTCTACGATCACACAAAACATTATGACTTGGTGTATGCTTCAAAAGTGTTCAGCTTCTCTCCCGATATTGACAGTGTTTATCCTGTGCAGGCTGATGAGGTACGCAAAGGCGGTACAGGTTACTGTATCAGCGTTATAAACGGCAGAGAAGTCTATGACAAGTCAAAGGACAGTATGCTCCCAAAAGAGATTGAACATATCTATCCTGACTATTCTCTCTATCCTGATTACGGCTTTGCAGTCGGTTTTCTTACAAGAGGTTGTCCCCGACAATGCGGTTTTTGTGTTGTCGGCAAAAAAGAGGGCTGTTTCTCTCGTCAGGTTGCCGATCTTGATGAATTCTGGAGAGGTCAGCAGGAAATAAAGTTGCTTGATCCTAATCTGCTTGCCTGTCCTGCACACGAAGAAATCTTACAGCAGATCTCTTTCTGCAAGTACAGTTTTATCGACTTCACACAAGGCTTGGATATTCGCTTAATAAACAAGGATAATGTCTATTGGCTGAACAAGTTGAAAATCAAGAACATACATTTTGCGTGGGACAATCCCCGACAGGATTTGACAGAATACTTCAAAACCTTTTCGGCTCTTACCAATGTCAGAGATGTCAGGCGAAAAACTGTCTATGTTCTGACAAATTATAACAGCACCATTGAGGAGGACTTATATCGGATATATACTCTGCGTGACTTGGGTTACAGTCCCTATGTAATGATTTATCAAAAAGCCACCTGTGATAAAAAACACAGAGAACTGCAAAGGTGGGTAAACTGCAAATTTATCTTTCGGAGCGTGAAACGCTTTGAGGATTATAAGCCAAATTACAAATAACGGTACGGGCAGATCGTACTGCTTTTAGCTGTTCATAGAAACAGCTTTTTTTATTTCAATTAAGGAGATGACAGATTTATGCAAGCGTATTTCAGACTGAACAACAGTATTCTTGACTGCGGACTGACACCAAACGAATTGAAAGTCGCTGTGTGCCTTTATAGCTGCGTTTTCAATAATCGCTGTGTAGTGCAGATAAAGCAGGCTACGATTGCTCAGAAGTGCGGCATTAAGAAGATTGAAACAGTCGCTAATATCATCTGTCAGCTCCAAAGAAAAGGCATTATAGAGCGTGTGAGCCGTCCGCATAAAGCCAACGGTCAGCTCGGCACTTACATTTACAAACTCAGAGCAATAGTTTCAAAAGGTTATTTCAAAATCAAAAGGTACATTCTTGGCAAGCTAAACGGTGTTCAGCTCAGAATGTACCTTTTCGTATGCAGAGCGATTACAAAGAAAAATGATATGTGGAACAGCTTTAATGATATTTCTCGTGCCTTACAGATCGGCAGGAAAAAGGTTATCGCTGTAATAAACGAACTTGTAGGAATGGGATTTATCCGAAAATTAAAGGTTTTGAAAAAAGACGGCAGTTACTCCGACAATCATTATTCGGTATCGGAGCCAACAGCCGAAAATAAAAATCAAGGCAAAAAAGAAGAAAGTCCCGAACAAGCCGCCACAGCTTTCGGAACTTTCAAAAACATCTTACATATTGATTATATACTTCCTGTTGTCGCTTGTCAAGCAGTAAAACAGGACTTTTTTTATTTTCATTCGGGGGTAGTCCCCTAAATCGGGTAGTCAATTATCTATACCCACTTTCTACCAACAG
>CAMHOE010000099.1 GCA_946186665.1 uncultured Clostridia bacterium | reverse complement strand
GCCTTGCGTACAGTTACATCCTTGTCCTCTACTTCGGGTGTCAGTTCGTCCTGCAAGCCGTATATGTCTATGAATATGCGGTTGAGTTCTTCTTCGTTGGCTTTGAGTTTGTTGAAACGCTCCTCACATTCCTGCTGCCACTTTTCAAAGTGCCACGAAATCAAGCCAAATTTTTTCATCCTGCTTTCTGCAAACTGAGATGTTTCTTGTTCTTTTCTCGCAGCAGCAGACGGCACTATGGGATGTTTCTCAAAATCCCAGCTCGTTTCAAAGCTGTCCCAGTCGGTTTTGCTGAGTTGTATATTTTCTTCTACAAGGGTGTTGATTTTAGTTTTTGTTTCTTCTTCCGGCAAAATTACAGGTATGTTTGCAATATCTCCGCACTGATAGTTTATAGTTGGAGCTATTACTTTTAATATTTCCATTACAACTTTAGTATTACATAGTGCCAACAAGAAATAAAGCTTTTTATCATCGTTGCTAAAACAACTCATACCCGCAACATCAAAAACATGACCTATTGGCTTATATCTAAATGCTGCAACACTTGATGAAATAAGAGACCAACTAAAACACTCTCTAAAATAATAATTAGGATTTCTTATCACTGATTTTTTAAACGCTCTTAATTTCAATCCATCGTGTTGCCAATTAACTACAAAATCATTATTCCCATACCATTTTCTAAACTCTCCGCCCTTGTTATATGGATACCACATCTTATCACTTTTTTTTGATTCATCGTGAGACATACAATCAAAAAAAATATTATTATTATTTACTTCATACCATTCTCGTAGATATGTATTATTATCTGCTGTTGCAATTCCTTGTTTTGAATCTGCTATTCTACCTAAAAGAATACCCGTCTCAAACGCCCTAATAAAATTCTCACTCACCCAATAAGCCACGGGCGAGCCGGGGATTTTGGAGAAGTTGTCTTGATTAGCAGTATATGCACCTTTGCCAGATAAGAGAGCCTCTTCTCTTACATCGTTAGACTTTACTTCACCTTGAACTTCAAATAATCTGCGATAACTGCCTAAATATCCGGCAATATGCTTTTTACCTATTGTAAAAGTTGTTGTTCCAAAATCAGAGCCAAATATACCTCTGCCCGGATGTACCATATTAATAAATGTATTGTTGCGAATTATATTTTCCCTCAGTTTTTCATAACTTGATAAGAACATCCATACAGGAATATTTATCATAGAAATATATCCAGTCGTGCAACACATATCAATACACTTTTCCATAAATACGGTACTCATATCAGATTTGCTGTCAGGATACTGTTTCTTAACAAACTCGCTCAATTTACCACTAAAACCACTACTACCCATATACGGCGGATTGGTGCAAACAACATCATATCTGCTGACCATAATTTTCGCCTGACGGATAAGGGCAGGAAAATCTGTGCGGAGTCCGACCTGACGGATGGTATCAAACATATTATCATAAACTGTGTTTTCGTCAATGATCTCACTGCACTTTTCTTCAAGCTGTGCTATTTCTTCGGCAGTGATCTTCAGATTGAGGATACTGCCGTATTCCTTTGCGTCGATAAATTCATCATAGAGCTTTCGGGCTGTTTCTTTCAGCTCTCCGAACAATTCAAGATAATCGGGATTGATATTGTTGCTCTCTTTGATAGAACAAAGGTTAGGACGGATGCCACGACCAAGAAAACGGCGGTCATAACTGCGGGCTTTCATCATTACAGCAAAATAGGCAAGCTGTGCCGCACGATCATCAAGCTCCAGACCGTACAGATTGTTTTCGACTATCTTTTGTGCAGCGTCACGCTCGGTATATCCCTGACTTGTATATATCTGCATAAACACATCAAAGGCATAAACAAGAATATGACCACTACCCATACAGGGATCGAGGAAGGTTATTTCCTCGATAGAAGTCTGAGCTTTAGACTTACGCATTTCAAGGAGCTTTGTCTGAACATCATCGCTTTGCTCTGCTTCGGGAAGATAGTATTTCCATTCGCTTTTTAAGTCAGTATCAGGCTTTATATCTGTCCAAGTTCTGCCGAGAGAGTTCTCTACCATATAGCGTACTATCCAATCGGGTGTGAAAAGCTGTGTAGCAGCAGGAACATCCTCTTTGCGTATTTTCTGACCGGACGGACGGGAGAAAACCTTGTCCTTCGGCTCGGTATTGTAATACTGATACAGCCAGCCGATGATCTCGACCTGACCTTCCTTTTCAATATTGAAATCGTCCTCCGGTATGTCGTGTACAAGGTGATACACAATGCCGTCCTTGTCAGTAAAGCTGACATTCAGCAGGAGTTCTGTGTAATCGTTTGTTCTCTCAAAAAGCTCCGGCAAAATTTCATTGAGTTTATTGCACTGCCTGATAAACATAAACTGAAACAGCTCGTCCGATTTGTTGTGGTCCTTCAGTTCATCAATATAGTCCCTTTCAAAGTCCGTAAATTCAATATCGGTTTCAAAAGGACTTGTCACAAAATCCGGCTCTGCCTTTGCAGAATTATCAGAGGACAGTACACGCATACGGCTCGGCAGATAGTCATTGACCTCCATAAACCGCACAGCGATAAGGCGGTTAAACCAAGTGTATGCCACTTCCTCAATAACAGCATCAAAGGCTTCTGCAAATGGAAGTCTTTTCGCTTTTATAGCAGCAACAAGTGATCTTCTCTGTTCTATAACAGTTTTGCCCTCGATTTTCACAGGCTGACTTGTGCCAATATCAAATATCTGCAAATCATTCGTTGACTGCGGCAACGGCTCGGCAATACCTTTTTCGCTGATGCCAAGCAGTCCGGCTTTGTATGTAATTTCACTTCTTAACTTATTCCTCGCCCATATAGCGAAGTTCTTTATTGCAGTTTTATTCATCGTTCAATTCCTCC
>CAMHOE010000098.1 GCA_946186665.1 uncultured Clostridia bacterium | reverse complement strand
AAAACGCAAGCTCCTATTCATCTCTGAGGGCATACGGCGACAGCGAAAAGTACAAGTACAATACCAAAAATCTTGATGCAGGAGATTATGTGCTGAAAGCGACGGTCAAGGACAAAAACGGCAAGGAATACTCAAAGACCGTCAGCTTCAGCGTTGATGTTCCGAAAATTACATTCAGCGTTGATCCCGGCTCAAAGAATTTTTTTACGGGCGGCGGCAGTGATAAAGCGGTCATTGAAGTAAAGAATGTCAAGGGCGGTACATCAGACGAATATGAATATAAATTTGAATATGTCAAATACGGAAGTCTGACCGACACAACACTTACTCCGCCGACAAATTCATCCTCTTGGCAGAAAATAAAGGATTTCGGCGGTGAAAGCTCTGCTGATTTTACCGTCAGCAAGGACGATCAGGCAGGCATTTATGCGGTGCGTGTTTCTGTTCAGAACAAGGACAATACAAACAATAATCTTATATATCGTCAGATAATTCAGGACTATACCGTTAAGGTAAAGGTACAGCATACGTTGGCTGATATAAACACTCTGATTGATAAAGTCGATACTTGGACGGCAAACTCCATTCAGGGCGATATGTGGGATAAGATAAAGGATTGGACGCCCTCAAAATCTGAGCATTGGAGCGAATATCCGTTTACATATCAGTCCTATCAGAATGCTTATGATGCCGCAAAAGCAAGCAATACGGACGGCAACAAGGACTATGACACGCTCTATTCCAATCTTGAAAGTCAGTTTGCAAGGCTGCAAAAGTTAGTCAATTCAGGCTATGTCAGCCCTGACTTGGGAGAAGGCGACAGTCCTCTCGGAATTGCAAACGGTGTCTTTTTCCTATACAAAGGTCTGCTGAATGTCATTACCGACTCTTTCAAATCAATGTCGGACTCAAGTGTGACAAGCACCGTTTTTTACGGCTTTGATTACAATGCTGTTGCGGACACGATTTTTCCGTTGTTTCGTACATTTGCTTATGCCCTAATAATCATCTTTGCAGGAGTGAACGCACTTGAAACAGCTTTGCAGTATGAGATGTTTACAATGCGTGGCGGTGTGAAGATATTGGCTCGGCTCACCTTTGCAAAAATATGGGTAGATGTTTCGCTTATCGTTTGTCGTGGTATCGTGGCTATTGCTACGGATTGGCTCGGACAAATCACACAGCTAACGGCAGATATAGCAAACAGTATCAATGTCGGTGTCAGCTTACAGCACAGTGATGCTTGGATCATCGGCTGGCTGATTGACTTCTTCAACGGCTTGCTGTTGGCGGCAGGCATTTTGCTCGTGCTTATTCCTCTTGTTGTGCTTATCCTGATTATGTTCGTCAAGCTGTTCATCAGATACTTTGAGCTTGCTATGCTTCAATGCGTATCACCTGTATTCTTTGCTTGTCTGACGGGCGAAGCGACAAAGCAGTATTTCAAGAAGTTTATCCTTACTTACATCTCCGTTGTGGTCGAAGTGGTCTTTATGGCATTGATATGGTACATCTATGTGGAATATCTCAATCAGGCATTTTCGGTCAGCACACAGGCAAACACGGTACTTGAACTGTTCTCCCTTGAGGGCGGCATTATGAACTTCTTTATGGTTTCTGTCGGTGCGTTTATCCTGATGATAAAACCGCCGCAAGTGCTGAAAAACCTTGTGTCAGCGTAAATGAGGTCGAAAACTATGGTAAAGCTTTGTCCGAAATGCAAAAGCAATGATATATCATTCAGTACGGCATTAGAAGAAAATCGTGGTGCAGGCGAAGGCTGTTTTTTGAGCTATATCGTAATGGTGCTTTTACTGTTCATTCCCGTTTTAGGTTGGATACTGCTTTTTGCAATGTTCAATGAAAAGAGAAAGCCTGTGCCTGTTACCTATGCACTATGCAGTAAATGCGGATACAGTTGGAAACTGACAGCAAAAAAGAAGAACAGAAAGCTGATTGCTGTTTCCGTTCTTCTGATAGTTATTGTGGCTATGGCTGTTCAGTTTTACTTTATGGGTAAGTATCAAGGGTGGTTTTGACAAAAAAGGACTGCCGTTTGACAGTCCTGAAAGACGTAGGTACTAAGAAAAATCAGAATTTATAATACTTTTAATGATTGATAATTTCTATAGTAGGTGTATTAATCGCGTTGATTCTTATTTTGCCACCAATCGGGAAAGTAATCATTGGAAAAACGTGTCCGAAGTCAACGCCGAACAGAACAGGGATTTCCTTCGGAAGCTTATCAGAAATTAACTTACGGATAATATCAGTGGTAATATTACAGCTGCCGTCAAATCTGCCAAACACGACGCCCTTGATTTTATCCGTGCCGTATGCCTGTAAGAGTGACTGTAAATTGCGGTCAAATTCATATTTGAAATAATCACCCATGATATTGTCATCCTCGATGAACAATACAGTATTCTCCGACTGCGGCATAAACTGTGTTCCCTGCAGCAAATTGAGCGTGCAGAGATTACCGCCAATGATTGTTCCCTCGCAGGAGCCGTATTGAATTACCGTGTATCTCCCAGCGGTTTGCGATGGCTGAATCTTAATGATGCCGTCATTCATCACGCAGTCCAAGAAAGCCCTTTGCGTGTATTCCTCTTCTATCTCAAATCCGAAGGTGCTGAAATGCACACCGTGATAGGTAACAAGACCTGTTTTGGTGTAAACAGCGTGCAACAGCGCGGTGATGTCCGAATAACCACAGAGGACTTTCGGGTGCCGTTTAATGATATCATAGTCAATATACTCCAGTATCTGATTAACATTAAAGCCCCCGATAGCCGTCAGTATTGCCTTTACGTTGTCGTCGATAAACGCCTCGTGAATATCCTCAACTCTCGAAGCGATACCGGACGATCTCCAATCGTCCAATTCACGACTATGTTTTGAAAATGTTACTTTAAAGCCTTGCCCTTCGAGATAGCTCAAAGCCCTTTTATATTTTTCGGTCCATACGACAGCTAAGCTGAATGACGGAGCGATGACTCTGATTTCATCTCCTTTATCTAATTTCGGAGCAAACATTCCATCACCTCTAAAT
>CAMHOE010000097.1 GCA_946186665.1 uncultured Clostridia bacterium | reverse complement strand
AAGCGTTGTAGCTCTCACCCTTCCACGAGTAGCCTACTGTGGTTGTGTACTTTGTGCGGTTGTCACTTTCACTTTTTCCGCTTTTACTGCTGCTTGAACCACTATTTCCACTGGTACTGAATGAATTGATATCAAGATCTTCAGCAATGTTTATTCTTTCCTGTAAGCCTTGCCTTTGGGAATTGTTTGTTGTGATTTGTTCTTGAAGATTTTTAATTTTTTCTTCGAGAATTGCAATATCATTTCGCAGTTCATTTCTTCTTTCAACGTTTTGTTTAAAATCAGATATCGTCAGGGCTTCAATGAGTTCTTTTTTCGCTTTGATTTGCTTTTTAGTGTTTTCAATTACGGTTTCTGTTTCCTCGTTACTTGCATCAATATTATCTATTGCTGTCTGTTGAGTAAGTATATACTCCTTCTTTTTGGCTTCGAACAGTGCTTCGATCGCTTTCTTCTGCAAGTCCGCATTTCCGGCGGCACCTGCAAGCTGAGATGCGTATTCAGGATATTTGTCGATCAGGTCAAGTATGGTGTTACAGTCCAGAGTCTGACCCTGATTTAACTTATCATAGCAGCTTGAAAGGCTTGATAAAGAACCTTTTAAGGAAGATACCTTGCTTTCATAAGTTTTTGTTTTAGATGACAACGACTCTAATCTGCTTTCAGCTGCTGCATATATTTTATTCTGATCAATGACAGCACCTGTATTATTTGAAGTCTCAACCGTCAGGGCTTTATACTCATCTATTGCATTATTCATAGTTTCCTGAGCTGTATTAAACTCATCCTTGTAACCAGCCAATTCAACCTTCAGCTCATGCAGCCTGTCACGATAAGCTTGTACCTCTTCAGATACTTCTATGTACACACCTTCGGGTGAAGTCTCTTGCATTTTTGCTATTTTCTGTGACTCAGCCGCAACTTCTTTATTGGCGTCTCTGAACTCTTCCAGTTCGTTTTCCGCTTCCTCGATAGGCTTTTTAAGCTCTTCCATTGCCGCTGCGGATTCCTTGATAACCTTCGCAAAGTATTCTGCTTTTGCGGCATTTATCATTTTTTCGGTATAATTTTCTATGTCACCCGTTATATCACGATATGTTCCGCTCTGTTCTTTAAGCTCATCCGTTGTAACATTGAGCTTTCCTGCAAGTTCGTCTGCAACATCCGCTAATCGTTCTTTTTCAACAGTTGTAAGACTTGTTTTTTCTCTCAGCTCATCATACTCTTCTTTTAAAGTATTAACGATTTGTGCCTCTCCCTGAGCCTTTGCAAACGTTTCATCCTGCTGAGACAATAATTCTTTTAATGATTTTGTGTATTGCCCCGTTCTTTCATCAAGTGCTTCATAATAATCCTTTACCTTCTGTGCCTGTTCTTCTTCTTCCTCAGCGAAATGCTCAACCAGAGATGTCACAGCTGTAACTGCAATTCCTGCTACTGCACTAATACCTTGCGCCCACTTCATTCCTACAGAGGTTCCGGACTGCATTGCCTGTTTCAGAGCATTGACGTTGAAAATAATTGTAGTAAGATTGTTTATCGTATTCGATGAAATACCGTTAATATTTCTCAGTGAGTTTGTGGCAAGAGTAAATCCCTGCATAAGATCAGCTCTCGCCTGAGCGTTTAAGATTTTATCATTGAGAAGCTGCTGTTTTTGAACTGCGGTTTCTTCCTTCTGTATCAACTTATCGTAATCCGTAACAGCTTTTTTTACATAGTTATCAAGTGATAATTGTATCTGATCATAACGGTTTTCCTGAGTCTGAAGTTTTTGATTAACTGCCTCTATCTGAGAAGCATATTGGCTGATATACGGATTATTGCTTTTGCCTGCCGATTGATTAAGCTCATCCCATAGCTTTCTGGCTTCTTTTTCTTGCTTTTGAAGCTCCTGCAATTCTTTCTGATGATCTTCTATTTTTTGAGAAACTGCTTCCATTTTCAGCAAGTAGCTTTCAACTTGTGACGTGTCAGAAAAGTTCTTTTTTAGTATTTCCTCAGTCTTTTTACTGTCAACACCAAGATCTTTAAGTATGATACGTATGTTATCAAGTGCATTTACAGAATTTACAGCACCTTCCTCTAAGTCCTTACTGTCCAACGCAATAGAAGCTACTAATTTTCCTAAATCATATTCTTCCGGCAATTTACCACCTCCTCAAATTTTTTTGGCACCAATTTCCGCCATCGTTTCATCCGGTCTTCGCTTTATTCTTAAAAATGTTAAATAATTTCTAAAAAGTATTGACAAATACGTGTTGCACGTGTTATAATATATTACAGAGAGGAGGACAGTTCAAATGCCAATGACCCCAAAGCAAATGGAAAAATTTCTACTTAAAAACGGTTTCATATTTGAAAGACAAAAAGGTTCTCACAGGACATTTTTTAATCCCGAAACCAAAAGAAGCGCTACCGTTCCCATACACTCAAAAGATTTAAAAAAAGGTACAGAGCAGAAAATACTCAAGGACGCAGGGCTGAAATAAGCCCTGTATGAGCATTATAAACATATATAAAAATAGGAGGTCATATTTATGAGCACAAAAATTTTTTATCCTACTGTTTTCCAAAAAGAGGACATTGGCTATTCTGTTTGGGTTCCCGATATTCAAGGGTGTGTTTCACAAGGTGATAACTTTGAAGAAGCTGTTGAGTATATAACTGAAGCTATCGGGCTTTGTCTTGAAACCTATGCAAATCACGATATCAACATTCCGAAGCCTTCGTCTCCCGAAAGTATAAAAGTAGAAGAAGGTCAGTTTGTTTCAATGGTGGAGTTTGACCCTGTTGAATACGAAAAAACTTATAGCAGCAAGGCTGTGAAAAAGACCCTGACAATTCCTTCCTGGCTTAACACAATGTCAATGCGTGAAAACCTCAACTTTTCATCAATACTTCAGGAAGCGTTGATGGAAAAATTAGGGCTTAATTCTTAAACAACACTGTTGCAGCGGCTGTACATAAAGTGCAGCCGCTTTTCCATGTCAGAAATCCTCCGCATAAACAGCCTCGTCCTCACCGGTATCCACACGGTGCATTTCGTTGTACTCGTCCATCA
>CAMHOE010000096.1 GCA_946186665.1 uncultured Clostridia bacterium | reverse complement strand
CTAATGACCTAAAAATGATGATCAATGCAATAGACCGGAACAGCCCGATTGGCAAAAGGGATTATGCAATGATACTTCTTGCCTGTGTTCTCGGACTCAGAGTCGGTGATATCAAAAATCTCAACTTTGGGAACTTTGACTGGGAAAATAAAAAATTATCGTTGGTTCAGCACAAGACACATAAGCCGCTTACTTTGCCTCTGCCAGATGCTGTTGGATGGGCTGTCATAGATTACATAAAAAACGGACGTCCCCGCTATTTTGAGTCTGACGTTGTATTTCTGAAGCACATGCCACCGTTTGATCCGATATCAGACAATGACCATCTGGAGCAGCGTATTGTGTTCTATATGAACAAGGCTGGCATCCGCAGGGATAAGAACAGGCATAGCGGGTTCCATTCGCTGCGTCATTCCGCCGGCTCAATGCTTTTGGATATGGGAACTCCGCTTCCGGTCATCACTACCATCCTTGGTCATTCTGACATAGATATTACCGGGATTTATCTCAAGACAGATCTTGAAAAGCTGGCAGAGTGCGTACTTACCCCAGAGGATGATACCCATGCATGAGGTTAAGTTTAATAGTGTATTTCAGGATGAGTTCATGAGTCTGATCTCCTTAAAGCGTGCGTTAGGATTCAAGTACGAAGCTGACGCTTTAGCTTTTGGAAGAATTGACAGGTTCTTTTGCGAAAACGGTCTTTCCAATAAACAGATCTCTAAGGAACTATGTAATCTTTGGTGCAGGAAACGTTCCTATGAAAGCGACGGCAACCATTGCAGCAGGGTCAGCAATTTTAGGGTGTTCTGCAAATACTTACAAAGCCTTGGTTATCACGTTTATGTTCCGCCAAAGGGGCTGACAAGGCATCCATCCAAATACGATGCGCATATCTTTACGGATGATGAACTCAGACGCTTTTTCCGCGCAGTGGATACCAGTCGGTCAATTCCATCGGAGTGTCCTTACAGAGCACTGGTAATGCCGGTGTTTTTCAGAATTCTGTATACCAGCGGCATGCGCGTGTCGGAATTACGTCTTGCAAGGCTTAAAGACATAAACCTTGACGAAGGATATATCCGTGTTATTCAAGGTAAAAACCATAAAGATCGGCTTGTTCCAATCCATCCCATTTTGGTAACAAAGTGCATCCATCTAAAAGAACAGATACATCAGACATCTGCGGAAGACGAGTTCTTCTTTATGATCCGTCCCGGATGTGAAATGAAGCTTTTTAATGTATATCACAACTTTCGGAGATATCTTGAGAAAGCGGGGATCCCACATACCGGGCATGGTCCCCGGGTTCATGATTTTCGCCATACTTATTGCGTAAATCTTCTGCGCAAATGGATTGAAGAAGGAAAAGACCTTATGGTTTATCTCCCTTACATGAGAACCATGCTCGGACATGAAACATTCGAGGAAACTGCGTATTATCTCAAGCTCACCGCAGCGGCATTTCCTTCAATTAGGGAGAGTCTTGATAAGGCATTTCCCGACATTATAGGGGAGGTAATTTTCAATGAGCACGAGTACTACTGATTTCGCCTGTTCAGTATCGGAATTCCTGACGGAATACCTGCCTCTGCAAAGGAATTATTCAAAAAATACTATCCTGAGCTATCGAGATGCCTTAAAACTGCTTGTCGTTTTCATTACAGATACGAAAGGTATCCGGCTAAAAGATTTTACGATGAAGCAATTTGATAAGGCACTTATCATAGAATTCCTTGAATGGCTCCGTAACCGAGGTGTAAGCGTGTCAACAGCTAATCAGAGGCTTGCAGCAATCAAAACATTCGCTGAATACGCTTGCTGTCAGCATATCGAATACATGGCTCCTTTACAGATGGTGCAGAACATCAAATCAAAGAAAACGTCGGGGAGGGAGATCGTTTTTTTGAGTGTCGACCAAACCGCAAAGCTTATTAACAAACCTGATATCAACACCAGTACAGGACTTCGTCATCGCACAGTGATGACCTTGCTGTATGACAGTGGCTGCCGGGTGCAGGAACTGTGTGACATCAGAATACGCGATGTTTACACCGGAACAAATCCAACAGTGAGACTGCATGGAAAAGGAAACAAGTATCGCACAGTTGCTATATCAGAAAAAACGGCCAAACTGGTCTCTGAGTATATACGCAGACAGCGTAACTCTGTTCTGAATGATGAACCATTGATCGTGAGTAGGACGCATGAGAAGTTATCTCGTGATGGAGTAAACTATATCATAGGCAAGTATGTTTCCGAAATCCGTCGGAACGAGCCAAACTTTCCTGAAAAGGTTCATGCCCATGGATTTAGGCACAGCAAGGCGATGCATATGTTAGCTGCTGGAATCAACATCGTCTATATCAGAGATTTCCTTGGTCACGAAGATATTTCTACAACAATGATATACAGCCGGGCTGACAACCGTCTTAAAAATGAAGCAATAAATAAACTTGCTCCCCAAATTGCGGAAGAAACTCAGTTTCAGGACTGGACAAAAGATCGTGATTTATTGTCATTCCTTAATTCATTTAAGTGAGGACTTTATGCAGAGTAAATTGATGAAAAATGTTGATACATGCGTGTTTTTGTTTAGTTTACTCGGCATAACAACTAGCTCGGCATAAGGCGGGTTATGCCGATATCTACATAACCCGCCCTGAGGTGTTCCTATGGTGACCTTATTGCCTACTTTTCCCTCTTCCGAGATAGGGGCTTTTAGAAAACGATGTATAAGAGAGATTACCCGCCCGTCCTTTATCCTGTCGGATAAAATCTGAAGCAGTTTGCTATGGTTTACGGTGTCAAAGAACTTGCTCAAATCAAGGTCTATAACCCATTCCAGACCGCTGTTCAGGTATGTCATGGCACGAGCCATCGCATCCCTGCACCCCCTTCCGGGCCGGAAACCGAAACTGTTATCTGAGAAGATCTTTTCATACTCTTCGGACAGCACTAATGCCACCGCTTGCTGCACAAAACGATCTATAACAGTTGGTATGCCCAGAGGTCGTTTATCTCCGTTCTCCTTAGGTATGTATACCCTTTTTATAGGTTTCGGGGTGTAAGTCCCGTTTCTCACCGCTTCCGAGATTTCATTAGGGTGTTCCAATATGTAACATCTTAACTGAAGGG
>CAMHOE010000095.1 GCA_946186665.1 uncultured Clostridia bacterium | reverse complement strand
CCGAGCCGACCTCAGAGCCGACCTCAGAGCCGACAAAGCCGGATACATCAAAGCCTGACACATCCACCCCGGAGCAGTCAGGCAACGCAGACACAAGCACACCGCAAAGCTCTGACAGCTCAGATACTGCCAAAACAGGCGATACAACAATGACTATTGTTTTGGTTATAGCCGCAGTTACCACAGTATCCGCAGCATTTATCATTGTTCTTGCAAAACGCAGAAAAGAAACAGAATAAAAAATAAACTCCACCGTTTGCCCATTTTGGGGTGCGGTGGAGTTTTTGTTATGTGGGACTTCAAGTCCCAGTTACGCTATTCTAATTTTTCTTATTGTAAACCACTTAATAATATATTATAATGTTAGGTAGTAAATAATATTGAAACGAGGTGAACGGTTATGGAGCTGCTTGATAAGGTGTACCAAAGCACACAGGAATATATAGAGAAAATGCCCAAAGAGCAAAGGAAAAAGTACGGACAGTTTTTTACAAGCAAGGAAATAGCTGTTTTTATGTCCGGCTTGTTTGCTATACCTGAAAACAAAACCAAGCTGACAATTTTGGATCCCGGCACAGGCTCCGGCATTTTGTCTGCCGCCCTGATTGAAAGATTAGCCGAGAACGGAATACAGTCCGTTCATTTGGTATGCTATGAAACAGATGATAACATCACAGAGCTTTTGCAAAGTAACCTTGAATATATAAAGGCAAACGGCAGTATTGATTTTTCCTATGAAATCCGCAGCGAAAATTACATTACAAGTCAGGAAAGCGAGTACAACCATTATTTAGGTGCTGACGATGATCCGGCGAAATATGATATGGTCATTCTCAATCCTCCATACAAAAAAATCGCAAAAAATGCTCCCGAAGCACTTGCAATGCCTGATGTTTGTTATGGTGCTCCGAATCTTTACTTCCTGTTTATGCAAATGGCATTGTTTGATCTGAAAGATAACGCTGAAATGGTAGCAATTATCCCTCGTTCGTGGACATCGGGTGCGTACTTTGAGCATTTCAGGCAGAGATTTTTAACAGAGTGCCGTATCAGGCACATTCACCTGTTTATAAGCAGAGATAAGGTATTTGAAAATGAAAGCGTCCTGCAGGAAACGCTCATTATCAAAGTTGTCAAGTCGCAGGAAGTGACCGAAAGCATTACTATGACCACTTCCAACAGCAACAAGGACTTTGATAATATCACTACCTTTACTGCT
This sequence comes from uncultured Clostridia bacterium, assembly GCA_946186665.1. GTDB lineage: Bacteria > Bacillota > Clostridia > Oscillospirales > Acutalibacteraceae > UBA1213. The sequence continues at coordinate 2,088 of CAMHOE010000095.1, read as the reverse complement.
CCGTACAATACAGTCGTATCAGGTGAAAATTACTATGTATATCTTGTTACGAACGAGGACGAGATAGAAGTTATAACACAGCTCAGCAAGTGGAACGATACCCTGCCGTCATTAGGACTGAAAATGAAAACAGGCTTGACGGTCGATTTCAGAAACAGAGAGGTATTACGGAATACCGAAGAACAGTCGGCTGTACCGTTGTTCTATTCGCAGCATATACAGTCCGGCAGAGTAATCTTTCCTATCGGCAAGGAAAACGAATATATTGTCACAGATCAGGCAGGCTTGCTGCAGAAAAATAAAAACTACCTGTTTGTCAAGAGGTTTACAGCAAAGGAAGAACACCGCAGATTGCAATGCGGAGTATATCTGTCAAGAAAGTTTTCTGCTTATTCTCTTATAAGCACACAAAATAAGATCAATTTCATTGACGGAGCAACAGAAATATCGGAATGTGTTGTTTTCGGGCTGTATGTTATTTTCAATTCCACTTTCTATGATTGTTATTACAGAATACTGAACGGCTCAACACAGGTCAACTCCACAGAGGTAAACTCTATGCCAATGCCGCCGATGAACATCATTGAAGCGATGGGAAAGCAGCTTATATCAGTAAGGGATATGTCAGAAAATACGTGTGATACGATTTTAAGGAGCTATTTATGAACAAGATAGAGGAAGCAAGAAATATTCTGAAAGATTTAAATGTGCCTGCAAAGCAGCAGTCGGATATGTGCTGTCTTACACTTTTGGCTATGGCTGACTTGAAAGAACAGGATGGTTGGCAAATTTCAAAAAATGAATGGATAAGAATACACGATGTAATTCGGTTTATTGACAAGTATTACGGTGTAAGCTATGCCGAAAACAGCCGTGAAACTATCAGAAAACAGGCTATGCACCATTTCAGAAACGCAGCGTTTATTGAAGATAACGGCAAAGCAACAAACAGTCCTAACTACCGTTATCGACTGACGGATGAATTTCTTTCTCTGATAAGCTGCTATGGAACAGATAATTGGAACAATCAGAAAGAGCAGTTCCTTTCCAATCACGAAAGCCTGATAAGTATTTACAATTCAAAAAGGACTATGCAAAAAATGCCGGTGCTTATAAACGGTGAAGATTTTACTTTCTCACCCGGCAAGCATAATGCTTTGCAAAAAGCGATCATTGAGGAATTTGCACCTCGTTTCGCTCCGAATTCTGAATGTCTGTATGTTGGTGATACCATCAAAAAAGATTTGGTAAAGAATACCGAAAAGTTGACAGAGTTAGGCTTTGCCATCACTCTGCACGATAAAATGCCTGATGTTGTCTTGTATCGAGCCGAAAAGGATTGGATTTATTTCATCGAGTCTGTTACCTCAGTCGGTCCGATGGAAGCAAAGAGGATAAAGGAAATACAAGAAATGACGGCTGATGTAACATCCGGCAAGGTTTATATTACTGCATTTCCCGATTTCAAAACCTACAAGAAATTTGCATCAATGCTTGCGTGGGAAACGGAAGTCTGGATAGCAGAAATGCCGGAACATATGATACATCTGAATGGGGATAAGTTTATCGGTCCGCATAAATAAAAAAAGACAGGAGCAGCAATCGCAAAAAACGAAAGCTGTTCCTGATTTTTTATACATTGAAAATGTTTTTATTCTGCTTTGTTGCGTATTGTACCGTTTTGTACGCTCCTCCGCTTTTATGCTGAATACAGCAGATCACAAGGTCAGACCTGTCAACCATAGCCCTGTTGCGAATTTGCATAGCTGATTTGAAGTGTGCCTTTGACGACTGCTCACAGACCTCTACATCGTCATAGTATTCAAGAAAATTCTTTTCATTGTCACGTAATTCCGCTTTCATATATGGCAGTACCCATATCAGCGAACAATTACCGTAATCCATTTTCTTTTTAACTCTCTTGACCACAGACGCAGCAAGAATATCAAACTCACCCTCACGCCCGACAAGGAATTCTATATATTGTTTTGTCTGAATAAGCTCCGTTATTTTGGCTTCAAGTTTTCGTTCCGCTTCAAGAGCATTTTTTATTTCCCTGTGACCGAAAAAACTAACCGTGTATATTTC
>CAMHOE010000094.1 GCA_946186665.1 uncultured Clostridia bacterium | reverse complement strand
CATATCCATGTTATTTACCTCCTCGCACCTCGGTGCCTGTTTATAAGAGAAATGAGTATTCCTACAAATCCCGATTTATCGCACTAACGACAATTTGATTATAGCACAGAAGAACACAAAAAACCATATCTTTTCAAGAAAATAAATGGGGCTTCAAGTCCAAAATAGGAGGTCTTTTATTTGATAGTCATATACGCTGAGAAAGCAAGTTTAGCAAAAGCGATTGCTGCTGCACTCAAAGCCGGCAACAGAATTGCACACCCGAAAGAGCCGACAATCGGACACTATGAATTTACCTTTAACGGAGAGAAAACAATACTGTGTCACGGTGTCGGGCATTTATGCGGTCTGGCTGACAGAACAGCATACGGAGAGCAGTATAAGAATTGGGATTTAAGCGTTTTTCCTTGTATTCCTGACAGTTATCAGGTCGTTGTAAAAGATAAGACAAAGACTTGCTTTGAGTATGTCAAAGGCTTTTTCGACAAGGCTGATTTGATAATCAATGCCACTGATCCTGACCGTGAGGGTGAGCTGATATTCGCTTATATCTATGAAGCTATGCACTGCACAAAGAAATGGCAAAGAGTTTGGATAGAGGACTTGACACCTCAGAAGATACAATATGCCTTTGCACACCTGAAAGACAGCAGTGAAGTTATAAGCATACAGCAGGCAGGACGAGCAAGAAGCATAGCTGATTGGCTGTGCGGTATCAATCTGACGATTGCAGCAACAGGAAAATACTGTGCTAATCCGAAAGATATGTTTCGTATCGGCAGAGTACAGACACCTGTTTTGGCAATGGTAGTTGAGCGTGAGAAGAAAATCAAAGGACATATTAAAACACCGTTTTGGAGATTACTTGCGGAGTTTCAAACTGATAATGGAAGTTTCACGGCAGAATATGAAAATGGAATACTTGATAACGAACAACAGGCAAAATCGTTATTGTCAAAATGTATCGGTAACGGTACTGTAACGGCAAAAACTGTCAAGAAAAGAACAGTCGGACAGCCTGTGTTATTTAATGCAACACAGTTACAGGCAACGGCAGGAAAAAAGCTCGGCTGGGACTTGGATAAAACCGTTAAGGTTATGCAGGATTTATACGAACACAAGTTTATGAGTTATCCCCGAACATCATCGGAACATCTGACCGTTGCTATGCAGTCGGAAGTAACGGCAACTCTCCGCAAGCTCTTTCTTCTGCCGGAATACAGACAATATGCTATTCCCGAAAGCCAATGGCAAGCATACAGCAAACGACATTTTGATGATAGCAAGGTCGATAGTCATCCTGCAATTATCCCGACAATGAATGTACCGAAAAGCCTGTCAGAAATACCGTCAGATGATGAAAGACAGCTCTACGATCTGCTTGTCAAGTCGCTTATCCGTATCGTTTATCCGAAAGCAGAGATTGAGGACACAACGGTTTCACTCGATGTCAATGGCAACACTTTTAAGGCAACAGGAAGTATCATAACAAATAACGGTTGGTATGCCGTTGACGCACTCCCTGACAAAAGAGCAACTTTGCCGCCTGTTTCAGCGGGTGAAAGCTATGTAGGTACATATTTTCTGAAACAAGGCTTTACAGAGCCGCCAAAGCTATATACAGAGTCTGATCTGATTACAGCAATGGAAACGGCAGGCAAGCACCTTGAGGACGAAGAAGCAAGAGCCTTGATGAAAGCAGAAAATAAAGGACTTGGCACTCCGGCAACAAGGGCAGGAATTATCAATGCACTTTTTCATAACGGCTATTTAGCCAAAAACGGAAAGTCAATTATACCAACAGCAAAAGGCATATTCCTGATTGAACACTTACCCATTGAAGAATTGAAAAGTCCTGAAATGACAGGACAATGGGAAAAGCGTTTGCACGATATAGCTGATGGTAAAGAAGATTATCAGGCTTTTGTTTCGTCTATGGAGCAGATAGTCCGTGAATGGTATTCTGCTGTCGTTTCATCTCCTGCTACGGAGAAGTATGTATCTGATGAAGATACCATTTCTTGCCCGTTCTGTGGTGCAAGAGTTATCAATGGTAAGTTTGGCTATTTCTGTTCTGCAAAGAAAGACACAGGCTGTCCTTTCTCTGTCGGTAAAGAGTATTGCGGAAAAGCCATTTCCGATGCACAAGCTATCAGGCTGATTGAAAAAGGCAAAACAACCTTGATTAAAGGCTTCAAGAAAAAGGACGGAAAAGGAGAATTTGATGCTTATCTTGTTGTCGATAAGGCGGCTAAGAAAATCAAATTTGAGTTTCCTGCAAAAAAGAAATAACACTCAAAGCAGTTGGCATTACGCTGACTGCTTTTTCAATGTAAAGGACGATTGTAATGGAATATAGAAAATTCTCTCAGGAACAGCTCGACAAAGCGAAAAATGCTGATTTGATAGCGTTTTTAAGTGCCTATATGGGTTTGGAATTTAAGAGAGCAGGCAAATATTATCAGTGTAAACAGCACAGCAGTCTTGTTGTATATGCTGATCGCAAGGGCTTTGTATGGAACAGTCAGAACATTTCGGGCGGTGACACGATTGACTTTTTACGCAAGGTTGAGGGCAAATCGTTTCCTGAAGCAATAGAAACAATTATCGGTGAAAGTGCCGCCGTTACATATACTCCTGCACCAAAGTATAAATCAGAAGCAGGACAGCTTGAATTGCCCGAAAAAGCAGAGGGGAAGTACAACAGAGTTTATGCCTATCTTTCGCAAACAAGAGGTATATCACCTGATGTCATTTCTGACTTTATGAAATCAAAACAGCTTTATCAGGACATAAGAGGAAATTGTGTATTTGTTGGCTTTGATGAACAGGGTGCGGCAAAATTCGGCTCTGTAAGAGGAACGCTGACAGAGAGAAAATATCGTGGTGACTGCAAGAATTCTGATAAGCGTTATGCCTTTCATCAGATGGGTACAGACAGCACAAAACTGTACATTTTTGAAGCACCTATCGACCTTATGAGCCACTGTACAATGACGGATCAGGCATACGGCAAAGGTACATACAAAGGACAGACAAGATTGGCTCTTTGCGGCAGCTCTGATGTTGCACTTGAAGCCTTTTTAGAGCGGCACAGCGAAGTCAGGGTTTTACATTTCAGGCTTGATAATGACGAAGCAGGACGGGCGGCAGTTGAAAGATACACGGCTAAATATCAGGCAAGAGGATATGAAGTACATTCTGTTTTCAGCAAAGGAAAAGATGTCAACGAAGATTTGATAAATGCTCAAAAACAAAATCCAATAAAAAGAGGGGTATGAAAATGATAATTAGTGACTGCTTTTTTTCTCCCTAAGCACCTTGAAATGCTGATAAACAGT
>CAMHOE010000093.1 GCA_946186665.1 uncultured Clostridia bacterium | reverse complement strand
GGGCACTTCCTACGGGCGTCTGCGGACGGCGACCAGGGGCTCTGCCCCATGGACCCCGCAGCCTTTGAAAAGTCTGGCGAAACTTTTAATATTGTTAAGTTAATGACATTGGCTCACGGCACGAAGTGCCGGAGTGTCCCCGCACTGAAGCCGCAGTTCAGAAAAAGGCAGAAGCCCACAGCAAACCGTGAATTCACAGCTAATTCCACATTCCACTTTCCACATTCCAAATTTTAAAAGCGGCAAGCCAAAGAAGCCTGCCGCTGTAAGTGGTTTGTTTATTCCGGTTTATTCAACAGAAAGCATGAAATAATATACAGGCTGTCCGCCGTTGATAAGAGAGACCTCTACATTGGAGCCGACCTTTGACTGTATAGCTTCAAGCGCAGTATTTGCCTGAGCTTCAGTTATTTCCTCGCCGTAGATAACGGTAATGTAAGAGGTATCACGGGTAGTCATTTCCTTTGCAAGCTTCACAACAGCACGGACAGGGTCCTTATCCTTGTGAGTGAGCTTTCCGTTGTTGAGGGCAATAATATCACCCTCTTTGATTTTTGTACCGCCGAACTCGGAATTTCTCGCAGCATAGGTGACCTTTCCGGTAGCAACGCCCTTTGCGGCATTGTACATATATTCACCGTTCAGCTCAGCCGTTGCGTCAGGCGAATACGACAGCATAGCAACAAGACCCTGAGGTATTGTCTTTGTTGGAATTATGATAACATTTCTGTCAGAGACCAGCGGCACTACCTGCTCAGCGGCAAGAATAATATTCTTGTTGTTAGGCAGAACGAAAACATTCTTTGCCGGCGTCGCCATAACAGCCTGATAGATATCGTCTGTACTGGGGTTCATACTCTGACCGCCGCTTACTATGTGCTGGCAGCCAAGATCCTTGAACACGGTCTCAAGACCTTCACCGCTTGCAACCGATACAAAGCCAACTTCTTCTACAGGCGCAACAGGCTTCAAACCCTCACGCTTTTTCTCTTCAGCTTCGTTTCTTGCCTTTTCCTTTTCGTATTCTTCGGCAGCCTTTCTGTGCTGCTCCTTCATGTTCTCGATCTTTACCGTAAGCAGCTGTCCGAAGGTAAGAGCCTCCTCCAGAGCTTTTCCGGGGTTCTCCGTATGAACGTGTACCTTTATGATGTCCTCATCATCTGCGACAAGTACGCAGTCACCCATTCCTTCAAGGAATTCCCTGAGCTGTGCAGGCTCCTTGTCACACTCTGCATTCTTTCCGATAATGAATTCTGTACAATATGTGAAGTTTATCACTGAGTCGAATTCAGCTGCGGCATTACGGAAAAATTCTGCGGATTTATCCTCAGCTTCCGCCTTGCTTACAGCAGCAGCCTCCGGTTCTATCATAACGCCGTCACGAAGCAGCGACAGCATACCCTCCAGTATCATGCAAAGACCCTTGCCGCCTGCATCTACTACACCTGCCTTTTTCAGTACAGGGAGCATTTCCGGTGTGCGGTTAAGAGCGTCGTTTGCAGCAGAGCATATGGAGCTGAACACAATAACGGGATCAGACTCTACTCCGGCAGCCACATTGCCTGCCTCAGATGCCATTCTTGCTACAGTAAGTATAGTTCCCTCAGTGGGGTTCATAACAGCCTTGTATGCAGTTTCAACGCCAATGCCAAGCGCTTGCGCAAGGTCTTTTCCGTCTATCTCGCCCTTATCCTTCAGACCGTTTGCGATACCTCTGAACAAGAGTGACAGGATAACACCGGAGTTTCCTCTTGCGGATTTAAGCATTGCAGAAGCCGCCTGAGACGCTACATCATCTATTCTGAGCGCATCACTCTGACTCAGCGCCTTAGAAGCAGCCTCTATTGTCATTGACATATTGGTACCTGTGTCGCCGTCCGGCACGGGAAAAATATTCAGCGCGTTGATCTCGTCCTTATGTCTGATGATATTGTTTGCACCGGATATTAGTGCGTTTTTATACGAAGAACCGTTTATCATTTTCATCTACTTCCTTTGCTTCATTTATAAAATTACCGGTTAAACATGTCTGTGCCTTAAAAACTGAGCCGGACTGTTATCTTATCTCAACGATAAGCTTCATGGCAGTACGCTCAACACCATCGATCTCAATGCTGGTAAAAGCCGGTATGCAGATGAGATCTATTCCCATAGGTGCAAGATAGCCCCTTGCCACTGCAACTGACTTCAGTGCCTGATTAGTAGCTCCTGCTCCTACAGCCTGAACCTCCACACAACCATAATCCCTTACTACACCTGCAATCGCTCCTGCAACGGAGTTCGGTGCCGATTTAGAAGAAACCTTTAACACTTCCATTTCATATCCTCCTGATAATATTATACTAAATAAATAAAAGCGCATACTTATATAATATATACAAAATAAATTTTATGCAAGTGTTTTCATCAAATAAAATGTAATAAATTTATGAACAGCTATACAATTTCCAGTCTTTTAACAGATGTTGCCAGCCCACTTTTGTCATCTATGGTAAACTTTATGCAGTTCATCCTGCATTTGCCATCTAAAAGCTCAAATCTGACAGGAAGCTTCTCGCGGAATTTTTTTATGGCAAGCTCCGGCTTTACCCCCAGCACTGACTCATACGGACCTGTCATTCCCACGTCTGTAATATAACCGGTTCCTGAGGGAAGTATTCTTTCATCTGATGTCTGCACATGGGTGTGAGTCCCGAAGAAAGCTGATATCCTGCCATCAAGATAATAAGCAAGAGCGAGCTTTTCGGCAGTGGCTTCAGCATGGAAATCCACAACAATTATCTTTGTATCAATTTCCGAAAGTATTTTATCCACTGTTGCATACGGGTCATCAAGAGGTTCCATATACATACATCCCATAAGGTTTATAACAGCCGCCCTTGTGCGTCCCATATCGAACACTGTATATCCCTTTCCGGGGGTAGTAGCAGACGGGTAATTTGCAGGGCGTATAAGAAACGGACATTCATCAAACTTTGGATAACATTCCTTTCTCCTGAAAGTATGGTTACCTGCCGTAATAACATCAACTCCGCTGCTGAAAATAAATTCCGCAGAAGAGGGGGTTATACCGTTGCCGTCCGCAGAATTCTCGCCGTTAGCGACCACCATATCTATTCCTTCTGTTTTTTTCAGCGCAGGCAGTTTTTCCCTGAGAAATCTGCACCCTACCGACCCGACTATATCACCTATTGCCAATATATTCACATCTATCACTTCCTCAAATTATTATCACAAACCAAATTATACACCCATAACCCACAAATATCAACCTGTGTCGGCGGCAAGCTGCCGGTCCCCAATTCGGCGCAAGGCTTACGCTCCCAATTCACGGCGCAGAGCCTACGCTCCCAATTCACGGCGCAGAGCCTACGCTCCCGATTCACGGCGCAGAGCCTGCGCTCCCGATTCACGGCGCAGAGCCTGCGCTCCCGATTCGCGGCGCAGAGCCTGCGCTCCCGATTCGC
>CAMHOE010000092.1 GCA_946186665.1 uncultured Clostridia bacterium | reverse complement strand
AGATGACCACCCACAGCCCGACCTGTGCTGTCTGCTCTATGTATCAGGGACGGGTTTACGCTACTACCAGAGAAGCCGCAAACGGCAAATACAAGTTCAGGGATGGCACGGTGCTGCGTTTCCCCTATCTTTACGATACGGCCTTTGCAAGCAGTTATAACACCATCCATCCGAACTGTCGACACAGAATATCGCTCTTTGCAATAAGAGCTTACACAAACGAGGAGCTCAGGCACTACGCAAGCATCAGCAACGCTCCCTTCGAGGACACACGCTCTGATGAAGAGCGCAAAGCATACGCGAAAGACCAGGCTGAAAAGCGGCGCAAAAATGCCGCCTACAAGCAGTATGAGCGTATCAAAGCGGCACTGCCGGACACAGCTCCGAAGAGCTTTGCAGGGTTTGTCAGGATGAAACAGACTAATTCGGAAAATTACCAAAATCTGATGAGGGATTTTCGGTATGTTTCACGGATTGCAAAAGCTGAAAATGATGGTATAATAAGATCAATAAAAGACTCATCAAATATTGAATGGTTACCAAAGGGTGAACGAATTACAAGTGAGGAATTCAAAAATATTCGTGATTATGCCAGTGAAAAAGGTATTCAGCTGCAAGGGTTCAAAAGGTCAGATGTTGATACCACATTGATAAGGGAAATTATTGATAGTATGTCAAAAGTACTTGACGTATTTCCGGAGCTGAAAGGTAAGGATAGAAAACCATTAACTTTAATTTGGTTAGAGGCGATGTCAGCAAATGATTTTGCAGAAACTAACAAAGGTATATCGCATATAATCAAAATCAATGGAAATGCTTTTAGAAATAAGGGTAAACTTGCAGAGGAATATAGCAAACTTGAAGAAGAACATTGGTTTGTAAGAGGTACAACTTATAGATCAATACCTCAACATGAGTTAGGACACTTATATCAAGATTTTCATAATATTCCGGATGAGAAAATATTGGAATTAGCTGTTCGTTCTGCAAAAGTAGAGAATAAAAAATCACTGTTTGATTTCTTACAGAAAAATTTGTCAATATATTCCAGCGAATACAAAGAAGGTTCGGAAATAATCTCAGAAGTTTTTTCAGACTATTTTGGAAATGAGACTCCAACGCAATTTAGTAAGACTTTTATAGAGAAGTTAATCAAGAAGAGGTGATTGATATGACAGCAGACAAATACCTTACTTTTTGGTGTAGCAACGACGATTGGTGGGACTACGATGAAAACGGCAAACCTGTTGTACTTCAAACAGCTCCTGAAGAAGCACAAAAAAGCTATCAGTACTACCTTGAAGAGAAAAAGAAAGGCAGAATAGGTAGATAATAAATTAACTTAGCCGCCCTGATATCGGTAAAGGTCGGGATGTCAAAAAAATTATCTGTGCGGCAAGTGCAGCGGCAAACGATATTCTTGACAGTGTACAGGGACTTGAAGGTTTCCTGATGGACGAAATCTGAATATCGCCTACAATCCCCTACAAGCCGATTTTATATTCAGAGTATAACTTGCAGGGTGAAATCTTTTAAACGCTTTTAAACGCTGTTAAACGGGTTTTAAATAGCGTTTGGAAAATGACATGAACAGAATACAGAATTAGCGTTCTGCTTTTGAGTAATATCATAAGCAGGGCGTTATTTTTATACCTGAAATGAGGAGCGCCATGAACGAATACTATAAATGGGCGGCGGAATACAAGATCTCTGCTGACCTGACAAAGGAGAAAATAGACGAGCTTGAAAAGAAGCGGAAGAGGTGCAGGAGTGTTTTTTTGAAAAACGAGTACGGCAGGAAGCTTCTTGTTCTTTATGGTCAGTACAACGATTGCCTGTACTCATATAAAGAGCTGCTGAGAAAAGCCGAGAGAGCCAAAGACGGGTGGTGAGCTTATGGATATGACAGAAATCATGCGTGAGAGCATGGAAGCGATAGCGGGATACACAGAGGAAATAAATAACGGTTAAACAGCACTTTACAAATTTGTAAGGTGCTTTTAATTATACAAAATAACATGAAAGGAGCACGGACATGGACGGAGAAGTAAAGACTGAGGTCAATGCGGAGCCTGCCGGAGTTGAAGATAATCAGACTGAACAGGCGGCGCAGAACGAAGCAAAGGAAAATGGCGGAAAGGGGGAATTTAAAGAGGGTATCGTTATCACCGAGAACGAAAAAGCATACGATGCTGCACTCCGAAAGCTTCTGAAAATACCGGAGGGTGATGAGCTTGGCGACCTTGAAACAAGGATAACCGAGTTTAAAGAAAAGACAGCAGCGGCTCTTAATGCGGCAAAGGAACAGGTGATATCGGCAGAACTGAGAGCCTTGCAAGGTTATGACACAAAACTTCTCAATAGGCTTATTGACAGGACAAAGCTGAACGTTGATGACAGCGGTAAAGTCACAGGCATTGAAGAAGCTGTAAAGGCAATAGAGGCTGAATTTCCAGCCGTTGTGCTTAAGGAAAAGAAGCCGTTTGTGCCTATAAGCTCAGGCACGGGCACGGCGGCAAAAGTGACAATGAATGATCTGATCAGAGGAAAGAGGTAAATTACTATGGGCAACATTATTTCAAGAACAAACGCAGAAGCACTTATCCCGGTGGAGTACTCATCGGAGATTGTAAAATCAGTACTACAGGAGAGCTCAACCCTCTCCCTCATGCGCAAGCTGCCGAACATGACGAGCAAACAGACAAAAATTCCCGTGCTTTCAAGCTTGCCGGTTGCAGGTTTCGTAAACGGTGACACGGGACTCAAGGCTGTATCAAATGCCGAATGGGGCAACAAGGTGATTACAGCAGAGGAGATCGCAGTAATTATCCCTATTCCTGAAGCGGTTCTGGATGATGCAGAATACGATATCTGGGCGGAGATCAAGCCGACTATTGTTGCTGAATTCGGCAGGGTAATTGACGGCGCGATACTGTTCGGCACAAACAAGCCGAATGACTGGCCGGAAGGTATTGTGACCGGTGCAGCAAGCAGAAGCAAGACACTTGAATACGGCACCGGCACGGACATTGCAGACGATATCAACAGGGTCATGGGACTTGTTGAGGGTTCAGGGTATGACGTTACCGGCTTTGCAGGTGAGATAGGTCTTAAGTCATCTCTCAGGGGCTTGCGCGATCAGAACGGCGGACTTATCTTCCAGCCGTCACTGCAAGCTGATACTCCTTCGACGATTTATGCTCAGCCCATAAACTATGTTAAAAATAATTCATGGGTCAGCACTGATGCAAAACTCATTGCAGGAGACTGGCATCAGGCAGTTTATTCTATCCGTCAGGATATTACTTACAAGGTGCTCGATCAGGCAGTGATTTCCGATGGCGACGGAAAGATAGTACATAATCTTGCACAGCAGGATATGGTTGCGCTCAGATGTGTAATGCGTCTTGGATGGCAGCTCCCTAATCCTGTAACGCAGATCGGCGGTGCAAATCGCTATCCGTTTGCGGTTCTCACTCCGGCATCATCTGATGAGGATGAAAGCTGATGATAGTTGTAGGTCTTAACAGCTATATCACCGTTTCAGAAGCGGATGAGCTTTTGCAGGGGGATGTACTGT
>CAMHOE010000091.1 GCA_946186665.1 uncultured Clostridia bacterium | reverse complement strand
GCAAGTGCTGTGGTGATCCCGGTCATATATTCAACTGTAGTGCTGAAAAAGAGAAATGCTTCATTTTTCTCGTGTGTAGTATTTCTGAGCATCGCCCTGACACATTCATTTGATCAGGATCCGTATATTTTTGTTTTTAACAGAGTGATGGATACTTTCATCGGAATATGCATCGGAGTAGGTATAAACGAATTTCATATACCGATAAAGCATGACAACGAGACGCTGTATATCAGCGGCATAGATGATGTTCTGGTATCCTCCGATGATCACATAATGCCATTCAGCAAAGTCGAGCTTAACAGACTGATCAAAAGTGGGGTAAAATTTTCTATTTCCACCGTCAGGAATTCGGCAGAACTGCTGTCAATAATGGATGGCGTAGAATTAAATCAGCCTGTTATCGTAATGGACGGTGCGGTACTGTATGATATCAGTGGAAACTGTTATATCGAAACCATCCCCATGTCAGATGATATATGCTCAAGAGTGAAACAGATTATCGAAGAAGCTGATCTGCACTATTTTGAAAGTGCGTTGTGTGACTCGACACTTCTGACCTATTATGGCAAAATGAAAAATCAGGCTGAAAAAGATTATTTTGATAAAATGCATCGTTCGCTGTACATTAATTTTATAAGTCAGACTTTCAGACACAAGGGAGAAAAAGTCCTCTGCCTGATCGTTATTGCCGATGAAAATAATATTGCCATATTGAAAAGGAAGTTACTGACATCACTTGAAAATAATATCAGGGTAACAGTCAGCAACAGCGGGTATGAGGGCTATAATTGCCTTAAAGTGTTTTCATCAAAGGCGACAAAGCATGAAATGATAGAGAAGCTGCGTGAACATACAGGAGCAGAGAAGGTTGTAACATTCGGAAGTATCAAAGGAGAATATGATGTTTATATTCATGACGGAGGAGGAAATGCAACCATAAAAAAGCTGAAAAAACTTTATCGTAATGGTTCTGTACATTAAAATTTCTAAAATAATAATTATTTTGTCTGAGAATTACAAAATCATTATGTTTAGAAATATCAATTATTGACATTTCTGTTTTTAAGTGGTATTATTTCGGCATAAGAATTAAGCAAAGGTGCTTCTTCCAAATCAGGGAGGAGTACCTTTTTTTGTGGGGTGAAAATATGAGTATGTTTAAAAGATCCATGTATGAAGCTTTTGAGAGAAACAACAATATCTCGTCTGAGTATATGGAAAAACACGGAGTCAAGCGTGGACTGAGAAATTCCGACGGGACAGGTGTTATGGCAGGTGTTACGAATATCTGCAATGTACACGGATATGTAGTTGATGACGGAGAAAAACAGCCTGCCGAAGGAAAACTGATTTTCAGGGGATATAACATCAATGAGCTTGTGGAAAGAGTGATGTCGGAAGACAGATACGGTTTCGAGGAAATAGTATTTCTGCTGCTTTCCGGGAGACTCCCTTCTAAAAATGAGCTTGAGGAGTTCAGTACAGTTTTATCCGACAATCGTGCACTGCCGGGAACATTTTTTGAAGATATGATACTCAAAGCCCCTTCGCCTGACATTATGAATAAAATGGCAAGGTCAATTCTTGCACTATATTCATATGATCCTGACCCTGAATCCAAAACCGCCGAACATGAGGTGGATACAGCAATTTCACTTATCGCTAAAATGCCGGTTATCATGATCTGTGCAAATGAAGCCAAAAAGCGGTTTTATAAGGGCGATACGATGATACTGCACCCACTGATAAAAGGAATGTCGACGGCAGAGAATATCCTGTCAACGCTCAGACACGACAGACAGTTTACACATGAACAGGCAAAGCTGCTGGATCTGATGCTGATGCTTCATGCGGAGCATGGGGGAGGAAATAATTCGACATTCACATGCCGTGTGCTGACATCTTCGGGAACCGATCCGTATTCCGCCTATTCCGCCGCAGTAGGATCTCTGAAAGGACCCAGACACGGCGGAGCAAATCATAAAGTAATAGAAATGCAGGAGCTTATAAAAGCGAATGTCACAAACTGGAATGATGATACGGAGCTGTCAGAGTTTCTGAAGAAGATACTCAGAAAAGAAACCGGCGACAAAAGCGGACTGATCTATGGTATGGGACACGCAGTATACACACTATCTGATCCACGTGCTGTAATACTGAAAAAATATGCAGGAAGGATGGCACAAAACACGGAATTTGAAAAGGAATTCCATCTGCTCGAATCCATCGAACGACTGACACCAAAGGTTTTTGAGGAGGTCAAACATTCTGACAAGGCAATGTGTGCTAATATTGATATGTACAGCGGCTTTGTGTATAAAATGCTTGATATTCCGCAGGAGCTTTTTACACCGCTTTTTGCCGTTTCAAGAATGGCGGGATGGTGTGCACATCGCTTTGAGGAGATAAACAGCGGCAAAAGGATCATCCGACCTGCATATAAGTCCATATCCAAAGAAAAAGAATACATTGATCTGGAGAAGAGGTAATTATTATGGAAAAAATCAGAATGACAAAACCCCTTGTTGAAATGGACGGCGATGAAATGACCCGTGTTTTATGGAAGATGATAAAGGATATACTTATCCTGCCTTATGTTGATCTGAAAACGGAGTATTATGATCTGGGGCTTGTTCACAGAAACGAAACCGATGATGCGGTGACGGTTGAATCTGCGGAAGCAACAAGGAAATACGGAGTAGCCGTCAAGTGTGCTACCATTACACCTAATGCAGCGAGAATGACAGAATATGATCTGAAGGAAATGTGGAAATCACCAAATGGAACGATAAGGGCAATACTTGACGGCACAGTTTTCCGTGCACCTATTCTTGCCGAGGGTGTTACACCGTATATTCCGACATGGACAAAACCAATTACTATCGCAAGACACGCTTATGGAGATGTTTATAAGAATACAGAAATGCAGGTGAAAAAAGGCAGCAAAGCAATGCTTAAGGTGATTAATGAAAACGGCAGTGAACAGTCAGAGATGATCTATGATTTTTCGGATAGTGCAGGTATCATACAGGGACTTCATAACAAGGATAAGTCCATTGAAGGCTTTGCCCATTCATGCTTTAACTATGCCCTTGATACAAAACAGGATCTGTGGTTCGCAACAAAGGATACTATTTCCAAAAAGTACGATCACCGATTCAAGGATATCTTTGCGGAAATATATGAAAGCGAATACAAAAGCCGCTTTGAAGAAGCGGGTATTGAATATTCCTACACACTTATAGATGATGCCGTAGCAAGAGTGATACGTTCGGAGGGTGGATTTATCTGGGCTTGTAAGAATTATGACGGAGATGTTATGTCAGACATGGTGGCAACTGCATACGGCAGCCTTGCTATGATGACATCAGTGCTTGTTTCTCCTGACGGTATATATGAATATGAAGCGGCCCACGGAACAGTACAGCGTCATTATTACAGATATCTCAAGGGTGAAAAGACCTCTACTAATCCGGTAGCAACTATTTTTGCATGGACAGGTGCACTTCGCAAAAGAGGTGAACTTGACGGTATTTCCGGGCTTTGCGGCTTTGCCGATAAGCTTGAAAATGCTGTACTGAAAACTATCAGTGATGGTATTATGACAGGAGATCTTGCGGCTATCTCAAATCTGACCAATAAAAAGACGGTTGACTCCGAAACTTTTCTTAATGAGATCAATACTCGTCTGAGCAGCAGTCTACAAGGATAAGTATATCAGTTTCCTATACTCTATTATTCAAAAAAACGATTGGACAATACTCGTTTTGTAATGTAAAATGCTACTGAGAAGGTGGTGACGGTCTTGAGCAATAATCTTGCCAGTAATAATGAATTC
>CAMHOE010000090.1 GCA_946186665.1 uncultured Clostridia bacterium | reverse complement strand
TAACTGAAATTATTATATAATATACGTTGTAACTTATAAACGAACAATAATAAGTAGATATACAAATTTCAGCTTATAAGGACACCATACGGCACCTGCACTGCCATCACTGGCGGCAGGAAGCGAAAACAATAGTAAACATGACCATTCGTAAAAGTAATAGGTGAGTACGTCGGAAACGATACATTGAATTTTTTGAATCTATTTTAAAATCTCGTTGCTATTTGGAATAAAAATAACGCCAAGGTGTATATTTTCCGGTTAGACGCTGCTAACATATAATAGTTGCGTTTAAAACAAAAAATGCAACTATTATATGTTAGGAGGTCATTCGTTATGAATGAAAAGAAAAAACTTCAAGCAAGGGATTTTATTACCATAGGGATTTTTACTGCTATACTCTGGGTTGTCCAGATGGTCATTATGTATCTTGGTTTCCTTTCGCCGCTTATCGTTGCCGGATATGCCGTGCTGATTCCAATCGTAACAGGTATTCCGATGATGCTATATTATGCAAGGATTGAAAAATTCGGTATGCTTACCATCACTTCTGTTATAGTAGCTATTCTGCTGTTCATTTTCGGTATGGGATTAACAGGTGCACCTATCTGCATTGTCGCAGGACTTGTTGCAGACTTTATTGCAAAGTCAGGCAATTATAAGAGTAAGAAGAAAACAATTCTCAGTTATGCTGTGTTTTCGCTGTGGGTTACCGCAAGCTACCTCCCACTTGTTATTACAGCTGATTCCTACAAGGCAAGTCTTCTTGAAGGCGGTTATGATGAATCGTTCGTCAGCACATTATTTACGCTTGTAACACCGATAACCTATCCGATCATTATTGTTATTTGCTTTGTCTGCGGCATTATCGGTGCCCTTATCGGTAAAGCGGTGGCAAAGAAGAATTTTGAAAAAGCAGGGATTATCTGATGAGAGAGGCAAAAGAGAAAAAAGAAATTTCCGGATGTCTGCACTTGGATCCCAGAAGTAAGCTTCTGATTCTTGTTCTCTTCTCTGTCGTTGTGATGATTGACGTTGTGAATGGCCCGGCCTATATCGTCCGGGTCATCATGACGTTTATACCTGTTGCTCTCGTGTGTCTGGAGGGGAAAATACAAATCGGTGTGCGGTTTACGGTTTTATTCATTCTCGCGACCTGGCTTCAGACTTATGCACAGCAGCATTTCGGCGGCGTTCCGGGGATGCTTATCCTTTTTCTTTGTTATATGGTGACACAATTCGCCCCTACGATGATTACGGTATGGTATTGCATATCAACTACAAAGATCAGTGAGTTTATGGCAGCCATGAACAGGATGCATGCTCCACAAGGGCTGTCTATATCTATTGCCGTCATGATGAGATTTTTCCCTACTCTCGCTGAGGAATACAGATATATCAGAGATGCAATGCGCATGAGAG
The DNA here is from genome assembly GCA_946186665.1 of uncultured Clostridia bacterium. GTDB lineage: Bacteria > Bacillota > Clostridia > Oscillospirales > Acutalibacteraceae > UBA1213. The sequence continues at coordinate 2,731 of CAMHOE010000090.1, read as the reverse complement.
GGATTCAGTTTGGTGGCGGCAAGGTTACGAAAATGGTAACCTATAGGCTCATTCCACTTTTGTTCTCCTCAATAAATATTGGAGATGAACTTTCTGCCGCCGCAGTTACAAGAGGACTTGGCGCACCGATAAAGAGAACAAATGTGTGCGAGATAGGGTTTCATGCGACGGATTTTATTATTCTGACTGTTATGATAATCCTGACGGGACTCTATCTGTTTTATTCACTGCTAAGCGGGGTTAAGATTCTATGATTGAGATAACAAATGTAAATTTTCGTTACGCCGGTCCGGAGCCGGCCGGTGTTAAGGATATAAATCTTTGTATCCCGGATGGAGAGTGTCTTTTACTCTGCGGTGCGTCAGGCTGCGGAAAAACCACGATCACAAGACTTATAAACGGGTTGATACCGCATTTTTATAAAGGAGAACTCTCCGGTGAGGTCATGGTTAATGGCAAAAAGATAAGCAAGCAGCAACTATATGACCTTGCACAGGTGGTAGGCAGCGTATTTCAGAATCCCCGCAGTCAATTTTTTTCTGTGGATACGGATGGGGAAATTGTCTTTGGACCTGAAAATATAGGACTGCCGAAGAATGAGATATTAAAAAGAAAAGATCTGGTTCTAACTGAGCTTAATCTGCGGGGGCTTATGCAGCGGAGCCTTTTTGACCTTTCCGGCGGCGAAAAGCAAAAAATCGCATGCGGTTCTGTAGCAGCTTTGTTGCCTGATATCATACTGTTGGATGAACCGTCCTCCAACCTTGATTGGAATTCTATAAAAGACCTGGCAAATGTGATCAGGCTTTGGAAATCACAGGGGAAGACAGTGATCATATCAGAACACAGACTTTGGTATCTGGCAGACTTGATTGATCGTGCGGTTTATATGGAAGGCGGGCGGATTGCAAAGGAATGGGACAGGGATTCTTTCCTGAAGCTGACAGAAACGGAGCTTGCCTCTTTTGAGCTGCGTCCGATGACGCTGGAAGAAAAATATATCAGGGAATTTAATGACAACGGCGGGAAGAAACCTCCCATAGCTGAAAACCAGGAGCATTCAAATTCTTCAGACATCCAAATCAGGAACTTTTATTTTACGTATACTCCCGAAAAATACCTGTTCTTCAGAAAGAAGCTTACACCGAAAAACGAAGATATCTGTCATCTCAGGATTCAAAGCCTTGATGTCAAAAAAGGCGAAATCATCGGTGTTATAGGGAAAAACGGCTCAGGCAAATCTACCTTTCTGCGGTGTTTGTGCGGCCTGGAGAAAACCTGCATCGGCAAGGTGTACATTTCCGAAAAAGAATATAAAGGCAAGGGAATCACAAAAATATGCTACATGGTCATGCAGGATGTCAACCATCAGCTGTTTACAGACAGCGTTATGGCCGAAGTGCTCCTGTCGATGAAAAAAGAGGATGAGCATGAGGCGGAAAAGATTCTTAAGAGCCTGGATCTTTACGAATACAAGGACAAGCACCCGATGGCTTTGTCCGGCGGTCAGAAACAGCGTGTGGCTATTGCCTCTGCTTTGGCAGCGGAGGCAGAAATTCTTCTGTTTGATGAGCCCACGTCCGGGCTTGATTACAGGCACATGAGGGAAGTTGCCGCACTGCTTAAGGAGCTTGCCGGAAAAGGGAAAACAGTATTTGTTTCAACTCACGACCCGGAACTTGTAGCTGAATGCTGTGACCGACTGATACGCATAGCGGATGGATATGCGTATGAAATCACATGACAAATAGGTTTATTGGGGGTGATGCTTTTTGACTCACATAAAGGAAAATATCATAAGAGAATACAAGAAGTTGCCCGGAACCACAATAAGCTGGGAAGGTAAAAGAGTAGATGTTCCGCTTCCATCGGAATCCGACGATTCAAAAGGTCAACTCACCATGATATATCCCGGTGGCTCAATGATATTTAATCTGATAGATATAAGGAGCCGTGAAATACCGGACATAGTAGCAAATCCCGGAAATGCCAAAGGTGAAGGCAGGGTGCTTAAGATAAATTACTGTGTATCAGGCAGGTGTGAGTTGAGGCTTCGTGACGGTGAATGCACCTACCTAACGACGGGAGAAATTGCAGTAGACGCAGGGCAGGCTCTGAACACTTTTTACTATCCTACCGGTGAATACAGAGGATTTGAGATTGCCGTTTATTTGGACTTTCTTCCCCGGAAATACAATGTGCTCGGCGAATGCTTTTCTTCACCGGAAAGAATCTATAATCTTTGCTCGCAGTTAGAACATCCGTGGATACGAAATGCAGGTGAGTCCATAAGCAGGATGCATGACGTATTTAAGACATATACAAATGAGTATAAAAACTCAGAATTACTGCTATTAAAATGCCTCGAAATGATATCCTTGCTGTCGCAGATGGATTTTGGGATAGCAAGCATACGAAGAACATACTGTACAGCGTCGCAGGTGGAAATTGCTAAGAAGACAATGAAAATTATCATGTCTGATCTTTCCGTGAGATTCACAGCAAGAGACCTTGCAAAGGACTTCGGCATCAGCGAAACAAGCCTTAAGAATTACTTCCGTAGCGTATATGGATGTGGTTATGCGGAACATCAGCAGATAGCCCGTATGAAGAAAGCTGCAAGACTTCTTGAAGACACAGAAGACAAAGTAGCTGAAATAGGACAGGCTGTGGGGTTCGCAACGCAAGCCAAATTTGGAGCGGCATTTAAGGAGTGCTTTGGTGTCACACC
>CAMHOE010000089.1 GCA_946186665.1 uncultured Clostridia bacterium | reverse complement strand
TTGGAGGATATACTGCGTTATTCAAAACGCTTCTTTGCGGATCGTGCTTCTCTGATGACGCTTGATTTAGGATATGACGAAAGCCTGAAAAGCGTCTTTCAGGAATATAACAAGTTTTTCAGCAGCAAGGAGCGGACTCAGAAATATTACGACCTTGAAATTGAAGCCAAAACAAAGGCTGATATTGAGATCGGTATAATGAGCATCATCTGCAAGCTGAGAACATCTGACTTTGACGAAGTTGTCAGAGTGGTGTTGCTTGATGATGATTTCGAGGATAACAAGTACCTTGCCGAATTTGAAAAATATAGTCTTGATAAGACTTTCTGGGAGCAAGCTAATGTCCGTTTCGGCTATTCCGATACAAAGCCTACTATCGAAAAATTTGTCCTTACGATGTTCGTTACATATCTTTCAAAAACAACTTATGGCGATCTGCCGCAGGCATTTAAGCTGTTTGTAGCATATAAGTCAACAAACAATATCACCGTATATCTTGACAACCTGATGAACAGTACCCTTTACGGTGAGAGCTTTGACAGAATATCAGAATATGTTTACCGCACACTTGATGCGGATAAGCTGCTTCGCAAAATGCTGCCGGATGATATTGTGGATTGTCACCTGTTTGCAGGCATTGATGATATTATCATTGATTGGATGATCGAAAGACTTGAAAACGAGGATATTGCAGCAAAGCTGAACGGTAAAAGTATTACAGATGTTTGTATAAACCGCCGCAGACAGCACTTCGGAAGCAAGGTGCAGCATCAGTATTATGTGATCGAAAACGCTTGGCAAATACTTTCATACGGTGTTTATGAGCCTGTTTCGGACATTAACAGCATCGTAAAGAAATACACGGATACTCTCTTTCAGGCTGACCGCAGTTACAGATATTTCTATTATCATTACGACAAATCAGAGGACAATTCAAGATTTGAGAGCCTTCGTCAGCTTGTAGAAAATGTATATACGAATGAGTATCTGAATCCAGTGTGCGTGAATTGGAATAAGGAGTTAGTTCCTGCTTATAACGATATTCGTATCCCAAAGCAAATCAATTTCTTTGACAGATATATCCGTCCGGCAAGGGAAAGAACGGTTGTCATTATTTCTGACGCACTGCGTTATGAAGTTGGTTACAGCTTGTTCCGCAAATTCAGATCGGATGAAAAATGCAAGGTAAAAATCGAGCCTATGCTCAGCGTCCTGCCCTCTTACACACGCTTGGGTATGGCTGCCCTGCTGCCGCATCAGAAATTAGAGCTTACTGACGATTTTGAAGTTCTTGTTGACGGAAAGGCTTGCAATGATACCGTTCATAGAGAACAAATATTGCAAGCATATAAACCCAACAGCCGTTGTGTGCAGTATGATGACCTGAAGAATATGAGCGTAGCACAGCTCCGTGAAGTATTTACCAATAAGGAAGTTGTGTATGTTTATCACAGTCAGGTCGATGCTCGTGGAGATAAGCCAAATACAGAAAATGAAGTGTTTACAGCCTGTGAGGAAGCAATCGAGGAAATATTTGCTTTGGTAAAGAGATTGACCACAAGTGCCAATACAATACATTTTATCGTCACGGCAGATCACGGCTTTATCTATAAGCGTGACAGCATTACGGAAAGTGACAAGATCGACAGCATAGCGGACTTGAAAACATTCAAGGCAAAAAGATATGTAGTTTCATCAAAAGCTGTTGACACTGACGGTGTAGAAAGTGTAGCTCTTTCATCCGTTTTACAGAATGATGACAATAAGATAGTATCATTTCCTGTTGCAAGTGATATATTCAAAGCAGCAGGCGGTGGTATGAACTTCGTACACGGCGGCAGTTCTCCGCAGGAAATGCTGATTCCCCTTATTGATGTACGAACTGAAAAAGGCTATAAGGAAACAACAAATGCTGTTATTTCTCTTGTCAGTCTGAGCAACAAGATAACAAATCTGATTTTTTCTCTTGACTTCATTCAGAACGAGCCTGTTGGCAGCGTGGTAAAGGAAACTACATACAGAATTTGCTTTGTAAACGCTGATGGAGAAAAAATATCAAATGAAATAATTCACACGGCTGATAACAAAAGTGCAGAAGCAGTAAACAGGATATTTAAGCTGCGTTTCAATCTGCGAAACAGACCATACAGCCGCAGCGAAAAATATTATCTGTTGATAATTGACGATAAGAATGATCTTGAAGTACTGCGTCAGGAAATGATGATCGACATAGCCTTTGCTGATGACTTCGGCTTCTAACTAACCACTGCCCACTAATCACTATTCACTAAAACGGGGTGCTGATATGAGTATTGAAGATATAAATGATTCTATCAATCAGAAACTGAAACGGAATTTTGACGGAAGGATTGTCCGCAAAGATCTGACGAAAAAAATAAAAGAGGGTGCAAATGTACCTGTTTATGTACTTGAATTTCTGCTCGGTCAGTATTGCAGTTCTGAGGATGAAGCTGTCATTGAGGACGGTTTGAAAACCGTAAAAAGAATTTTGGCAGACAATTATGTCCGACCTGATGAAGCACAAAAAATTATGTCACTTCTGCGACAGCGTGGCAGTTATACAGTTATTGACAAACTGACAGTACACCTCAACATAAAAACAGATACATACGAAGCAGAGTTCTCTAATCTCGGTCTTAAGAATATCCCCATAGCAGAATCATATCCGTCAAAATATGACCGACTGTTGTGTGGTGGTATATGGTGTATTGTCGGACTTGATTACGAATATATAGAAGAAGAAAAGAACGCCTGCCCTATACAGATACGCAAGCTTACTCCTATTCAGATGCCGCACATCGACATAAACGAGTTAAAGAACGGACGAAAAGCTTTTACAAAAGATGAATGGATCTCTGTTTTGCTTCGTTCTACGGGTATGGAGCCGGACAGACTGTCAGAAAGAGAAAAATGGCTTTTACTTGCCCGTATGATACCACTTGTTGAGAATAACTATAACCTGTGCGAACTCGGTCCCCGAAGCACAGGTAAGTCACACATTTATAAAGAAGTATCCCCGAATAGTATTCTTGTGTCCGGCGGACAAACAACAGTTGCAAATCTGTTTTATCATATGGGAAGAAAAACTGTCGGACTTGTAGGTGTATGGGACTGTGTTGCATTTGATGAAGTCGCAGGTATTTCTTTCAAAGATAAAGACGGTATTCAGATAATGAAGGATTATATGAATTCCGGATCGTTTTCAAGGGGAAAAGATGAAATAAACGCTTCAGCTTCTATGGCATTTGTCGGTAATATCAATCAGAGTGTTGATGTTCTTTTGAAAACATCAAGTCTGTTTGCACCGTTTCCTGCTGAAATGGGCACAGATACAGCATTTCTTGACCGTATCCACTGTTATGTTCCCGGTTGGGAAATACCGAAATTCAGACCTGAGCATTTCACCAATGATTATGGCTTTATTACAGATTATCTTGCAGAATTTATCCGTGAACTGCGTAAAGAACAATACGGAGATGTAATAGAAAAATATTTCAGGTTAGGAACTAACCTTAATCAAAGAGATACCGTAGCTGTCAGAAAGACTGTCGGCGGTATGGTCAAGCTGCTTTATCCTGACGGTAACTTTACAAAAGAGCAGATTGAAGAAATACTTGTTTTTGCTCTTGAGATGCGTCGGAGAGTTAAGGAACAGCTTAAAAAGCTTGGCGGTATGGAATTCTATGATGTAAACTTCTCTTATATTGACAATGTTAATTTTGAGGAACATTTTGTATCTGTACCCGAACAAGGCGGCGGAAAGCTGATACCGGAAGGTCTGAGCAATCCCGGACAAGTATATACAATCTCTCCCTCTCATTCAGGAATGATAGGTGTATTCCGACTTGAATCACAAATGCTTCCGGGAACCGGAAAATTAGAACGAACAGGTATCGGCAGCGATTCAAAAAGTAAAGAAGCTGCGAATACTGCATTTAATTACCTGAAAGCAAATTCAAATCGGATAAGTGCAAGTATCAGCACCACAACCAAAAACTATATTGTTAATTATCAGGATTTACAGGGTATTGGAATGACTGACAAACTTGCATTGCCCACCTTGATAGCAATATGTTCTATAGCTCTCGGAAAACCTACTGTAAGCAGTCTTGCAGTCTTGGGAGAAATAAGTATTGCAGGAACACTTATCAAGGTTTCGGAATTAGC
>CAMHOE010000088.1 GCA_946186665.1 uncultured Clostridia bacterium | reverse complement strand
ACCAGAACTATACCCAGTACGCCCCGCAAAATCAAGGCTATGATCAGAACCAGAACTATACCCAGTACGCCCCGCAAAATCAAGGCTATGATCAGAACCAGAATTATACCCAGTACGCCCCGCAAAATCAGGGCTATGATCAGAACCGGAACTATACCCAGTACGGTACGCAAGATCAGGGCTATGATCAGAACCAGAACTATACCCAGTATGCCCCGCAAGATCAGGGCTATGATCAGAACCAGAACTATAGCCAATATGCCCCGCAAGATCAGGAAAGTAACATGAACGGCACACAGGATCAGAATATCGATAATATCCAGGATGATGAAACTGAGTCGCTGTTCAGACCAAAGAAGAAAAAATAGTAACTATCAGACTCGTGTCACATTATTGTGATACGAGTGACTGCTTAAATAAAGAAAGGTGTAAATCATGAATGAGATCATCAATGCAATAATGACGAGGAGAAGCATAAGAAAATTCAAGCCGGATATGGTGCCGGAGGAGCTTGTGGAGACCATAGTCAATGCAGGATTGTATGCGGCAAACGGCAGAGGATATCAGTCAGCGAAAATAATAGCCATAACAAATAAAGGACTTCGTGACAGGATATCAGAGGAGAACAGGAAGATAGGCGGATGGCAGGAGGGCTTTGATCCTTTCTACGGTGCGCCTGTGATATTGCTTGTGATCGCTGACAGAAAGTATCCTACATACCTGTATGACGGAAGCCTTGTGATGGGTGACCTTATGCTTGCGGCTCATTCGTCAGGCTTGGGCAGCTGCTGGATACATCGTGCAAAGGAAGAGATGAACGGTGATATCGGCAAAGAGCTTCTGCAAAAGCTTGGCATAGAAGGTGACTTTGAGGGCATAGGTCATTGTGCGCTCGGATATTATGATGATGCACCGGAGGCTGCTGAAAGACATCCGGACAGGTCTTACTTCATAAAGTAATCAGTGTCAGTGATCAGTGGTTAGAGTTGGTAAATCGCATTAAAACCGAGAAATCGGATAACAGGGTCAAATTATGTTTTTTAGGAAGGGGGTCCGGGGGAGAACCCTTTGTTTTCAAACAAAGGGTTTCCACCGGAAAACTGCCCGACAAGACTATTGCAGATAAAGCGAAAAGAGTATGAATCGCAGGTGCTGAAAGATGACAAAGAATTTGTTGACATTGATAGAGGAGAGAAAAAATGAGTTTTCAAAGGGGCAGAGGTCAATAGCTGCCTATATCACGGAGCATTATGATAAAGCGGCGTTCATGACGGCATCAAAATTAGGAAACACTGTAGGAGTGAGTGAGTCTACTGTAGTGCGTTTTGCAACAGAGCTTGGATATGACGGCTACCCTAAAATGCAAAAGGCAATGCAGGAGATGATAAGGGACAAACTTACATCCGTGCAGAGGATAGAAGTAACGCAGAGTCGTATAAGCGACGGCAAAATACTTGAAAATGTCCTCAATAAAGATATCGAAAAAATAAGGCGCACTATAGAAGAAACCTCAAGAGAGGATTTTGTTAATGCTGTCAATGCTATATCTCATGCAAAAACCATATATATTTTTGCGGTGAGAAGCTCGGCGGCTCTTGCATCTTTTCTTGGATATTATTATTCGCTTATATTTGAGAATGTCAAGATAATCAACAACTATGGTGAAACAGAAATATACGAAAAGCTGTTCAGGATATCAGTTGATGACGTAATAATAGGAATAAGCTTTCCGAGATATTCCAATGCCGCAAAGCAGGCAATGACATTTGCAAAGAAAAGGGGAGCAAAGGTTATCGCCCTGACGGATAGTATGTCAAGTCCGCTGGTTGCTGTGTCAGACTATGTGCTTATCGCAAAAAGCGATATGGCTTCAGTAGTAGATTCTCTTGTTGCTCCCTTGAGTATGATAAATGCTTTGATAGTAGCTACTGTTTTGCAGCTTGATGATGAAGTGAAAAATACCTTTGGAATACTGGAAAATATTTGGCAGGACTTTGATGTATACGAAAACAATGGAAAGGATGGTTCTGATTGAGCGAAAGACGTGTCGCTGTAATTGGCGGAGGGGCAGCCGGAATGATGGCAGCAGTCATCTCTGCGCAAAACGGTGATGATGTGACGGTGTTTGAAAAAAATGCAAAGATAGGCAGAAAGCTGTATATCACGGGAAAGGGTCGCTGCAATCTGACAAATAACTGTGATATAAGAACTGTAGTTGCAAATACGCCGACTAACGGGCGTTTCCTTTACAGTGCTCTGAACAAATTTTCACCTGAAGATACGATCGCATTTTTTGAAGAGAACGGTTTGCCCTTGAAAACAGAAAGGGGAAACCGTGTTTTTCCGGTGTCGGATAAAGCAGCTGATGTGGTGGATACTCTTCTTAAAGCCGCACGAAGCTCAGGGTGCAGGATAAAAAATACAATGGTAGAAGATATTGTTATTGAAAACGGCTGTATAAAGGGCGTACAGGCAGGAAACAGGCTGCTCGAATATGATAAGGTCATCATAGCCTGCGGAGGTATTTCCTATCCTCTGACAGGCTCTACAGGCGATGGATATCGTTTTGCGAAGAAAGCAGGTCATACCATTGTACCGCCAAAGCCGTCACTTGTTCCATTGGAGACAATAGAAAAGCCAAAGCCGGAAGCGGATAAGCTTTTACTTAAGAATATTGCCTTGTCAGTAACAGATACTGTCAGCGGAAAGATAATATATACTGATTTCGGAGAGCTTCAGCTGATGAGGTACGGTGTATCAGGCTCCGTTGTTCTTAGTGCAAGCTCTCACATGAGGGAAATGCAGACAGGCAGATACAGACTGGATATAGACCTTAAGCCGGCATTATCGGAGAAAAAGCTTGATGCAAGGCTTCTCAGGGAATTTTCAGAGCGCAGGGATAAGAGCCTTGAATATGTTCTGAGGGCGCTTATGCCGGCTGATATGCTCAGTACCTTTATCAGCAGAACAGATATCCCTGCACAGAAATGCGTAAGTGAGATAACAAAGACCGAACGCAAAAGTATAATTGAGGTTTTCAAGCGTTTCAGCTTTACTGTAAAAGGTTTTCGACCGATAGAGGAAGCTATAGTTACCTCAGGAGGTATAAATGTAAAAGAGATAGACCCAAAAACAATGAGCTCGCTGCTGATTTCAGGGCTGTACTTTGCAGGAGAAGTGATAGATTACGATTGCTATACAGGAGGCTTCAACCTTCAGTGTGCTTTTGCCACCGGCGCGGCTGCCGGCAGGGGATAAGGGGAGGAAACAGAATGGGATTTCAGGATGACTGGATAATGCGCCAGATAGATGTCATTACAAGATTTGTTGCACAAGTTGTTTTCAATAAGAATAAAATACAGTATGAGACTGATACCACATCAGAGATGCTGCCGGAAACAGACCGTATACATCTGGAGCTTGACAGACTTATTCGCGAAAGAAGGCTTTGTGAAGCGGAGGATATGCTGTTTGACAATCTGACCTTCACGGACAGATATGTAGAGCTTGCTGTGGATTTCTATACAAAGCTCAATATGCTGTCCGATGATGAGCTTGCTGCTGCGGATTTTTCCAGAGATGAGGTGTATGACGGGTATATAGATATCCTCACTCAGCTTGGCATACCTGTTGAACAGTTTATTTCTTAGTTTCTTAAATAGTAATATTCTTAGCTCAATCTGAATATTATTATAAAGAAAAGCAGTTTATTTTTAATAAGCAATAAAATGTTATGAGACTTAAATAATTATTATTATAATATTGTGTTTTATGGAAAAATCTATAATACCCTTGAAAAAATAATTATTGAAAAACCCTGATGATAAGCGGATTTTTTAATTGCTGGAAAATTTTTTAAAAAAAATTTAAAAAAACACTTGACAAATGGGGGTCAATGGTGTATTATAATAAAGTCGCTGAGAGATACAGCAAAAGACAAAAAGCTTTTGAGTCTCGAAGTTGATGTGGGAGCATAGCTCAGCTGGGAGAGCATCTGCCTTACAAGCAGAGGGTCATAGGTTCGAGCCCTATTGTTCCCACCATACGGTCCGGTAGTTCAGCTGGTTAGAACGCTAGCCTGTCACGCTAGAGGTCGACGGTTCGATCCCGTTCCGGATCGCCACTTGCCTTTGTAGCTCAGTCGGTAGAGCAGGGGACTGAAAATCCCCGTGTCGATGGTTCGATTCCGTCCGGA
>CAMHOE010000087.1 GCA_946186665.1 uncultured Clostridia bacterium | reverse complement strand
AGGGCTTCCCCTTGTAGCGGTCATAATGAAGTCTCCTGCTGCCGCAAGGCAGCACTAAAATCCTTAAGTTAATGACATTGGCAGGCTTGCGCTCCCGATTCGCGGCGCAGAGCCTGCGCTCCCGATTCACGCTGGCGTTCGCTAAAGCTCACTCTGATATCATGGTCGAAACTTTTCCTGCCCGCGCCGGACGGCGCAGAACTGTCAGACAATTATCCACATCCGCCGGCGCAGCCCTTAGGGGCTGCTGTTTCGGCTATTTTTTTTGGACATATAGTTTCTTCTTCCACTTAACTTTATGCGCCTATATATTCTAATGTACAATGTTCAATGTAAAATTTTCACTATTCTGTGCCAAAACTATAGACGTGTACTGTAGTAGCCAAAGTGCTCTCTAAAGAGCACGACGCGGACGGTTCTGTTAGAAGCTGATGCGTTGTTAAGTTGTCCTGTGCGGTCACGCACCCCTTACGGTGCGCTTATGGGCGGTTTTGTTTTGGAGGGCAGTAATTATTTCGTTTTTGCTATGCGAAAACGTACCACCATTTCACATTAAAACTACAGACGTGTACAACAATAGCCAAAGTGCTCCCTATGAAGCACGACGCGGACGGACTTTAGTAAAGTCTATGCGTTGTTAAATAGTCCTGTGCGGTCACGCACCACATTCCAAATTTAATAAAGGCTCAGAAACATTACTGTAATGGTAATGCTTCTGAGCCTTTTGTTGCTCTCCGTTGTGTTGTTTATCGTTGTTTATCCTTCGATAAGGGATTTGATTTTTTGTTCGGCAGCTACTGCATCAGCTTTGCCGCGGCTGTTTTTCATTACAAAACCAACAATGGCTTTGATGGCTTTCTCTTTGCCGTTTCTATAATCATTGACTGCATTCGGGTTGGCGTCTACTGCCTGCTGACAAAGTGCGTCAAGTGCGCCCTCGTCAAGTCCTGCCATATCGCTGTCGGAAAGAAGCTCTGACGGCTTTTTGCCTGTCTCCAGCATTTTGTCAAGTGTGGATTTGGCAAGGTTCATACGTATCTTGCCGCTGTCAATAAGCTTTATAAGCTCGTTGAGACTTTCAGCACTGACGTTGATGTTGAAGGCTTCTTTTTCACTTTCGTTTTCAACGGTTCTGAATATCTGTCCGATAATGAAGTTTGCGGCAGTCTTTGGATTTTTCGTGTCCTTGATGGACTCTTCGTAATATTCAGCTACTTTCTTGTATTTTACAAGAAGCTGTGCGTCCTTCTCAGGCAGACCAAGCTCATTGATGTAGCGTTCAAGCTTCACCGAGGGAAGCTCCGGAAGAGTTGCAGCGATTTCCTCTACGCGCTCACGGGGCACGTTAATGGTCACAAGGTCGGGGTCACGGAAATAACGATAATCATTAGCGTCCTCTTTACCTCTCATGCTCGATGTTGTGTTTGTAACATCATCATAGCGGAGAGTCTCCTGAATGACCTTTTCGCCGCTCTCTATAAGGTCTACCTGTCGGTTGTATTCATACTCCATTGCCTTTGCTATGAAGCTGATGGAGTTCATATTTTTTATCTCTGTTCTTGTGCCAAGCTTATCACTGCCCTGCGGACGTACAGATATGTTTACATCACAGCGCATTGAACCCTCCTGCATTTTACAGTCGGATACGCCGATATAGCGCATAATAAGCTGAAGCTTCTCTACATACTCACGGGCTTCGTCAACACTGCGGAAATCCGGCTCTGTAACTATCTCGATAAGGGGTACTCCGCCTCTGTTGTAATCCACCATTGTACTGCCCCTGCTGTGAACGAGCTTTCCTGCGTCCTCTTCTATGTGTATTCTCAGAATACGGATACGTCTGCCGTTAGAGAGCTGTATATATCCGTTATTGCAGAGGGGCTTATCATACTGCGATATCTGATACGCCTTCGGAAGGTCGGGGTAACAGTAGTTCTTTCTGTCCATTTTGGATATTTCAGCTATTTCGCAGTTAGTTGCAAGTCCTGCTCTTATGGCATACTCCACTACCTTTTTGTTCAGCTTCGGTAGTGTGCCGGGCAGTCCGATACATATAGGACAGCAATGTGTGTTTGGTTCTCCTCCGAACTGTGTGGTACAGGAGCAGAATATCTTTGTATTTGTGGCAAGCTCTACATGAGTTTCAAAGCCTGCGACCAATTCGTATTTCATAGTTTCTCTATCCTTTCCTGTACTTATCAGAGTTTAACGCCGAAATCGGCAGGTCTGTATATCTTTGCGGCATTTTCGTACTGCCATGCGGCATTGAGTATCTTTCCCTCTTCAAAGGTATTGCCTATGAGCTGCATACCTATGGGAAGTCCCTTTGAGCTGTAGCCGCAGGGAACTGACACTCCCGGCAGACCGCAGATATTCACAGGTACGGTACAGATATCGGTAAGATATGTTTCTATCGGGTCGCTGACTGCGCTGCCGTTTTCAAATGCGGTCATAGGTACAGTCGGCGCAAGGATAACGTCACAGGCTGTAAAAGCGTTTTTGAATGCCTTTACTATCGTACCTCTGAGGTTCTGCGCCTTTTTATAATATGCGTCATAATATCCTGAGCTGAGAACATACGTGCCGAGAAGTATTCTTTTCTTCACCTCATCACCGAAGCCGGTGCTTCTGGTCTTTTTTATCATATCATTCACATCGTTATAGCTTTCAGCCTTATAGCCGTAGCGTATACCGTCATAACGTCCCAGATTTGAGGAAGCTTCCGCACAGGCAAGTATATAGTAAACCGGAAGCGCATACTTAAGAGCAGGCAGGTCAAAGTAAACTATCTCAGCCCCAAGAGACTTATACACTTCAGCTGCTGTATCTATTGCCTGTCTTACATCCTCACGCACACCGTCAAGATACTCTCTTGCAATACCGATTTTCATGCCCTTTATGTCGTTTTTCAATGTATCCAGAACAGGCGCGCCCCTGCGTCCCTGAGAAGTTGAGTCCATTGAATCGTATTCGGATACAGCATCGAACACGGCAGCCGCATCCTCCACATTAGTAGTGATAGGGCCTATCTGGTCAAAGCTTGAAGCATAGGCAATAAGTCCGAAACGTGACACTGCTCCGTATGTAGGCTTCAGACCTACGATACCGCAGAAGCTTGCCGGCTGACGGATAGAACCGCCTGTATCAGAGCCAAGTCCGTACACGGCAATGTTTCCGCCTACAGCAGAAGCTACACCGCCAGAGCTTCCTCCGGCAACGTGCGCGGTATTATGCGGGTTCTTTGCGCCGCCGAAATATGAAGTCTCGCAGGATGAACCCATAGCGAACTCGTCCATATTTGTTTTGCCGAGAAGTACGGCATTCTGATTTTTGAGTATCTTCCAGACCGTTGCGTCATAAATCGGAACATAGTCCTCCAGTATCTTAGAGCAGCAGGTCGTTCTGATATTCTCTGTAGAGATGTTGTCTTTAAGGGTCATAGGTATACCCTCGAGCAGACCTATCTTTTCGCCCTTTGCTATTTTGCTGTCCACTTTTGCGGCTGTTTCCATAGCCGTTTCAGGTGTAAGAGTAACATAAGCGTTAAGCTGTTCGTTATCCCTTTGTGCAGCCTCTATATATTTTTCCGTAAGCTCCTTACAGGATATCTCTTTGTTTTCAAGCATTGTATGGAGCCTGTTTATCATACTTTCACTCATTGGATCCACCTCTGATCATTTCATAATGTTCTTTACAAGGAAGCAGCCTTCATCGCTGTCCTTTGCATTGGCAAGGATCTTCTCCCTGTCATAGGAAGGTACCACCTCGTCCTCTCTCAGCACGTTGGATAGATTATTGATATTATCAAAATCCGTACCTTCATCAGAAGCATTGTTTATAGTATCGGCAAATGAAATGATCCTTGACATATCCTCTGTCAGCTGTTCGATCTCATCCTCTGCTACAAAAAGCTTGGAAAGTATCGCGATCTTCATTATTTCTTCCTTATCCACCATTTTCCTTTCCTCCTTATATTCAATATAGAAAGCCGCGAAAATCAATTTTACCGGGCAGTTCTCCGGGGAAAACCCTTTTCCAGCGGGTGCGTGACCGCACTGGACAACTTAGAACGCAGCTGCTTCCGATCAGGCAGTCCGCGTCATGCTCCTCAGGGAGCACTTTGGCTATTTCAGTGCACGTCTACAGCTTTTGGCGCAGAACGCGGAAAAAGGGTCATTCCCCGAACCCCTTTCCTAAAACCGCTGATTTTTCACGCAATTGTGCTAAACATCTCACTCTGAAAACTTTGAGACTGTCAATTTTAAAAACTGATGAATATCAAACTTTAAAAATCAATTCCCTGATAGAAAGCAGACAGTGGATCTTTTGATAACACTATCCACTGTCCACTAACCACTAATCACTAACCACTAATCACTAACCACTAATCACTAACCACTAA
>CAMHOE010000086.1 GCA_946186665.1 uncultured Clostridia bacterium | reverse complement strand
TCTAAAAAGTCTGCACATAAACCACTCGGCAAATCCGGCATTTCCCGAAAGGGCGACTCCGTCAAACCATGCGTGAGCGACATCGAGATCCTTGTCGAAGAAAAGCCTGTATGCAACGGCGACGCCGAGACTCGCCCCGTAAACCAAATCAATGTGTCGATAACCATTCTCGGTGAGAAACTCTTTTAACTGAGCATATTCATCATCTGCGCTGATGTACGCTCCCGCCTTGCCGTGACCGCCCTGATCCGGCGCAATAATGTGATATTCACCTTTAAAATGCGGTGACATCAAATTGTATAAATCCTCACCCGATACCATCATCGGAGCGAGTAAAATAATGGTTGGATCATTTTTATCTCCATATTCGTTAATATACATTTTGGAAATCCTCTGATCTTATTTCAGTTTTCCCTCCGGTCTTATCGGACACTCGCCTGTCAACTCGCAGTGACAATTACAGCATTTGTCTCCTTAACCCAGCGTCATTGTCCGTTTGAAGCCTTTACCATGTAATGGGAAATGCTCACGTCTTCTCCGCATCAATTCTTTCGATCCAACCGCAAATATCATCAAGGACAATTTTCCCATTGCCCACATTGCAGTGGTTCTGTGCCTCTTCCTTATCCGTAAAGAGGCGAAATGTCAGGCTTTTCACATTTTTAAGCATATTGATCTCTCTGCCGATAAGCCGGTAGTCAATGAAGTGATCCCGGTTTGCACCGATAATCAGCATATCCTGCGTGATTTGGTCCGCTATCGGTTCGATATCATACAGCTTCAGCTTCCGGGCGTAGCCATAAGCGTCCTTTGCTTCATAAGCATAACAGCCGTGTTTGATTCCCCAGTCGATGACCGGCTCTTTTTTCGCTTTCTTGCCGAACACAAAATTGATGAGCGGACGGGCGTGGAGCTTCATAAAAAGATAGAACATTTTCTGTATGGCAGGCTTCTGCATTCCTACTATCACATCCTGAAAGCAAGGGAACACCGACCACGCCACAACCTTAGTGATACGCTTATCAAACGCCGCCGCTCTCGGAGCAAGATAACCGCCAAGCGAAATACCGATGATCGTTACATTTTCAAGGTGAAAGAAATCCAAAACGGCTTTCACAGGCTTTTCCCACTCATGCGTGAAGTGCATTCCCTGCAGCCGCATCACGCCGCCCTGACCGGGTCCTTCAAACATATAGACCTCAAATCCCTGTTCCTGCAAATACAACACTGTAAACAGGAATTCCTCAAAATAGCTGTCGTTGCCGCCGTGTAAAATTATTGTTTGCTTGCTTTTTCCGTTCGGTACAACGTGCATGACAGGCAGCTTTACATTTTCATAAGGAACCTCCAGTTTCTCGATTCGTGCATTTTCTCCCTCAAAATAATCTGCATAATACTGATAGAAAAGCCCCGTTGCTTTTTTGTAATATGCTTTCTTATCGGGATCTCCGTCATACATGAAAAACTCACTCATGCGGTAATAGGCAATAGCGTTCTGTATGCGGTTCTCCCGCATGGCAGTATCGCCGAGTGCGATCAGTTCACGCTTCCAATCGGCGCTCGTTTTTATCCTGTCCGCGATAGGCTGAATATCCTCAAGGCGTCCTCCGTCCCAATTGATCACACGGTTTAGCTGGTAGTCAAAGTTACGTTCCGCGTTGAGTTTATACACACCTTTTTTCAGTCTGACAGGCTGACTTACATCGTATTTATCCATAAAAAATGCCTCCTTGCTGCATCTTACATAACAAGGATAGCATTTTATGGCTTATAAAACTTTCAAATAGATGCTAACTTTTTGTGTAGTCCGAAAAAGATAAACCAAACATACGCTTGCAGGTAGCAGCAAAGTGAGACGGGGAATCAAATCCTGCCATAACAGCGGCATCGGTGATATTGCCGTATTTCTGAAAAAGAATATAGCCTTTTCGCATCTTCTCCCAAGCAAGATATCGAGACAGAGATATGCCGAGATTTTCTTTAAACAAGTGTGACAGTCGGCTTTTGGAAAGGCATACTTTACTGCAAAGGAAGTCCACGGCATCCTCTGGTACCGTTTCCGTTTCCCGAAGTATGGTCAGCACTTCGGCAACTCGCTTGTCCATTTGTTTTTCTCTGCTCTTTGACAGACCTAAATATTCAAGTATAGCTTTGTCCGCTTCTCTTATTGAGTTTCTTGTTGCTGCCCACAGGGATCCGATTCCTTCTGCCTGTGCGGCGGTAAGAGAGAAATATCTGTTCTCGTTCAAATACACGCGACAAATCTCACTTGAGTATGGACAAGCCGGATCGAACAGAAACACAAGCATTTCTGCAGAATCGGAATAAACTGTGTGCGGCACATCGGATGCAATAAAAACAGCATCGGCATCAAAGTTTTCATTTGCCACGGTACAGTGCAGCTTCGATCCAAGACCGACAATCAGGTGAACAGCAAGATGAGAATGAATATCCGGCATTCGGTATTCGGAACGCATCAGCAGATGGTCGTATTCAAATAATGTATCCGTCATGTGACACGCTCCCCCTCTTTTAATTTGCACCCCCTGCCTATGAAATGCACCCCCAAAAAATGGATTTGCACCCCCTCGATTTTCAGGCAGCAAGGCAATCGCTGAATTGTATCATACTCTGCACTTTGCTTTCTGTTGCCGTGTCTAATTTGATACAACATAACGGCAACCTTTTTCTACCCCGTAACGATGAACACCCCCGTGTGCATTTTTGCACACCCCTCATAACGATACCGTATGTACCGTTACGGAGAGTAAGGGATTCGGTTTTATCGCAGTTTGTGCGGACATTTTCGCTCCTTATATATAACCTACTGATTAACTTCCGGTTAAACTCAAATATGCATATAAGCCATCCTGCGAGCCAAAGATTTAACCTCATAATCATTTAGCCCGAAATAATCAATTCTTCTTTATGACCGCAACGGCATAGGGCACTCGCCCTTCAATCATCTTGTAAATGACATCTTCATATCCCAGTTCCCGGAAGAACTCCTGGTATGTATCGAAAGTAAAAGTAAACTGTCTTTTGAAGTCTGCACCGGCTTTACCGATGGTCTTGGCAAAACCGCTGGTCTTGCCCGAACTGTCTTTGTTCATATATGTTGGGACAATGATGCTTCCTCCGGCTTTGCAAACACGGTCAAGTTCCTTCATAGCCTTTATCGGCGCATCAAGAAGATGGATTACATTTGCCGCCACCACTTTATCAAATGATTCATCCGAATATTCCAGAGACATGATGTTCGCCTGTTCAAATGACACATTACTGTACCCCGCACAGTTTTTCTTTGCCTTCTTCAGTATATTGGCAGAGAAATCTGTTGCTATAAGACTCCTACAATGAGGAGCGATAATCGTAGTAAGCAGTCCCGTACCACAGGCGCATTCCAGCACTTCGTCACCTGTATCAATCTGATCAGCAACAAATCTTTTTAATTCTTTATGTGTCTTGCCATTTATGATATTAGCAAAAATATCATAGACACCAGCCACTCTGTCCCAAAACATATAGAACTCCTTGCTCTGTTCTGTTGAAATTAAATCTGCTTGCCAAATTCTCGTTCGCTCCCCACTGCCTGTGATGGCAGTTTAGTGCCTTGTCATGTTTATTGTTCCTTTATACGAACCTTGAAGTCACAGACTCCATCACCTCGGCCGATAGTCTTAGTTCTGTCCCATGAAAGCCTCGGATGCATATTACCATAGAAAATATCATCAGCGTCACAGAATCCCTTTACGATCTCCGGGCAGCCGTATTTTACGCAAGTGTCATGATAAGGGCATTTGACCATATCAAAGCGCATCTCGGTCTTTGACAGATACTTGTTCTCTGAAGCGAAACCTGCCTGCGATCCAAAACTCTTTTCTGTCATACTGAAAAAGAATTTCGGCACGATTTTATACAGGCCCAGAACCTTAAAGAGTCCTTTGATCTTCGATGCCATACTGCTTGAACGCCAACGGTAGTAACCCGTCACGAAATCTTCTGCTTCCTTTCGCTCAATGCCTTCGGCAAGCAGCGCGTCGAACACAGCGATGGATGGATAGATACGCTCCCTTGTATGCATATAGTACGCTTTAGGTTCATCCTTGTTTTCTTCGATCAGATCATCATAGCGTTTCAGGGCTTTTTCCATGATTGCCTGTGCTTTCTCGCTGCCGTATTTCTCTTCGAGGTGGGAAACCACCTGTCTTAAATATCTGACCTGTTTTGCCATTTACATCACCCCTCTATAGAGTCTTCATCTGTTTTGTTCCTTAACACTCTCGCCAGCTTCAACTTCCTAACCATCTATCTCCGGCAAACGCTCCGGATACCTACCCTCGGTCAGGATATCGTTTAGGTACTTATTGTCCAGAATCATATCTTCGCGTATCAGATCCCAGTTACACCACTTCCTGTAGAATACCTTAAAAGTCAAAAATTCAAGTATCGAACCTATTACAGGAATGTTCACTCCAAACGTCTCTGTATGACTGAATCGGCATCCTTCCTG
>CAMHOE010000085.1 GCA_946186665.1 uncultured Clostridia bacterium | reverse complement strand
AGGTCAGCGAAACATTACAGTCAGAACTTGCCAAAGTGGTTGACAATACACAGGTGAAATTCAGTAAGGCTGCGGCTGATGCGGAATACTCAGACGAAAACACGGCACAGCTTGACGAATTGCAGGAACGAAGAAACGGTGAGCATTTTGTTATTGGACTGTCCTCAATACACAACACGAGCGGAGTTATACAGACAGCTTTTGAAATGGCGATTGTTTTGTCACAGGCAAGACAGAGTATTTCTCTTTTTCTGCCGGACAGCGTATATGACAGGTTTCTGAGATTTCACGAAATAGATGTTACAGCCGCCAAAAACGGTTGTACCGTCAACGATCTGCCTATCTATCCTCTTTCAGCCTATGACGAAAGTAATGTCACGGCAAAATACAGAATTATTGCTGTGTTGGATATAACGGAACAGCTTTTTGAAAAGGCTGATATAAAAATCGTGATGTGCAGAGGTACGGAATGGGATATTTCTTATCTTGAAGAATATCTCAATTTGCCGTTGCCGTACAACAAGGAGATCAACTACTGTTTCTATCCTATCTCACAGCCTGACTTTCTGAAATTCAACAAAGCTATGATACAAGGGCATTGCAAGGCTTATCGCCTACGCACAAGTCCCAATTATACAAATCCGTGTGAGTGGAACAGGAATGTTTATACGGAAATCCTGCACTTGTACACCGATGTCGATACCAAAAAGAAAATGAAGCTGTTCGGGAGGTGAGCGTGTGGTTTGGTTTTTGCTTATATTCATTGTCATTGACATTATCCAAACACTTTATATCAAGCACCTGAAAAAAGAGCTTGCTTTCAGGGACGGCGAAGAAGCCAAAGAGGATGAGCCTGTTATCAGAAGAAAGCACAAAGAGAACAGAGTGATAAAGCTGATAAAGGAAGTGTTTTGGATTTAATATGTGGGACTTGAAGTCCCAGATGAGCAGAAAAAAGGACTGCCGTGTGACAGTCCTAAAAGAAAACTTATATATCTGCACGAATGTATTTTTGGTTACGGCTTGTGGGTTTATCCGGAAGGGTCATTATGAGCTTTCCGGTATCTACTAATGGCTTCAAGATGTCAGACAAAAAATATCCCCTGTTTTTAATACCAATGTATTCCTGAATTTCCGATCTGGAACGGGGAATATTGCAGAACGATAAAACAGATTCCTGCTTTGTTTGTAAATCATCTTGTATGGTATCTTGTACGGTGTCTTGTATGGTATCTTGTACGGTAACTTGTACGGTGTCTTGATCGACTGCCAAACTATCATAGTTTACATTCTTTAAGACAACAATAAAATCCGTATCAGTCGAAATAAACTGCGGCTTGAATTTATCAGTATAACCGGGAAGCTGTGCAGTAGAATCAAGTATTTTGCGAAGTCCTGAACCTCTGCGTTCCATATATCTCATACGATGAAAAAGATCTGCAATAACAGGGTTTCTTCTTGCGGATGAGATAGTATCTATATCTCTGTCCTGTATTGCCTTACCGTCAAACATACCGCCCGGAGAAACTATCTCTACACGATCATCGTACATATCAATGTGTATTTCCTTGCCCATAACGATATAATCCCTGTGTATCAAAGCATTTACCAATGCTTCTGTAACAGCTCTCTGAGCATAATCAGGCTTATCTATTCTTTCGGTATCCTTTTTGGTAAAACGCACTTTTGAATTGTTTTTTATAAAATCTCCTGCATTTTGCAGAAGCGTTATCAGATTACCCGAAAATTCCTTGTCATCAATAGCGTCATCAAAAATAGATGTCTTTTTCAGACCATTCCATCGGGTACAGAAAATACGGGAATTGTACACAGAATTCTGATCTGTAAGAAGCATTCCTGCGTGTGTCAGATAACCATTGGTATCTACAAGTCCGAAGGACAGATAATCGCTCTTTTCAAAGGTTAAATGAGTGCGTTCACGATAGGTAGCTTCTAAGAGAGTAAAGCTGTATTCCTCAATCTTATGGGTGGTTGACAGAGAATCAAAAGTCTGATTATTGCCTTTTAAGATCAGCTCCTTCAAAATATGATCGGGTGCAGGAACACTTGAATTGCCAACTCTGACATAAGCCTGTTTCACTCCGTCAGCAGAATAGAAATAAGGAGTATTCCTGCCGGCTCTGACTTGCAGAACAAGAAGCTTTTTACCGTTTTCCTCAAACGGCTGTAAAACGACTTCGGGAATGGGCGTAATTTTTTCTCTGATGATCTCTGAAATTTTGTCTGCGGCAGTCTGAGGATCATCCAACCCAATAATATTTTTATCATCGGCAACGCCAAAAAACAAAGAGCCGCCGATACCATTGGCGAAAGCACTTACGCTTTTAAGCCAACTTTTAGGCTTTTTAATTTCTAAGGTTTCTTTGAAATCTATTTCAGTAGCTTCTGAAATAAGCTGAAAAAGCATTTATATCACATCCAATCTTTAATCTGCGATTGATAAATTACATTTTGATTATACCATATAACTACTGAAAAATCTATTGATTTTTGATTGTGTGTGGAACTTTACATAATGGGAGGTCATTTATTTGATAGTCATATACGCTGAGAAAGCAAGTTTAGCAAAAGCGATTGCTGCTGCACTCAAAGCAGGCAACAGAATTGCACACCCGAAAGAGCCAACAATCGGACACTATGAGTTTACCTTTAATGGTGAGAAAACAATACTATGTCACGGTGTCGGGCATTTGTGCGGTCTGGCTGACAGAACAGCATACGGAGAGCAGTATAAGAATTGGGATTTAAGCGTTTTTCCTTGTATTCCTGACAGTTATCAGGTCGTTGTAAAAGATAAGACAAAGACTTGCTTTGAGTATGTCAAAGGCTTTTTCGACAAGGCTGATTTGATAATCAATGCCACTGATCCTGACCGTGAGGGTGAGCTGATATTCGCTTATATCTATGAAGCTATGCACTGCACAAAGAAATGGAAAAGAGTTTGGATAGAGGACTTGACACCTCAGAAGATACAATATGCCTTTGCACACCTGAAAGACAGCAGTGAAGTTATAAGCATACAGCAGGCAGGACGAGCAAGAAGCATAGCTGATTGGCTGTGCGGTATCAATCTGACGATTGCAGCAACAGGAAAATACTGTGCTAATCCGAAAGATATGTTTCGTATCGGCAGAGTACAGACACCTGTTTTGGCAATGGTAGTTGAGCGTGAGAAGAAAATCAAAGGACATATTAAAACACCGTTTTGGAGATTACTTGCGGAGTTTCAAACTGATAATGGAAGTTTCACGGCAGAATATGAAAATGGAATACTTGATAACGAACAACAGGCAAAATCGTTATTGTCAAAATGTATCGGTAACGGTACTGTAACGGCAAAAACTGTCAAGAAAAGAACAGTCGGACAGCCTGTGTTATTTAATGCAACACAGTTACAGGCAACGGCAGGAAAAAAGCTCGGCTGGGACTTGGATAAAACCGTTAAGGTTATGCAGGATTTATACGAACACAAGTTTATGAGTTATCCCCGAACATCATCGGAACATCTGACCGTTGCTATGCAGTCGGAAGTAACGGCAACTCTCCGCAAGCTCTTTCTTCTGCCGGAATACAGACAATATGCTATTCCCGAAAGCCAATGGCAAGCATACAGCAAACGACATTTTGATGATAGCAAGGTCGATAGTCATCCTGCAATTATCCCGACAATGAATGTACCGAAAAGCCTGTCAGAAATACCGTCAGATGATGAAAGACAGCTCTACGATCTGCTTGTCAAGTCGCTTATCCGTATCGTTTATCCGAAAGCAGAGATTGAGGACACAACGGTTTCACTCGATGTCAATGGCAACACTTTTAAGGCAACAGGAAGTATCATAACAAATAACGGTTGGTATGCCGTTGACGCACTCCCTGACAAAAGAGCAACTTTGCCGCCTGTTTCAGCGGGTGAAAGCTATGTAGGTACATATTTTCTGAAACAAGGCTTTACAGAGCCGCCAAAGCTATATACAGAGTCTGATCTGATTACAGCAATGGAAACGGCAGGCAAGCACCTTGAGGACGAAGAAGCAAGAGCCTTGATGAAAGCAGAAAATAAAGGACTTGGCACTCCGGCAACAAGGGCAGGAATTATCAATGCACTTTTTCATAACGGCTATTTAGCCAAAAACGGAAAGTCAATTATACCAACAGCAAAAGGCATATTCCTGATTGAACACTTACCCATTGAAGAATTGAAAAGTCCTGAAATGACAGGACAATGGGAAAAGCGTTTGCACGATATAGCTGATGGTAAAGAAGATTATCAGGCTTTTGTTTCGTCTATGGAGCAGATAGTCCGTGAATGGTATTCTGCTGTCGTTTCATCTCCTGCTACGGAGAAGTATGTATCTGATGAAGATACCATTTCTTGCCCGTTCTGTGGTGCAAGAGTTATCAATGGTAAGTTTGGCTATTTCTGTTCTGCAAAGAAAGACACAGGCTGTCCTTTCTCTGTCGGTAAAGAGTATTGCGGAAAAGCCATTTCCGATGCACAAGCTATCAGGCTGATTGAAAAAGGCAAAACAACCTTGATTAAAGGCTTCAAGAAAAAGGACGGAAAAGGAGAATTTGATGCTTATCTTGTTGTCGATAAGGCGGCTAAGAAAATCAAATTTGAGTTTCCTGCAAAAAAGAAATAACACTCAAAGCAGTTGGCATTACGCTGACTGCTTTTTCAATGTAAAGGACGATTGTAATGGAATATAGAAAATTCTCTCAGGAACAGCTTGATAAAGCAAAAAATGCTGATTTGATAGCATTTTTGAGTGCCTATATGGGTTTGGAATTTAAGAGAGCAGGCAAATATTATCAGTGTAAAC
>CAMHOE010000084.1 GCA_946186665.1 uncultured Clostridia bacterium | reverse complement strand
ACAGTACATCCCCCTGCAAAAGCTCATCCGCTTCTGAAACGGTGATATAGCTGTTGTATCCTACGATCAGTATCATCAGCCTCTTGAAAGAATTCGCAGTATCGGAATTGCTTTATGAGAGATGGCAGTCACACCGTCATTGATGACATTCCAGTTTGTACCTGTTGACAGGTCTGTATTGGATGCCGATGCAGTGAGGGTCGACGGCTTCTCGAAAGACAGACCTTCCGCACCGCAGATAAATCTGTCACGTACAAACAGTGTGTCCTGACCGCCGTTTGTTTTCGGGTCACGGCTCATTTCGTATGGGTGAGAATCACCGATATCATCAAGAGTTACAGCGCCCTCGCCGAGAACATAGGTGGTGTACTCTGTATATGAAGCAGGCTCTGTAGTTGTTGCGGCGGTCACAGTACCAGCTGTTGATGTAATGGAAACTTCCGGCGCACCGGTACCATAGTAGCCGCTCTTCTCGGTAAATGTAATTACCGCGTCCGTTCTGCTTACGGTGTATTCGTCCATTGTTCCCAGTGCTGTAACTACTGCTGTTGCAGCGGCTGATGTACTTGCCGCTGATGTAGAGTTGAGAGTCACTGTCTCTCCTGCAACAGTTATCTTGTCACCGGACGCAAGAGTGCCGCCGATAGTTACCGTGTAAACACCTGCGCCGGAATATTTCAGTGCTGTCGGCATATCATCATCTATCAGTACAGTCCTGCCGTTCCAGGTTCCGAGTTTAAGATCACGGGTGACGCCGTCCTTGTCGGTGTACTTCATGTAGTCCAGCAGCTTGAGGTTTTCAAGATGAGTGGCAACAACTGAGTGCATTATAGCAAGTGAGAATATATCCTTGTTGTCGCCGCAAGCCTGCTGCATAGCGGAGTTCAGGGTAGCTGCACCGATACATCCGCTGTCTCCTGCATTTGCCGTGATATCATAAGTGTGCTTCGTGATAAACTCACTTGCCGATTTTGCCGCAACGCTTGTTCCGACGGTATTCATAGCAAAAATGCCCCTGAGCATCGCAAGGATCATATTCTGTCTGACCGCCATCTTGTAGTCTGCGATCTGATTGCCCACATTCGCCATGAAGTCCGTACCTGCTGTAATATTCTTGCTGAAGCTTCTTTCCGTCCAGCTGTCCATTCTGGAAGCGGTAATAAAGCCCTGATCGTAGGTCGTGGTGTTGCTGGAAGTGATATTCGTTGCGCCGTCATTGTTCTGAGATGTCTCAGGTGATATCCTGCCAAAATACGGTATCCTCGTATAGAGGGAGCCTGTCTGATTGGCGAGAGAATTTCTTGCTTCCTCATTTGCTCCTATAGCTCCGGACTTTGCAAGCTCGTTCTTCTTAGTGTTCGGAACGGTCTTGACATAGTGTCCGAATGCCTGTTCGTTAAAAAGTTTGCTGTCAAATTTACCCATAGTTTTTTCTCTCCTTGTTTATGATTTGTAGCAGCACTCACCGTTTCGGTAAGCGCATCACATCAGAGTCGATACATCCACACCCGGATGCTTGTTTGCGTACTCCATAGCTTCTGTCAGGGACATCTTTTTGCCGCTGTCTGCGCCGACTGCCGGATTAAACGGCACAAACGGCTTATCCTGTCCGAACAGATAATCGTTTTCTGTTTTGACAGCAGCTACGGCATTCTTGATATCCTCTGTCTGATTTTTGCTTGCCTTGAGGGTATCGATATCAAGAAGCGCTCTGACGGCTTTTGCGTTCCTTGCGCCTGCCCCTGTCAAGGCTTTGTCAAGCACCGCATCAAACTCCATATCCGCGATTTTTGCCTGATAGGATGTTTCCTGCTCTTTCAGATCAGCGGTCAGCTTTTCAATTCTGCCGTTCAGCTCACTCACGTCAACGCCCTCAAATTCCTGCAAAGCCGCCTGAGCTGTATCAAGCTGTGATTTGTAATTATCACGCTCAGCTTCAAGCTTTTGCTTAACCTTGCCGATATCCGCGCTGTTGATATCGAGAACAGCATTGATCTGTTCCTCAGCGGCGCCCTCAAAAATTCTGGTAATGTCTTCTCTTTTCATGTTTCTTCCTCGCTTTCAGTTTGATCTCGCAGTTCCTTTCTGCTTTGCTTGATAGTTTATCGTCTTTCCGGACAAGGGTATAAAAAAGCACCTTACAAACTCGTAAAGTGCTTTTTAACCGTTGTTCATTTCCTCTGTGTATCCCGCTATCGCTTCCATGCTCTCTCGCATGATTTCTGTCATATCCATAAGCTCACCACCCGTCTTTGGCTCTCCCGGCTTTTCTCAGCAGCTCTTTATATGAGTACAAGCAATCGTTGTACTGCCCGTAAAGAACAAGAAGCTTCCTGCCGTATTCGTTTTTCAAAAAAACACTCCTGCACCTCTTCCGCTTCTTTTCAAGCTCGTCTATTTTCTCCTTTGTCAGGTCAGCAGAGATCTTGTATTCCGCCGCCCATTTATAGTATTCGTTCATGGCGCTCCTCATTTCAGGTATCTTTCATCCACATAAGCAGGCGTCAAATTTATAAAGCACACAAGCTTGTCTTTAAGCTTCTGATATGCCTTGTCCCTGTGCTTTGTCGTAGCGTACAAGTGGTGGGATATCCCCATCATCTGGTCTATATTGACACCCAGATATCCGCTGCACTTTGTCGGCAGCAGCATCATTTCCTCGTCCGGCGCAAACACTGACCCTTTAAAAAACTGCTTTATCGGGATATCCAGTGAATAGCATTTTATCTCACTCATTGTTTTTGTCTCCTTCCATTTCGCACAAAAAGGCTATATTGCACGCAAGGTGTGCCAAGTGCGGCAGTCCGCTCTCTTCGTCCAAGCCCTCAGGGTCATCCAGATAAGCAAGGAAATGTCTGAACGCCGCGTCTCTGTATCTCTCTTTCTCTACCTGTTTCCAGTTTTCAGAGCTGCCGTATTTTTTGTTGCCGTACTCTCTGACCTTTGCAATATCAAAGAGTATCTGTCTCGGCACAAGCGTAAGTCTTGCTTTGCCGCTGTCGGCTTTGGCTTGCTGATTATTCATGCTATTCAGCTCCTTCCGGGTATAAAAATACCGCCCTCATTAAGAGCGGTTAAAACCAAAATATTCGTTTTTTGGTTATTATTTGGTTAAGGATTAGTCAAGAAAAAGTTGAAAGCAAGTTAGAAACTCCGCTTTAAATGCGGGTTTTCCTTGACTAAAGTACACTTTTATGTGTAACTCAGCAAGTTAAGGATAAGCTCATTTCTGATTTGTCCCAAGAACGCCACGTTCAATTCTGTCCTCCACACGCTTGTTCATCCAGAGCAAAGCTTCTTCAATGTGTGTCAGAGCAACAGCATTTTCTCTCGTTGCAAACTCACCGCTCTGGAAGCCTTTCAGACGGTCACGGACAATTTCAAGAAGGTCGGTATCCAATACACCATTGATACTATCAAGTGCTTTTCTGGGACCGTGCTGGAACGATATTTCAACTGGTGTGCCGCCACAAACCACAACATATTCATGATTAGCTCCACCAACACCCTTTTCATCTGCGGCATAAACTCTGTTCAACTTTTCTCTTTTCTGTATGGTAGTCAGTTCTCTCATATTCATCATTTCCTTTCAATTTCAGGTATAAAAATAACGCCCTGCTTATGATATTACTCAAAAGCAGAACGCTAATTCTGTATTCTGTTCATGTTGTTTTCCAGACGCTATTTAAAACCCATTTAACAGCGTTTAAAAACGTTTAAAAGATTTCACCCTGCAAGTTATACTCTGAAAATAAAATCGGCTTGTAGGGGATTGTAGATAATTTTGTTATTGACTTAGAACGTGTTGTATAAAGTCATCATTCAGTTTAAGATTGTATTTTTGAACATAGTATGGTAATACGCTATTCCAAGTATACTTACCATCAGTCATTCCACTACGAAATCCCGGAAGAACTTCATTTGTAAAAATATCAACATTTTTTGTAGCGGTAACATAAGTTATACTGCCATTTTTCAGATATTCAATAATTTTATCCATTCCTTTATACGGTTCTTTACAAAAAGAATTACGCATACTTGGTAATCCCATGCCTTTACCAAATTCATCATACATTATCAATGATTTCATAGTATTCACTCCTTTCTCGGTTCAAAATCAATCCACGTTCCGGTTTCTTTGAACATACTTTTATCTTCGGAATAAAACCACATTTCCGCTAATACATCATTGTCCGAAACAAACATTCTGCCATCCTGATCCACACTAACCGTTTCAGTTGGTGCTTTTACGGTTACACCCAATTCATTTGCTAACATCTGTGCTGCACCGTTTTTCTTTGCCCCGGCTTGGCAACTGATAATCCTAATACTTCTGCCTTTATATGAATTAGATTGTTTTATAATCTCTGCATATTCTTTCGGTGTATACTGTACATAGTCATTTGGATCACCATTGCCAACAACATCGATTTCGAAACAATCGGGGTTAGCATGACAAGTAAAATCATCAAAGCCTTCTATGGGTTCAATTTTTTTAGCATATCGTGATAACTTATCATTTTTATTAACGAATATAGCGTTAGCTTTTACAATTCCTTTTTCTCTTATTATACCACCATTTTGCTCATTTGCAATCCGTGAAACATACCGAAAATCCTTCATCAGATTTTGGTAATTTTCCGAATTGGCGGCTTTCATCCTGACAAACCCTGCAAAGCTCTTCGGAGCTGTGTCCGGCAGTGCCGCTTTGATACGCTCATACTGCTTGTAAGCGGCATTTTTGCGCCGCTTTTCAGCCTGGTCTTTTGCGTATGCTTTGCGCTCTTCATCAGAGCGTGTGTCCTCAAAGGGAGCGTTGCTGATGTTTGCGTAGTGCCTGAGCTCACTGTTTGTGTATGCTCTGATAGCAAAGAGCGATATCCTGTGCCGACAGTTAGGATGGATGGTATTGTAGCCGCTTGCAAAGGCTGTATCATACAAATACGGAAACCGAAGCACCGTGCCGTCCTTGAACTTGTACTTGCCGTTGGCGGCTTCTCTGGTAGTAGCGTAAACCCGCCCCTGATACATAGAGCAAACAGCGCAAGTCGGGCTGTGGGTAGTCATCTGCACAAGGTCGTACCCCCATTTATTACCCTGTGTGACTTTTGCTGTATTCTGTGTTTCCGACGTTGTGGAACGTGCCGCCATATCTGCATACTTCCTCAGCGGCATCTGTACACCGT
>CAMHOE010000083.1 GCA_946186665.1 uncultured Clostridia bacterium | reverse complement strand
GCAGATGCCGGAACGGGTTATGTTCACACCATTACAGCAACGCCTACGAATGTTCATGATGTCACAGAAGCACACAAGCTGCTTCGTGAAGATAATGAAGTGGCTTATGGTGATTCCGGCTATATTGGTCTTGAAAAGCGTGACGAAATCGTAAACGATGAGCATTTCAGCAAAATAGATTTCCGTATTGTACGAAGACCCAAAAGTATCAAAGCTGTTTCAGATAATGCTATTAACCGGGAAAAAGAAATTGATCATCGCAAATCCTCTGTTCGCTGCAAAGTAGAACACGCATTTTATTACATCAAGGTTCGTTTCAAATTCACAAAAGTTCGATATCGCGGGATTGCAAAAATCTTCACAAACTGAATGTTTTGTTTGCCTGTACAAATCTACTCATGTTTGCTTATGCAAAAAAGCATTCTGTTTGGGCAGTGGGATAAGTGTACCCTTTTGAGGGTATTCAAAGCTCCACAACCGGACAACCCTTGCTGCGATAGTAATAAATCTCATCTTCGGCTGCGATCCGAACAGTTGCCATAGCATAAGCTTTGAAATGCTCCTCTGCTTTTTCTACGCTGTCTGTAAGGACAAGAACTGTGTCATAAATTCCGTCAGACTTCTTGTAAGTCGCAAGATAATAGTTTTTCATTATAATATCCTTTCTTCCCGTATAGCCTGATAGAACAGCTTCATCATTTGAACTTTGAGATTCCGATCGTTTTAACAATATCTTATCAATTTGTTTTTCTGCCAACAATGCTGTTCAAACTTTTCGTAAGATTCTCTATTTTCTTTTCAAGAGAAATAAGCGTATGATCTTCTTCACTGAACATAGCACAAAGTATTTTTTTCTGCAGCTCTATAATTTGTTGCAGATATTTCGATACAACTTCGAGCTGTCCTTTGCAAAAATACTTCTGATAGTTGCCGATATAAGCAATCTCATTGATGTTACTTCCTATCCTTGATATTTCTACAGTCAGCTTCTCAATATCATCTTTCAAGATAACTCTTTTTGTTTCCGAGAGATAAACGATGTATTTTGAAACACTCATATGTGCCTTATCTGCCCTGTTTTTCAAATTTTCTTTTTCTTCCGGTGTCATTCTTACATCAACTCGTGACAGTTTTGTTTTTGGCATTTTCTTCTCAACTCCTTTTTCTGTGCTTTCTGAAAACCGCATTCTTGTGATAAATAAATATATGGCAAAAATGACCTCCGTAGGAGGTCGCAAGCAGAGATTTTGTACGCCTAAATGCCGTACAAATCGGCTTGTTGGTGAAATTCCCACACCCCTACAGATTTTCGCAAATTTGCAAAAAACGTAAATCGCTCCGCTCACCAAAATTCAAAAAATCGACAGAGAGGAAAAGGGCTTTTTTCAAAATTCCTGTAATTTATAAAATGCCGTTCTGATAAAATTGCTAAATTTCAATTTCTGTCAATCATACAAAAATGTTCCTTGATATTTGGTGAGTTTCTCTAAAGCGTGACGGTCCGTGACGATGGTGACGATGTTTTTGACACCGCCCCACTACCAAAAAGACCGTCACGACCGTCACGCATCGACACGCTGCGTCATGCAAGTGATTTACTCAGTGATATTTTTCTTCCCTCGTGACTTCTTGTGCTTTTATAAATTATCTTGTATTCGTTAAACAAGCGATCAGCGTTTACATTCAATTTTTGTGTTAGTGTGTTAGGCTTTAGTTCAAGATCGAGCGCTTGTACAAGCCCTGTCGGACTGCCTGACCATTTATTTTCGTTAGCAGAAAGCCAATCGGAAATTCTGTCAAGGAACGGATCCGGCGGCTCCTTCCACAGTTCGGTTTCCGCTTTGTCAAGATCCCAAATCAAAGTGTCGGGGTTACGGTTAAGATACAATTTCTGATCTTGTTGATCTCGCCCGGAGATGTCAAGCACTGCTGCGTTACTCGTACGCTTTTCTTTGACAAGGACGAACGCACCATCAGCCGCTCCGAGTAAGCCGTTTGTGCCGGAGATCATATCGAACTTATCATTAGCATCTTGCTTCCGGGTGTGATGGACAAGTATCATACAGATACAATTCTTGTCTGCAAAGCTTTTCATCTTTGCTATTATGTCGTAATCGCTCGCATAACTGTAATTGTCATTTTTACATTCCCTCACTTTTTGCAAAGTATCGATTATGATGAGTGACGTTTTTGTGTGCTCTGCAACAAACCCTGCAAGCTGATCCTCCAACGAGCCGCCGATCTTATCAGCAGAAACAGAAAAATACAGATTTTCGTTTTGAGCAGTGCCAAACATTCTGTACATTCGCTCTTGCAGTCTGCGGAGATCATCTTCAAGTGCGAGATACAAGACAGTCCCTTTATGCACTGTATAATTCCACATTGATGTGCCTGTGCTTATGTGGTAAGCAAGCTGCGACATCAAAAAACTTTTGCCGAGCTTCGGTGCTCCGGCGAAGATGTACACGCCCCTGTACAGCAAGCCGTCAATGATCGGCGGCTTGCTTCTGTACACGTTCTCAAAAAGTTCGGACATTGAAACTGTACTTAGCCTATCATATCCCCAGGTGTCATAAGCTCCAAAGTCAAAATCATCAATATCTTCATCAGAGTTATTGATAATTTCCTCATTCTGATGTATAATATCATCAGTATCTTCGTTAAGGGTACTTTGAGATGACTGTTCCTTATCTGTTGCAGCAGATAAATCCGGGACAGTCATTTCATTTTGTAAACTCATTGACTTTCCTCCTTCATTCCATCGAGAGTGACTGCGATCAGCTTAAGCGTTTCATGCATTTCCGGGGACATTTCCGAAACGCTGCCTATATGCTGCAGCTGCTCATAGATGTTATTCATCATTTCTTTGAGTGCTTTGTACACTCTTGGATTGCCTTGCACAATTATCTCTCTTTGCATACAACGTCGATAGCAGTATTCTTGTTTATTTAGTCCTGATATAGCGACTGCGTTGTTCAGCTCCTCGTTCTCCTCCGGGGATACTCTGAAACCGACAGTTATGCTTCGATGGCGATTGTACTTATCCATCAGTTTAGTTGACATCTTTATTATCCTTTCTAAGATTATTGAGCTTATTTGCCATATCATCCTGAGTTGAAGGGAACATGTGTGCATAACGGTATGTAATATCTATGCTTTCGTGTCCAACACGTTCAGCGATAGCGACTGCCGAATATCCCATTTCGATCAGGAGAGAAACATGGCTGTGTCTCAGATCATGAATACGGATACGTTTGACACCTGATAGTTGAGTTCCTCTCTCCATCTCATGATGTAAGAAATGCTTTGTCACCTGAAACATTCTATCTGATGAAGAAATACCGTAAAGCTGTCTGATAAAGTCTTTCATTTCTTCTGCAAGGAAGTCGGGCATTTTTATCGTGCGGTTGCTCTTTTCCGTTTTCGGATCGGTGATAATATCTTCTTTGTGTATCCGCTGATAAGATTTGTTTATCGTAACTGTCTTTTTCACAAAGTCAAAATCAGCAGGAGTTAGAGCAAGCAGCTCACCCTCACGAATTCCTGTCCAATACAACATCTCAAAGGCATAGAATGAAATCGGCTTGTCCATAATTGCTTCGGCAAATTTGAGATATTCTTCTTTTGTCCAGAAAAGCATCTCTCTACTTTTCTTCTTTCCCATACTACCGACTTTAGCAGCAGGGTTTTCTCTCAGACCGTAAAACCTGACGGCATGATTAAAGATTGCACTTAGTTGATTGTGTATTGTCTTCAAATAGACCGGAGAATACAATGTGCCGTCTTTTCCTTGCATCATCTCATTCTGCCATGCAATTATGTCCTTAGGCTTGATGTCTGATAGTTTACGCTTAGAGAAGTAGGGTAGTATCTTCGTCCTGATAATATGCTCTTTTGTGCTCCAGGTGTTTTCTTTGATACGCTTCTTCTTGTCAGCAATGTACAGTCCGATAAAATCATCAAAGGTCATTTCCAGCTCTGCTTTCTTCATCTTAAGCTGGTTTTGCTCCCAAGCAAGTGCCTCTCGTTTTGTCTTGAACCCTCTTTTGGTGGATTGCTTTCGATTCCCCTTCCAGTCTGTGAACCTGTAGATAACAGTCCACGTTTTGTTTTTTTCGTCCTTATAGACCGGCAATCAGATCACCTCCTTTGTCTTGACTCCGTAACAAGTACGCTCAATAAAATACCTTCTGTTGATCTTGCCTGCTACTGTAACATAGCCCATTTCCTTGAGTTCTGCATTCAGCTTTCTCATGATACGGTATGCAAAGGACTTTGAAACACCAAGCTCTTCAGCAACATCCTCAACAGACAGAAACATTCTTGCTTCCATTATAATCACCTCCTTGATTTCAAATCTGGAATAAGCATCATTTATCAACTGGAGCGTATTTGCTCCAGTTGGCATTCTTATTATATACGCATTATTTGTGTTTGTCAATGTTTTTATTATTTTTCAATACCTATAACACTTTAGATATTCTTATTGACACTATCTTAAACACCGTGATATACTTATTTATAATGAAATGTTAGGAGTGGGAAATATATATGTCAATAGGTGAAAGATTACTGTTTTTTCGTAAATTACGAAATATCACACAGAAAAAGCTCGGAATTCAGGTCGGCTTTACGGAAAGAAATGCCGAATCCCGTATGACACAGTATGAAAACAACAGACGAACACCAAAAGAAGAATTAATAAAAGCGTTCGCTCATTTTCTGGATGTTTCTCCCGATGCCATATCCGTACCGGACATTGACTCTTATATGGGTGTTATGTTTACATTATTTGCAATTGAAGATCGTTTTGGAATAACTCATACGATTGATGACAACGGTAAAATATATATGGATATAACTCCTGGCATATTTCAACCTGCACTCAATAAAACCATTCCCCAAGATAATCCAGAATTGAATACCTTATATCGAATGATACGCTCTTATGCTGAGCAAACTAAGAAGTATTTATCGGGAGAGATAACAAAGGAAGAATATGACGAGTGGCGTTATCATTACCCGGAACATGACACTACTACTATTCGTGCAGAAACAATTTCAAAAGGATTACTTAAATAAACAGACTTGGGTTCATCAGCACTTAAATCTCAAAGGTAATAATAAAACGACAAAAAGAGCTAACAGACATCAAAAATCTGTTAGCTCTTTACTTATGAATATTAACAAATGTTGTCAAACCGTTGTCAGAACAAA
>CAMHOE010000082.1 GCA_946186665.1 uncultured Clostridia bacterium | reverse complement strand
AAGATAGTGCGGCAGATAATCTTATCAGTCAGGCACTCGACAACGGAGAATTATCAAGTTTCAGCTTCACAGGGCAGACAACGGATTTGTCGTATTTTTCTCAATCGGACACTATGCCACTATCGGCTATCCGAAATATCGGTGATGAAAACATAAAAGAAGCCGTCAAGCAGAATTTCGACAAAGCCGCACAGCAAGGTCTTATTGAGCTTGACGGAGATAACATCAGAATTACGGCAAAAGGAAAAGACTATATCAGTCAGCCCGATTTTGTCAAGGCGGCACAGGCAGATCAGACGGCGGCATATCAGAAATCAGTTGCAAAAATGGCAAGTGCCAACACAGCAGAGAATGAAGTACAGATGTGTGTCGGCTTGCGTGGCAATTACTTCAATGACTTTTCCGTATTCAATCATACGGACAGTATTGACCTGTCAACCGTTATCAATCACCCTGACAAAAAGACAGCAAAGCAAATTCTGAGCAATGTCAAGAAGTGGCAAAGCGGCGGTTTTGTTACGGTCAAGGACGGTGTAGCAACTATTACTCAGAACGGAAAAGCGGTGCTTGCTTCGGCAGGCTTCAAGGCGGCTTCTGTTCCCTTAACTGAGGGTACGGTTGCGGCAGTTGGCAATGTTCCCGGTGCTGTTATTGTTGTAACGAAAAAGGTTGCTACGGCTGTGGCAAAGGCTGTTCAGACGGCGGCAGTTACACAAAAGAGGTAACAAAAAGGACTGCCGTGTGACAGTCCTTAAAAATGTGGTTATTAAGATAAATCAGAATTTATCTGCCCTGAACAATTTGTCGTATGGCATTTGCATATTGAGCTGCGTGATTCATTGAATACTCTCCGTGTTTAAGACCGTCTAAAAAGTTCATTCTACAGGAGGGGTGCATTTTACAAATGACTTCTGCCGAACGCAGTATTTCTCTTGTTTCTTTTGCTCCAACATAAACGTGAATTTCAGCAGACGATTCTCTGAAAGCATCTTTCAGAGAGTAGGACGTATTTGCTTTTAGAAAAGCAATCATATCCTGCTTTTTTATCCGGCAAGTGTCCCTGTAATAGTCCTCAAAGAGTTCCGGCTTAATGTGCAGAGATTGAAACTGAAGTTTTGCAAAGCTTCTTTTCTTGATTAGCCAATAACTGCTGCCGAATGTCGGGGAAACCAACGCATTTGTCAGTTTTGACGGAATGACAGATGCACTCTCAACCAAAGCATAGGAGCAAATATCTTTGCGTTGTGACAGCATTTCAAGCAGAATCTGTCCGCCCAAAGAAAGACCTCCTATCAGTAATACAGAGCCATCTAATTGTTCATCAATGAATTCAATGATCTCGGACGCATTTTCTTCAATCGTAGTAAAAGGGTGATCACTCCCGGCGTGTCCGTCCAGAATCGGAAGGATGACATGATACTCCCCCTGTAGAAGCAATGCCACTTCCCGATAATTCCACCATGATAATCCACCTCCGTGGAGCAGAATGACCGCGTCTTTATGTTTCAGCCCATATTCCTGAAATTTCATGGTTCTCGCACCTCGGTTTATTCCGATTTATCGCACTAACGATACTTTGATTATAGCACAGTAAAACCGAAAAATCTATATATTCTTTCTGCAAGTGGGACTTTAAGTCCTGTTATTCTTCAATCTTTTGAAATTCATCAAGGTTAAGTTCACGCTTCAATTCTTCTTCTGTAGGCATATAATCAAGATACTTTGCAGCATAAATCTGGTTGTTATCTTCTGAAAGTGTTAGTTTCATAAGAGTGTCACTTTTCTTTGCACATAGCAGTAAACCAATCGGCGGCTTATCGCCCTCGTTCATCAGATTTCTTGTATAGTAATTGACATACATCTGCATTTGTCCGATATCCTGATGTGTCAGATCTCCTGTTTTAAGGTCTATCAGCACAAAACATTTCAGTATGTAATTATAAAACACCAAATCAATGTAAAAGTGCCGCCCGTCAACATTGAAGTGCTTCTGCCTTGCAACAAAAGAAAAACCACGACCTAATTCAAGCAGAAACTTTTGCAGATGATCTATCAATGCCTGTTCAAGAGTTGATTCATAATAATGTTCGTTGGCAGGAAGATCAAGGAACTCAAGTACATATGGGTCTTTAATGATCTGTTCATATTCCGGCTTAGGCTCTGTTGTCTGAATTTCTGCTGCAACACTTTCTTTATCACGGCTTGCAAGAATCCTCTTATAGTACATTGTATTGATTTGTCTGTCAAGCTGTCTGACACTCCAATTTGATTTTATTGCTTCTTGTGTATAAAAATCCCGTTCTACATCATTTCTTATTTGCATCAGGAGCAAATAGTGTGACCAACTCAATTCGGCAGACAGTGTCTGCCGAATTGGAAAGGTACAATAAAAGTTCCTCATATTTCTTAAATTACGAATGCTGTACCCTTTTCCGAATTCTTCTGTCAATTTTTCAGAAATATATTTCAATATCTTTTTTCCATATTCAGCTCTGTCATTCTCACCGCAAGCCTTATAAATTTGCTCACCTATTTCCCAATAAGCAGTTATCAT
Organism: uncultured Clostridia bacterium; assembly: GCA_946186665.1. Classification (GTDB taxonomy): domain Bacteria; phylum Bacillota; class Clostridia; order Oscillospirales; family Acutalibacteraceae; genus UBA1213. The sequence continues at coordinate 2,939 of CAMHOE010000082.1, read as the reverse complement.
AACCGAGTTTACAGCAGAATAAACCTTGCTTTGAGCAGCAATAACGCTGTTTCTGATCGAACGATATGTTTCCTGTTGCTTATTATCAAATACTTCAATTTCATTCATTTTGTTTCACCCGTAGTCTATTATTTCTACCGTAAATTATAACACAGTAAAACCGAAAAATCCATATATTCTTTATACTTAAAGGGGGTGGTCAGCCCATTTTATCATCAGGAGGTGGTCAGCACAACACTTTTATCTGTCCGTAAACAAATCAACCACTAAACAAGGAAAAGGAGATAGATAATTATGGCTATCAAAATCATTGAAAACGAAAACGGTACTGTTACCGAAAAGACAAGCAAGCAGATCAAAAGAGAGCGTAAGCTCCGTAAGTTTCAGAAAACAGCAGGTGTTGCAGGCTTCACGGCGGCTATGCTTGCTATGTCCTCGCTTACAGCTTTTGCGGCTAACGGAGAAAACACTGCTCCGTCCAATGTCAGCACTTCTACAATGAGTACGATGATAAACATCATTATGTGGATCGTGCGTATCGCTATCCTCGCTATCGGCGGTATCCCCGGACTTATCAAGATCGTTCAGGGACAGCAGGAAGAAAATCCCCGTGATCGTAACAACGGTATCGTATCTGTGGTTATTGCAGGTGTCGCTTTTGCGGCTACATTCGCTATTGCTGCACTTATCAATCCGTAAACGGATACATAATCTCACTTGGAATGCGGCTCCGGTCAGTCAGGGGGCCGGCGAGCCGCCGGTCCCTATATGTGGAAGTTTATTCGTTTTCTATACTGTATTGTGGCAGGCAGAAAAAAGAAAAATTACAGCTTCATTGATCGGAGCCGTGTTTTGAGGGAAAGGAGTAAATCTATGACAAGACTGAGCAGATACAGACCTGATCAGCAAAAGCATAAGAAAAGAGCTTTGATATTGGCAATTATGATGATCGTCCTGTCTGTATTTGATTTTTTTACAAGCTCGTCCGTAAGTGCGGCTTCAAGTCATTCAACAAGAATAAATCTGTCGTCAGATCAGGTCAAGCAGAACGGCAATATCACCTTGACGGCAGATGCCATTGAAAACGGCAGTACGGTAACAAGCGGCTATACCTACCGTTTTCTGTATAACACGGACGGCAGTAACAGTGCCTATCCACTCGGAGATTATTCAAGTCAGAATTGGTACAGCTTCAAGCCGAGTGATATTTCAAGGCTGAAAGATTACACGGGTGCGGTTTTTATCTTTGCCGACAGCAAAAAGAACGGTTCAAGCGTATGGTCAAAGTATAAGATACTGAATATCATTCCGAACGATGAAGAAAGCCTGAAAGCAACAGGAACGGTGACTTCGGCAGGAAGTTATACTGTTGGTGACAAGCTGATCGTTACAATGACAGCTTCGGGCGGTAAAGCTCCGTACACCTACAAATACGAATACGGCAAAGCAGGCGGCTCTTACAGTACCTACAAGGACAGCACGACAACTTCATCGGTCACTATTCCTACTGACAGTTGGTCGGCAAATACGGACTATTACATCAAGGTCACGGTCACGGACAGCGACAGCAAGACCTTTTCTTATGTTTCTGCTGTGTCGCTCTCTCCAAAGCCTGTACCTGTTCCGACTGTTACATCGGTGAGTGTTGCAAGCAGTGGAAAGGTTGGTGACAAGCTGAAAATCAACTGTAATGCTTCGGGCGGCACTTCTCCGTTACAATACAAATTTACATACATCAATTCAAGCAATACCGAAAAGATCATCAAAGATTATAGTAACTCCGATAATGTCACTTGGGACACGACAGGCTTGTCGTCAGGCAACTATACCGTCAAGGCTATCGTCAAGGACAGCAACGGCAAGACAGCAAATCAGAAAGCTACTGTTTCTCTGACGGTTTCTACTCCGTCTATCACATCATTCAGCGTACAAAGCACTGCGAGGGCAGGCGAAAAAATAAAGCTTAACTGTGACGCAAAGGACGGTACGGGAACTTTGCAATACAAGTTTACATACATCAATTCAAGCAACACCGAAAAGATAATCAGAGATTACAGTACATCTGATAATGTCACTTGGGATACGGCTGGACTTGCAGAGGGTAGTTATACCGTCAAGGCTATCGTCAAGGACGGCAACAGCAAAATCGTTTCTCAAAAGGCAACGATAAAAATCAGCAAAGCTCCTACTCTCTCCCCGACTGTTTCTACTGATCCGAACAATGCAACGGTTATCAAAGGGAAAGATATTACTTTTACGGTTGACAGCCATTCTGACGGTACAGAAAACTATCCGCCGCAACCGTACAAATACAAGTTTGAATACAAGAAAGCAAGTGCAAGCTCTTATTCATCTTTGAGGGCTTACGGTGACAGCGAAAAATACAAATACAATACAAAAAATCTTGATGCAGGAGATTATGTGCTGAAAGCAACGGTAAAAGACAAAAACGACAAGGAATACGCTAAAACTGTCAATTTCACCGTTGAAGTCCCGAAAATAACATTCAGCGTTAGTCCCGGCTCAAAGGATTTTTTTACGGGCGGCGGCAGTGATAAAGCGGTCATTGAGGTAAAGAATGTCAAGGGCGGCACATCTGAGGAATACGAATACAAGTTTGAATATGTCAAGTACGGCAGTCTGACCGATACAACTCTTACTCCACCGACAAATTCTTCATCTTGGCAGAAAATCAAAGACTTCGGTGGTGAAAGCTCTGCCGATTTTACCGTCAGCAAAAACGATGATGCAGGCATTTATGCAGTGCGTGTTTCCGTTCAGAATAAGGGAAATACAAACAACAACCTGATCTATCGTCAGATCATTCAAGACTATACCGTTAAGGTCAAGGTACAGCATACTTTAGCAGATATAAACACCCTGATATTGTTCCCCCAATTAAATCTTGAATTATCAAGCGGCATAAGAAGTGGAATCCG
>CAMHOE010000081.1 GCA_946186665.1 uncultured Clostridia bacterium | reverse complement strand
CATGGACAAGCGTGATTATATCTCTCCGTAACAGCAAAAAGAAATAACCGCCCAAAATCCCAAAAGGCGGTTATTTCAGTAACCCTTTTTTCGGAACTGACCGTTTACCGATAGCTCCTTGTATCTTTATTATATAGCATAAACTTGCTGATGTCAATACGATGTTCGCTATAAAAGTGAACAGTGAATAGCTGTGGCAAGTTTTCTCTAAAGAGAAAACTATTAAAGTATCGGAAGGAGACGAGGAGAATGCTTGTCGTATATAGTGAAGTGTGTGTAGCCGCATTTCAGCAGGGTGTTCAGCCCGTCCTCGATGCCTGCGCCGACATCGCCCCAACGGTGCGCGTCTGAGCCAAGAGTGACGTATATTCCGCCAAGCTCACGGAAACGTCGGATGATTGCTTCATCAGGAAGTGTGGTGCCTATTATCTGGCGCAGACCTGAGGTGTTTATCTCAAGTGCCTTTTTGTTCTTTATAAGAGTGAGAAGTATTTCGTCGATTATGTCGCTGTATTTTTTCATGTCGGGCTTGATATCGTTTTTCTCTGCAAGATATCGCAGAGGATATGTAAGATGCGCAAGCGAGTCGAAACAGTCTGACTGTACAAGCTCCAGCATTTCGGAAAAATATCTGTCAAGGAGCGGTTCTGTGTTTTCGGCTGTATATTCAAGGAAATAGAAATCACGTTCATCTTTAAGGTTGTGCAGAGAGCCGAGTACGAAGTCGAATTCCCCGATAGAGAGGGCTTCATCTGCGGCTTTGGTATCCTGAACCGGCTGTCCAAGCTCAATGCCGGTATATATTCTGACCTTGTCATGGTATAATGCGCGGGCTTTTGTGATATCCAGAACAGAGCCCTCTATATCACTGCGGAAATTTTCCTTATAGTATTCGTTACACTCGCAGTGGTCGGTGATAGTGATAGAGTACAGTCCGAGATTGCAGGCACGTTCCGCAAGCATTATCACGCTGTCTTTACCGTCAAAAGAATTCTTGCTGTGTATATGGCTGTCAGAAATATATTTGTATTTCATACTTACTCTCCTTGAAGCATCAGGCAAAAAACACACTTTCTCATTACGAAAGAATTATATCATATCCTTACATTTTTTAATACATCAAAACTTATCTAAATGCACTAACATTTTTCATTTCAAATTGTACACTTTATTTCTTTGCTTTTTCTGTATAGCAGATTTGAAAACGACATAGCGGTAAGTTCAAAGCTCAAAGCCCAAAGCTCAAAGCTCAAAGTCCTTTTTTCTGAGGAGGCGGCAAAAACTTACAAGATAAATTTTTGCCGGAGGAGTCCCCCTCAGCTGATAACGCCGTAATCCCTTACAGTACACACAGCCATTCCACTTTCCACTTTCCACTTTCCACATTCCACATTTTTATATATTATATTGCAAATTGACGGATGAATTGATATAATATTACAAAAGCTTATATATGGAAAAATGAAGGGAGACGTGTGTTATTATGAGAAAAAAGGCCGCAGTGTTGGCACTGATACTTGCTGCTGCATTGTCGATATCTGCCTGTGCACCTTCAGGCAGTACAGGACAGAATGGGTCTGCTTCATCTGCCGAAAGTCAGAGCGTACAGCAGAGCAATAAGTTTGGTAAGAACACAGAAGCATATTATTTTGACGGCAATACCGGAACATGGCTTACTATAAAGGATGGTACTTATGAATTGAATTCCTTCGATATCAAGTATCAGGAAAAGGGTACTATTGATGATAACGGTGGGCTGTGCAGTGACTTTGATAAAGCTGTTCACGCGGAATATATTATTGATGGTGATAAGCTTGTAATACGGCTGAACGGCAGCAACTTTGAGCTGATTTCTCTTTCTGCCGAAATCTTTGAAAGTCTGAAAAAAGAATATTTAGACTCTATGTACAGCGACCGGAGTGAGGTGTCGGCTGACGAGTCCTCTGCTGAAAGCAGCTATGTATCGGATGACGAGTCCTCTGCTGAAAGCAGCTATGTATCGGATGACGAGTCCTCTGCTGTTAGCGGCAGTGAATTTATTGACCTGGACTCAGATGAAACTGTAGATATTATCAAGGCGAAAATGCAGGAAGAAGCTGTTGACGGAGTTATCAAAATTACAGTCTGGTGCAGCAGTGATGACGTTAGCTTTGAAAAAACTCTTGTTGCGGATTTTGAAGAAAAATTCAGCCAGAGCGGTACTGAATTGGATATCGAAGTAAGACCGGTAGGTGCGGAAATGGCCGCATCAAAGATCATAGAAGAGCCGAGCGAAGGCGCGGATGTTTTCAGCTTTAGTGAGGATACTCTTAGCAGCCTTGTTGAATCAAGAGACATATCGCCTGTTGCAGCCTACTATAGTGATTCTGTTGCAGGCGCAAATACCAGTGCATCTGTTGCGGCAAGCAGTGTAGATGATGATCTTTATGCTTTTCCGATATCGAACGATGACGGCTATTTCCTGTACTATGATAAAAGAGTGCTGAGCGAGGAAGATGTAAAAACCTTTGACGGTATGATAGAAAAGGCGAACGCTTCCGGAAAATCTGTGTTCATGGATCTAAACAACGCATGGTACGCAACAGGATTTTTCCTGACAGCAGGCTGTGATATAAACTATACAGACGGCAAGCAGACCGCTGCATTTGGCACAACAGAGGGTCTTGCGGCTGCAAAGGCTATATGCCATATTTCTGAAAGTCAGGGCAAAGGCTATGAAGGCTATCCCGGACCCATGGGCGATATAGCATATGTGAAGTCGGGATTTGAAGACGGAACACTGGCAGCAGCTGTTATCGGAACCTGGGTGGCACCGGAACTCAAATTGTCTATCGGAGAAGATAATATTGGTGCGGCTAAGCTCCCGACAGTTCTGATGGACGGCGAGCAGAAGCAGCTTGAATCCTTTGGCGGTCATATACTTATGGGCATAAACAGTTTTTCAAAGGTACCGTTCAGTGCCCAGACGCTTGCATACTTCCTTTCAAGTGAAAGCTCTCAGCTGAAAATGCATGAGACCAGAGGTAAAATACCTACAAATAAAAACGCGCTTGACAATGAAGCTGTAGCGTCCGACCCTGCGACCGCAGCTATTGAGGAGCAGCGTCCTTATGCTCACCCACAAAGTAAAACTGTCGGCAATATTTATTGGTCGTGCGGTTTAGCTTCTGTATGCGGCAATATCGTAAACAACTATGGCGCCGTGAGTGATGACGAATTGATGGAGCAGTTACAGAAATGTGAGGAATACTGCGCAAATGGCGGCAGCTGATATGGCTGATGACCTTTCACAGACATAGGCGAATAATATAACACTAAATATGGGAAGTATGGAGCTTTATCCATGCTTCCCCCTTTTTTATTTTAAATAAATCAAATTTTTTATTTCAGGGCTTTTATTTGTATAAAAATCATGGTATAATGCAATAAAAGATTTCTATGTAAAGCGAGGGAGATGTAATGAAAAAAATAAAGTCTTATGGGCTTTGTGTTCTGGCGCTGATTTGTGCTGCGGTGTGTTTGTGTTCATGCACATTGTTCAGCCATCTGGAAACCATTGTAGGTGAATGGGAGTATGACGATGACAGCGAAATAACCTACACATTTGAAGAGGACGGAACAGGTGTTTACATTCTGCCCTCTATTGAGATGAAATTCACCTATGAGCTTAAAGACGATGAGATAAGCATTACCTATGAGGGACTTGAGCCGGTATCCTTCAAGTACGAGCTTGACGGCACAAAGCTGAATATCAAGGATGTCAACGGCGGCGATAACTTCTATCACAAGAAGCTGTAACTCCACAACCGGCACTTTTCAATGATGATCAACGCAAACTCTCAGACACATTATTTCCGTACAGGGATAATGTGTCTGTTTTTCTGTGCTGAAATAAGTTCATGGCTTTCCGTCAGCGGAAAAAACTTGCATATATTCCATTAATTGTGTGTTGATGTCACTTTGATAAACTTGTATAATAGAGCTGTAAGTTAATGTTATGAAATGTGTGTGCGTGACCGCACGCGGGTGACCCCACAGGATCGGGTGACCCCGCAGGACTATTTAGAACGCATCAACTTCCCATAGAACCGTCCGCGTCACGCTCCTAAAGGAGCGCTTTGGCTATTGCTGTTCACGTCTATAGTCTTGCTGTAAAATGCCGTAATCGTGGATGCAAACCTACCCTTTCGTTCAAAAGTCGCAGCGCGAATCGGGTGCGCAAGCCTTGCGCCGCGTCACGCTCCTAAAGGAGCGCTTTGGCTATTGCTGTTCACGTCTACGACTGCCGTGTGGGAACCCCTCCGGCACATCAGCCACCTCCCCTTTCAGGTGAGGCTTCGGGCTTTAGGCGTTGAGCGTTGGGCTTTGAGCTTTGAACTTTGAACTTTGAGCTTTGAGCTTTGAACTTTGAGCTTTGAGCTTTGAGCTTTGAACTTTGAGCTTTGAGCTTTGAGTGTTGGGTGTTGAGATATTCCATTGCACATTTAAAACAGCTTACATCAAATAATTATGAGGAGGTTTTCTTATGAGAAAATTATACAAAACATCGGCTCTTGCCTTGTGCATGATGATAGCTTCGTCTGCTGCGGCTTCTGCGAGTGCTGCACAAATCGGAGCAGGAGATATTACTGAGCTTTGCAATGGCAGCACCTGTATTCAGGATATCCTTGCAGGATGCGCAGACGGTTCGTGTGATACGGCGTCTGACTGCAATGGCAGCACCTGTATTCAGGATATCCTTGCAGGATGCGCAGACGGTTCGTGTGATTTGCAGTCCCTGATCAACAATGGCTGCTGCACGCCGGAGGATATCACAAACCTGATAAACTGTACAGGCGGAAGCTGCGGTATACTCATCGACGATAAACAGTGCATTACATCAGACGGCGAATGTCCGCAGTGTGATGCTGATGCGCAAAATAACACCCCGTCAGAACCTACAGGCAATACACAAAACACAGTACCCTCAGAACCCAAAGATAATACACAAAACACAGTACCCTCAGAACCCACAGGCAATACACAGAATACATCCCCGTCAGCGGCAGATATATCCGCCTATGAAAAGGAAGTAGCGGAGCTTGTGAACAGTTATCGGGCACAGTACGGATTGCCGCCGCTTACCCTCAGCAAAGAACTTTCAGATGTTGCAAGGGCAAAGTCTCAGGATATGCACGACAAAAAGTATTTCAGCCATACTTCACCGACATACGGTTCACCCTTTGATATGATGAAAGCCTTTGGCATCACATACAGAACCGCCGGAGAAAATATCGCTATGGGTCAGCAGACACCGAAGGCTGTTGTAGAAGCGTGGATGAATTCTGAAGGTCACAGGGCAAATATACTCAACTCAGGCTTTACACATATAGGTGTAGGATACGTTCAGGATGGTAACTACTGGACACAGATGTTTATAGGGTAACAAAAATCACACCGCAGGGAAAATACTCTGCGGTGTGATTTTGTCGTTGGATGGTATTAGTCGGTTTGTCTGGCGAGGAAGGCTGCGGCAGTCTGGAGAAGCTTGTTGTCCGTTTCTGTAGGCGCTGTTCCGCTTTCGTTAAAAAGCATTATCACTGAACCAGTAACATCTCCTGACGATATTATGGGATAAACTACAGATGCACTGCGCTCTATGCCCTCTACCGGATAAAAAACTCCCGGTCCGTCATTTCCTGCAAAATACGACTTGCGGTTCTCCATATATTCCTCAAGCATTGCTGAGATGCGCCGTTCAAGCATTTCCTTTTTGGATATGCCCGCTGCGGCTATGATATGGTCGCAGTCGCTTATCAGTACAGCTTGTTTCAGCGATTTGCTCAGCACCTCTGCGTACTGCTCTGCAAATCCTGACATCTCCCCTATCGGTGAATATTTCTTGAATATCACCTCTCCGTTTGCGTCTGTGTATATTTCAAGAGGGTCGCCCTCACTGATAATATTGACACTAAGAATTTCGCCCTTGCTTGTGCGGA
>CAMHOE010000080.1 GCA_946186665.1 uncultured Clostridia bacterium | reverse complement strand
TCTTTCAGCGTGAAATCCACCGTCCACAATCCCTTATATGAAGTATCTTGTTCCAGCTTTGCTTTGAAGCCGTCAATATACATTTCAGTTTCTTTCAGGGATAAAGTGTCCGTGTCAAAATACTGCACAGTCAACTTGTTATGCTTTGAAAAAGCCGTGAGCTTTTTAAGCCACACAGCCGTCACCGTAAAGGAAACGGATATGTCAACAACACCCTGACGTACAACATCACGCTGTCTTGTTCCGGCTTCTGTTTCCCCGCCGGAATCGGATTCCACAGAGGAAAGCGACAGGTCATAGGAATCGGGATACGGTAAAAGCTCGCCGTTGATTTTCAAGTATTCTGTAAATGCCATGCTACCTTCCTCCGCTTCTCAGATTTGCTCTTTGCTGAGCATTAACAATAATTTCATCGAGCATAGTGCCGCCGACATACACCGGAATAACGATGTCACCACTACCACCCGCAGTGCCGCCTTTAGGGAAAGCCCCTTTTATCGCAGTTATCAGTTCAGTAAGGTCGGTTTGAGATACACCGCCATCTGAAGCAGGAGCTGTGACTTCTGCATGAGGATTTACGACCATATCCGCAGATACATTTTTTATTGCGGACTTTATCATTCCACGACTATTTTCTATACCATTTGCAAGACCCTTCATGAAGTCCGGCATCCATTTTTCATAATCAGTAAGAGGACCCTCATCCGGAACAGAGAAGTGAAGAAAAGAACGGATAGCATTGCCGACATTTGAGGCAGCATCAGTTACCCAGCCGATACAGTTATTGATGCCGTTTACGATACCGGAAATCAAATCCTTACCCCAGTTAAACGCTTCTGATGCAAGGTTGCCCATAAAGTTTTTGACATTATCAAAACCGCCCTTCACAGCATTATATACATTTGACATAGCGTTTTTATGCCGGATAAAATATTGTTAAAGGCATTTGAAACATCATCCTTTATACCTCCTACAACATTTGAAACTGTATTTTTTATATTGTTCCAGATGCTTGACACCGTACTGCTGATGCCGTTCATGATATTTGAAACCACTGTCTTTATCGTATTGAATACAGTGGAAATGACGGTCTGTATAGCATTAACAACAGTCAATACCGTGTTTTTTATCGTGTTCCACGCATTGGTGATAAAAGTCTGAATCGCCGTAATAATTGTTGTAATAACGGTTTTTATCGTATTCCATACAGTCGAAATCACGGTATGTATTGCGTTCATCACGGTTGATATCACTGTTTTTATAGCGTTCCAAGCCGTAGTCAGGAAGGTCTGTATTGCCGTAACGACTGTTGTGAATGTTGTTTTTATGGTATTCCATATAGTCGTAAAAAATGTTGATATAACAGTCCAGACCGTCTGTATGACCGATTTTATTGTATTCCACGCAGTAGTAAGGATAGTCTGTATCGCAGTTACCACCGTTGTAAAAATCGTTTTTATTATATTCCATACAGTGGTAAAATAAGCAGATATCAAATTCCAGATTGTTTCAATTACGGTCTTTATCGTATTCCACGCAGTGGAAAGGATTGTCTGTATCACAGATACAACTGTTGTAAAAATGGTTTTTATGATATTCCAGACGGTGGTAAAATAAGCAGATATCAGATTCCAGATGGTTTCGATTACGGTTTTGATTGTATTCCATGCTGTAGAAAGAATGGTCTGTATCACAGTAATAACCGTTGTAAAGGTATTCTGTATAGCAGTCCATATAATCGTAAAAAAGGCGGATATTGCATTCCAGACTGTTTCAGCAGTAGTTCTGATACCATTCATTATGCCACTGAAAAATCCGCTTATTCCTTTCCATATATTATTGAAAAACTCACTTACACCGTTCCATAGATCATCCCACGATATGCCGAACCAGCTGAGAAAGACTTCAAAAATCCCCTTAAACACATTCAGTATATTTTTGATATTGTTAACGAGGAAGTTCCATGCAGCCATAAATATGCCCTTGACACCTTCCCATACCTGCTCCCAGTTGCCCGTGAAAATACCGATAAAAATATCCAGGATGGAAGTTATCATATCAAGAGAATACGAAAGCATATTGCTTATGTATTGGAAAGCACCTTCCAGCACAGGTGCAAGGAATGAGCAGACGGTATCCCATACAGCCATAATAACTTCACCGATGTCTTTGAAATTAAAGCCCAGAGCGTTAAGCCTGTCAACTATACCCTGAAAAAACTCCTGAAATTTCCCGACAATGCCGTTCCATATTTCAGTCATAGCGTTGCGGAAATCTTCATTTGTATTCCAAAGATCCAATGCACTGGCAAGTGTCTGAACGATCTGAATGGAAAGTCTTTCATTTTTCTTTTGCTCAGAGTCAAGATCATGCAGCAGATCTACGCCCCCCATAATATCAGATGTAATGCTGTAGCCTGTCAGATCGGCAAGATATCTTCCTGAACGTAAACCAGACGATAGAGTGTAGTGGAAGTATCTGTATCAGGAAGATAATATCGATAGATTCCATAATAAGCATCCGGCTCAGATTCCCTTGTCATCAGATAGACAGTCGCGTTATAACCGTCAATTGTCTTAACACTAACGGATACAGGTTTTTCTGATTCGTCATATACATAGGCAAAATCAGAAGCAAGAAACTCAGAACGGTTCAATGAATTTTCCGTATAATCCAGCTCTTTATCCTCATAATATTCTTCTGTTTGTTCATCCTTGGCAAGATGATAAATTGTTGAGCTGTTAATATATTTTCCTTCCAGGTGACCACTGGTGCCGTAAACGCCTTGAGGATCATCCGGAACATTCACCTGATATATCGTGTAATATGACGAATATTCATTTTGCACAGGAGTATCTGCATTGTGATAAGCAATCTCCTTACCGTAGTTTTCTGTATCATAAATAAATGAAAATTTGCTGTTTTTCAGTTCCTCGTCGGTCAGATCATTTAATGTACCAAAGCCGGTGTCCTGAAGATAAACACCTCTCTGCTCATCATACACGAACTCCTTCACGCTATGTAGGGTATCACTAGTAGGGTTATTATCATCATCAACATACCAATAGGTTGCTATGGCATAAATGCCGTCAGGGTCATCCTCGCTGGCAGCCAGATCGCCCTCTTTCCATTTGGAGTCCCCGATTTCGATCGTTTCGACCATTTCACGGACTTCATAGCTGTATTTTTCTGCTTTTACGGCATCGGTACTCTGACCGTTGGCGAAGGTGATGCCCGTTTTGGTATCGGTGTGCAGCGAACCTATGATCGCAGCGGCTTTCTCCTTGCCGTAAAGTTTGACGTTAACTGATTCATCAAAATTGAGGGTTGCATCAGTATTTTCCGCATAGAGCGTAATTGCTGCATCATAATTCTTATAGGAATTAACTGTCAATGTGCCGTCACCTGTGATTTTCAGGCTGCCGCCGTGACTGTCGCCCCATATCCGGATTTCCATCAGTTCGCAATCTCCGACAACATTGATCGTGAAGTCGTCACCCATTACATTGGTAACAAGCTGGAGACTCTTGTTTTTGAGATTATTGAGCGTGAGGGTATTGGTTGCCTTGTCATAAGTAGCTCCGGCAAGTGCTTCATTATCGGTTTTTTCCTCAGCATAAACATTATACTTGGATGTTACATTTCCCCAACCGTATTGATCGTTGACTATTTTACCGTTTTCATCAAGCTGATAATCATTAAACGTGATCCAGGCAAGATGCAAGGTCTCTCCCCATTCGGTGGTGTACTCACCCATCGGTCCGTTTGCCGCAAAGGCGGTTGTCATTGGTGCGGTGCTGAAAAGCATGGCTGCACTGATCGCGACTGCTGCTGTACGTTTGAGTAATTTTTTTCTCATAAAAAACTCTCCTTATAAAGATTTTTTGTGTGCGATACTTGTACCAGATGATACAGGAACTTAAATACTGCATTATGAGTGATACATATCAGATCGATCGCTGCACGCTATAATATAAACATTATACAAAAAATGATCCGGAACAAAAAGAATATTTCCGGATTTGGCATTGACAATTTCAGAAATGCAATATACAATGAATTATAATATAAATGCATGGAGGTAAGATATGAGTTTTGAAGAACTGCTTAACCGATACATTTCTCAAATCGGCTGTACTGCAAAAGAACTGGCTGCAAGGACAGAAATATCTGAAGTGCGGTTAAGCCGTTTTCGTAACGGTGAGCGAAAACCAACACCGGAACAGATTGATCTTCTGGCTGAAGGTATTTCAGCACTGTCGAAAAATATGGATACAAAAACAGTCCGTAACGAACTGACCGCTGCACTTACGGAAAATGCAGTGAACTATGAGCGTGTAATTGGTAACTTTCATGTTCTGACGGCGAATCTGAATATACGATTATCTGAACTTGCCAAAGCATTGAGCTTTGATGCCTCCTATCTGTCACGTATTAGGGCAGGACAAAGGAAACCGGCTGATATTGCCTCGTTTGTGGATGGTGTGTGTCATTTTATCGTTCGGAAATATACATCTGACAGTGATATTGCGGCAGTTGCCTCAATGATCGGCTCGGAATCTGAGCGGCTGAAGGATGAGAAGGTATATTTTCACACACTAACGGAATAGATGTATGATGGTGAACTGAAAGTATCAAACACTGCAGAGAGTTTCCTGAAAAAGCTTGATGAATTTGATCTGAGCGAGTATATCAGAATCATTCATTTTGATGAAATAAAAATTCCGACAGCTCCGTTTCAGATGCCTGCCCGTCATTCCGCCACAGGACTGAAAGACATGATGGCTACGGAACTGAATTTTCTGAAGGCAACGGTATTATCACGTTCTGATTCGTCTGTGCTGATCTACAGCGATATGCCAATGGAACAGATGGCAAAGACTGCGGAGTTCCCCAAAAAATGGATGTATGGTATGGCAGCTATGCTGAAAAAAGGACTTCATCTGAACATGATACACAATGTAGACAGACCTCTTCAGGAAATGATGCTGGGACTTGAAAGTTATATCCCGATGTATATGACCGGTCAGATTTCTCCGTATTATTTAGATGCTCCCCCCAGTAAAGTGTTTCACCATTTGCTGGAGGTTTCCGGTGCAGCAGCTCTGGAGGGTTCTGCTATTGTCGGTCACCACGCCGAGGGCAAATATTATCTGACCAATAACAAGGAAGAAGTACGGCAGTATCAGAAACGAGCAAACGCTCTGCTGTCTAAGGCAAAGCCGCTGATGGATATTTATCGTGCAGATTCCGAGCAGGCATTCCGAAAATTCTGGGAAGAGGATTTTCAGAATAAAGTAAAACCGCGACATATGATTTTTTCTTCCTTGCCGTTGTTTACTATATCAGATCAGCTGCTGGAGAGAATCATAAGCCATAATCATGTAACAAGCCATGATAAGGAAAGAATTGTGAAATATGTTCATTTTTAAAAAACGCTTTATGATTCCCTGACAAAGGAAAGCACCTTGACTGTAGAGATACCGAAACTCAGCCGTGAGGAATTTGAAGCATACCCCTTGTCACTATCTTTGTCAGGAATATTCTACGAAGCAGATGTACTATATACCTATGAGGAATACAGAGAGCATTTTGATCTGACAATGAACACGGCAAACAATAATATGTTTTTCTTTTCATCCGCCGGATTACAAACCTTCCGCAATATTCAAATTTCAATATGTGAAGGGGAATGGGTCATGGTGTCAAAAAATAAGGCTCCTGCGATCCACTTTGTCATACATCATCCCAAAATGGTGGAAGCAATAGAACGCTTTACCCCTCCTATAATTTAAATACTAATGACATCAGCTTAAAGTCAGCTTTGTCAGCGTGACTGATGGGGTCGAGGGGCAGGAGAAAGCCGACTTTGTTACAGAACTTCAAAGGGAGAATAAACTAAATTTTTGTGCAGTATTTCATTTTTTTGCTCATTTATAAATAATTATCAGTCATATCCAAACAAATCACCATTCTCAAAGAAGAATGGTGATTTGTTATTTCTGCTATTTGATTTTGATAATCTTATGAAATATTATTTTCCGCATAGGCCTGAGAGGTTCTGTAGGCATAGTCATTCAGCTTGTTTGTAAATTTCA
>CAMHOE010000079.1 GCA_946186665.1 uncultured Clostridia bacterium | reverse complement strand
CATTATAGTAATTTGAATTAGGATTACATTGATTTATTCAGTGTTTCCTTAAAAATACAGACCTGTCATTGCCTGTTTATATTGAATTGACAGCACCTGTTTTGATGAAATATTCCGACAAAATATACCGACTCCTGAACGACAGCAGCAACAAATTCAGACAGCAGTTTTTTTCTGAGATCAGGCATAATATATCAGATAAGCTTGATCTTAGCGTTTCGGAAATCGAGCAGAATTACATAGAATCTTTCATCACATCAATGATGATGAATAATTTCAATTATTGGTATGAGCATCAGGATATATGTTCTTTAACAGAGATCAACACCTTTGGTCAGAAAATACTTTTTTCCGGTATTTCAGAATTATTCTGTAATATGAATTAAGCATTTTCAATTAACTTCTGTAAATACTCCCTCGGTGTTTTCCCGTAAAACTCCCTGAATGCCTTGTAAAAGTTACTTGTATTGCTGTAACCCAGCATAGACGATATTTCTTCAATGGACAGATCAGTGCCTTTCAGGAGGATAACTGCTCTGTCCATTCGTTTTTCAAGGACAATTTCAGAAAAAGTTTTTCCAAGCTCCTTATGCAGCAGCGAGGATATATAATTCGGATGGTAGGAAAAACGTCCTGCGATTTCCTTCAGCGTCACGCTTTCAGGATGAGAGTTGATATATTGTACGATCTGCTCTGAGAGAGTGCTTGCCGGCACTCTGTGTTTTTCTATCCTGTACCGTCTTGCTATGTGCATAAAAAGTGCAAGTACCATCGGTTTAAGAATAAGCTGAGTGTCCTCTTTTTTGTCGGCATATTCTACGACCATCATTTCAAGCAGAGTGCGGACAGGGGAAGTCTTCTCAAAGGAAAGATGTATAAATTCATCTGAAAATTTGTCTGTCTGCGGGTCAAGAAAAAAGCGGAACATATCAGAGTCCATCGAAAGTGCAGGCAGATACTCACGGAAAAAAGCTTCTTTTTTGATGTGTACACCGATCATGATAATATCGTCATCCGGACTATCACCCCGAAGTGCATATCCCGAAAAGGGCTGGCCGATATAGCAATCCCCCTCACGCACAGTTATGAGGTTATCGAATTTTGAACTTAACGCATTGTAATCAAGATGATATGCGTAGTCGATAAAAAAGAAATCCTGCCGATGAAACGGCTCGCTGATATGCTTTCCTTTGAATACGACAATCATAATATCATCAGCAGGATCACCTTGCCATTGTGACATTTTATCCGGTGTACCATCTTCAAGATCAAAGTCACGAAATTCCCAATTCAAATTGTACCAGTCATGTCCCAGTTTATTGACAGCAAGTTCAAGCAGTTTGTTCATTACGATCCACAATCCCTTCTGCTTTTATTCTAACATAACATATTAGAATTTACCACTGTTTTTATTAACATTTAGCGTTACTTTTTCTTTTTTACAACAGTATAATAATAACTGTAAGGTCGGTGCGATGAACAAGAGAACACACCGAAAAAAGTAACTAACAGGAGGAAATGACCTATGAAAAAATTAGCTAAGAACACAGTCCTTTGTATGCAGCCTGTTCCGAAAACTCTGGTATCGTGCAGAGATAAGGATGGCAGAAACAACGCTCTTGTTGTGGGATTTGCCGCAAATGTCAGCCTTGATCCTGTCATGGTCATGGTGGGTATCGTGCCTTCAAGATTTTCTCATCACATGGTAAAGGAAAGCGGATGCTTTGTCATCAATCTTCCGAAGAAGGGCTATGAAAAGGAATATGCTTATCTCGGCTCGAAATCAGGTCAGGACGAGGATAAGTTTGAGAAAATGAATATTCAGTGGAAGAATGCTGAATATGTCAATGCTCCCATTCTGACGGACTGCCCTGTCAGCATCGAATGCAGTGTGATCGAAAGCACCATGCCCGGAACGCATGAGTTGTTCATCGGAAAGGTTGAAGCCGTTCATGTTGACGAGGAATACCTTGATGATAAGGGAAATATTCTGTGGGATAAAATGGATCTTATGTAACAGCAAAGGAGTAAATGCCCTATGAAAAAGCGGACAAATAAACTCTTGAGCATATCAGTGCTGATTATCATGTGTTTCTGTATGGTATTCATACTGAGTGCCTGCACAGGAAGCGGCAATTCATCCGAATCATCCTCCAAGGCATCGGAAAATTCCGTTTCCACCGAATCGAAGCAGGAGGAAAGCAAAACAGATACGAATACTGTCTCAGAAACAAAAGAACCTTCTCAGAAAGCAAGCGAAGCCGAATCAGAAAATAACAACGAAAGCAAAACAGAAGAAAACACGAGCAAAACTCTGGTGGCGTATTTCTCACACACAGGTACGACTAAAGGGGTATCCGAGTATCTGCATAATATAGTCGGTGGAGATATTGTTGAGCTTATTCCGGCAAATGCCTATCCGGCAGGTTATTCAGATGCTCTTGATCCTGCAAAACAGGAGCAAAGAGACAATGCAAGACCTGCAATAGCAAATACAATAGACAACTTTGATTCCTATGACGTGATTTATCTGGGTTATCCTATCTGGTGGGGAACGACACCGATGATCATCAATACATTTTTGGAGTCCTATGATTTCTCAGGAAAAACTGTTATTCCCTATGCGACAAGCGGCGGAACAGGTATTGACCAGAGTATTCAGGACATCAGAAATGAGATTCCCTCTGCCGATGTAAAGGACAGTCTGCTTGTAAAAAGCAATGACGATATCGAACCCTGGCTGAAAGGTCTGGAGATGATCTGAGGTGAGCTTTATGAAAAAGGGTGATATCAGAAGGGCTTTTACTTATCTTGAATCAGGGGCAGTTGCCCTTGTAACTACCCACGATAGCGGCAGGGATAATGTAATGACGAACTCATGGCATATGGTCATGGATTTTATCCCTCACATTGCCATTTGTACAGGCAGTTGGAATGAATCGTTTGAAACGATCCTTACCACAAAAGAGTGTTGCATCTGTATTCCGACTATTGATATGATTGAGAAGGTTATCGGTATCGGCACGGTACATGGCTCAGAATGTGATAAATTCGATCGTTTTCAGCTTGAAAAACAAAAAGGCGAAATTGTCATGTCACCGATAATAAGGGACTGCCTTGCAGCGATAGAATGTAAACTGGAAGATCATATTGAACAGCACGGACTGCTTGTTTTTGAAGGCATCCGTTTATGGGAAAATCCTGATAAAAAAGAAACCCGTGTTATCCATGCGAATGGCGACGGCACATTCTTCGCAGATGGAGACTTCTATAATTTCAGAGATTCCATGCGTCAATGGGTGCCTGACGGTTCGGAACGTCTCTCATGAATACAATTTCTATTACGATAAAAGGAGCTGAAACCGTATGAAGAAAAAACATATCAGGATAGCAGTAGATATCGTTATGACGGTTTTGCTTTTGATGCTGATGGCATATTCCCTGATAGGTGAAGAACTGCATGAGATCATCGGAACAGCCATTTTTGTCTTGTATATTGCACATCATATCCTCAATCGTGGTTGGTATAAGGCAGTTTTCAAGGGAAAATATTCATTACAGCGAATCATTCGCACAGTAATTGACATTATGCTTGTTATAACAATGATCGCACAGCCTGTCAGTGGTATCCTTTTGTCAAAACATCTATACACTTTTATAAAAATAAACGGTGTTTCAGCTACTGCAAGAGAAGTGCATATGTTGTTTGCCTATTGGGGATTTGTTCTTCTGTGTGTTCATATAGGAACGCATATCTCATCCCCTGTAAAAAAACTATGGAAAAAGAGCAAATCCACGGGAATAGCCTTGACAATTTGCTCTGTTGGAATATCCGCTTTTGGAGTCATAGCATTTATAAACAGACAGCTTGCGGATTATATGTTCAGAAAAATGCTGTTTGTATTTTTCGACACAAGCGAACCTATTGTATTCTTTTTCCTTGATTATGCTGCGATTATGGTATTGTTCGCATCTGTCGGGTGTGTCATGATGCTTTGTGTTTCGGCAATTTCCGGCAGAAAGAATGATCACAGAAAACAGAATAATGCTAATTACAACAAATCTGTGCGGACTTTATTACTAAGCTGCACGGCTCCCCTTTTTCGTATTTTAGGGAAGAAAATGCCCTGCCGTAACAGGGCTGAGTAGATATCAGAAAAATAATCCAGTTACAGCTTAGCGAGTAAGTGTTCTGTTTTTTTCGATCCATCGGACAGCGAAATCTACAAGCTCCCTTTGCTTCATCAGACGCAGAGAGGCATTTCCAAGCACAGCTTTTTTTACTTCATGCTTTTCTTCAAAAGCTGAACCCATCTGCTCAAAATCCTCACCATCCACATAAAGCGTCTCATAAGCCTTCCACACTCTCTTTCCGTTTTCTGTAACGGCACTGTGCTCTGTACAGAGATGCTTGCCGGGATATTCCGCTCTTGCGTCGGCAAGGTGAAGTGAGGTGTTTTTGTCATACCCGACACCGATAAGAAGTACATAAGCATCAAGCTCATAAAGCTTTCCGATAGGCGAACCATCCCCGAAAATGTTTGACAGATCATGCTCCTGCGTCAGATACTGTGCATACCTGCCGAATGCCGCAACCGACCGTGCAGGATGGTCGCTTCGGATCGCTCCCGGCCACTGTCGGAACATTTCCGCAACGGCACCCATGGTATTCGTTGGTGTGATATTCTTGTCATACGGCGGCCAGTTATCACGTATTGCCTGCCAGCAATCCTTGCCAACTTCCCAATGCACTCCGGTTTCGGGATCAAGATTCTTCCACGATTGTGTGGGCATCATAATGGTTCCATCATTACCGACTGCTTCTGTCAATGCTTCGATGATCGTCTGAGCACCTCCGCAAACATATCCGATGCTGCCAAGGGATGTATGTACCATGATGACTTGTCCGGGTTTTACTCCAACCTTTTCAAGAGCATCCAGTACATCTGATTTAAGAATGAGTTTTTTCTCCATTTGTAGCTCCTTTCTGCTAAAAAGCAAATAAAATATTCCAACCGGCGAGGCAAAGAGCCGCTGCACCCTTACTCGCGTTCATCCCCCAAAAAATACAACGGCATCAAATCAGAATTGTGGGGCGAGAGTAGGATAGCTAAAGAAGTTGAACGCAAAATTGCCCGGTGCGGGCACGCACCAGCTTTCTTACACTTTGTCCTACCGAAAGCTTTACCGGAATACAAATATTTTCCGTCATTCCGCTGTTATTGATCATTTTCAGCAGCAACGCTATCGCTGTCTTCGCCCTAAGCAAATTGTCCTGTACAACGGTTGTCAGCTTCGGAGTGATCTCAGTTGCTTCTCTGCATCCGTCAAAACCTGCTATTGAAATATCATCAGGTATTACCACTCCTTGCCGCTGTAAAAAACGCATCAGCTCGATTGCATAATAATCAGATACAGCAAATATTGCTGTATATCTTTTCATCGTATCAAGCCTTGAAAGATAGAGCATCTCTCTTTCATCTGCCGACATTGGTATTTTCAGAAAATCCGCCTTGCAGTTCAGCCCCTCACACAGTCCCTTATACCTCAAAAGATCCATACAGATATCGTTATCAGCAATACACAGAACCTGACTGTGCCCCATACTTTTCAGATATTCGCCAACCTGCCTGCCGCCGTCGAAGTCATCAATCGTGATGTTGCCGAAGCGATTCTGAACATCGGCAAAACCGTCATAGATCACAAAGGGCACACGAATATGATCCCGCAGATCCTGATATTCATCCTCACAAAAACCGATTATGACAATACCGTCCAGATTCCACATAGAAGCAAAATTGACGATTTCCGTTATTCTTTTTGCTTTTTTCAGCATCATAAAATATCCGCACGACTCTATTTCATCCGACAGATGATTGATCGCTGCTGAGATAAACGGATCTTCAAAGGTATGTCCTTCATATTTCGGGTGGTCATTTACGATAACGCCAATAATTCTTGAATTGTTCCGTGCAAGCAGGGTTGCAGCCATATCAGGTATATATCCCCGTTCTTCAAGCTTTTGCTCCACTATTTTCACGGTTCTGTCGGAAATCTTTTTTGTTTTACCGTGAAGAACATTCGATACCGTTGCTGTACTTACGCCAA
>CAMHOE010000078.1 GCA_946186665.1 uncultured Clostridia bacterium | reverse complement strand
TCTCATCAAACGGATCGGTATAAGCTATCCATACTACATCACCCACAATATTAAGATTTAATGCGTCAGAGCTGCTCAGCTTGATGGATTCAGATTCTTTTGTTACCGTATTGTATTTAACAAGCTTGCCTTGCGTGATCCACATAAGGTCGCTGTCGTGCTTTTCCAGATAGGTGGAAAGCTCATCCGCAAGATCTGTGATAATATCGACCCTATTGCCAATAAAATCACATTTGCAAAGATAGTTTTTGTCTCCGTCGGTTGCCGAGGCATATATCTCTCCGTTTATCAGTATCGGCTGTGTACATATCACAGGATTGTCGGATAGTTCCAGCGAGCGGATATCACGACTGCTTATATCGATCAGATCCACAAAGCACTCACCGTTAAGATTGCTCGTTACAGCCAGATAAGCTCCTTCAACCGTACAGTCATACTGATTAATTCTGTTAGTTTCGATCTCCTTAAAGCTGCCATTTATCGGATCAATCAGCGCGATTTTTCCGTAGTCCTTTTTCTGTTCCTCTCCTGTGGGAGCAAGGAAAACAGTATTGTCCTGAATATGGGCGTTTGTCTGACTTACAGAAGCTCCCGAAAAGGGATAGGAAACTGTTCCGAGGGAGTTCAGCTCACTGTCATACCATTCAATAAGAGAACGGCTGCCGCTGTCAGTAGAGTAGAGAACACCTATGCTTGCATCCGGATAAGCCTGATGATCTGTTTTGCTGCAGCCGCATACTGTGATAAGTATAACACATAACAAGACAACAGATATAAGCCTTTTTATAATTATCCTTTTCATAAAACTACCACCTATCCAATTTTACCTAAACCTGAAAGAAAATGAATGACATCAGCAAAGAAAATAAACAGGGCTAAAATCAGCATCCACAGCAGAACGAATAACACGATCGTTATGATCGACACTATGCACCCTATCAAAGCTGAAGGGTTGTGATGGTTTTGCTTTTTGCGTGATACTACACCGAGCACTAAGGCTGTCACAGAAAAAACGACGCAGCCAAAGGAAAACCACAGCCCAGAGATCTGAACAAAAACTACAAAATATAAGCAGACAAGTCCTAAGATGCTCAGTACAAGTGAAACGATTCCAAGAGCTTTAGCGGCTTTTTTACTGTGTTCCATATATTCTCACCTCACCATCCGGGTCTTGTAATACCCAGTCTTAACAACAGGGGCCATAATAATACGGTAATAATTATGATCAGCAGCAGCCGTACAGTCGATAAAACAAACAAATTCTCTGAATAAAACTTCTTTATTCTTTCAATGATCTTCTTAATTATATTCATATCTTTTTCATCCATTTCTTTCTTCTGAAAACCATCCATGACAGTATCAGACGCACACATTCTTCCATTGAAAGAATAAAATACACAACCGGGATCGGGAGCTTCCATACATAAGCACTGAGCAGCGCGAGCGGTACGCCGACACCCCATGTGCCTATCAGTTCGATGATCATTACTATTTTAGTCCGTCCGCCGCTTTTGATAATGCCACCGCCGATTATCATGTTCATCACCTTGATCGGTGAAACGATAGCAAACACCAGCAATATCTGCTGTGCGGTCAGCTTGACATATTTTTCTACATTGTAGGCGTCAATATAATAATTCATTAAATATATCAGCGCGACCGACAATACAAATGACCCGATAAGTCCATATAATATCAGCTTTTTTGATTTTTCATAAGCAGAATCAAATCTTCCCTTGCCAAGCTCCTTGCCGATCAGTATTCCCGAAGCCTGCGCCAGACCGCTGAGTGCTCCTATCAAAAGCCCCTGAATCGGATAGGTGAGAGTCATTCCTGCACATTCGAGCGTACCGATGTGACCATAGACAGAAGCATAAACATTTTCGCTCAGACTCCACATAAACTCGGTCACAAGGATCGGCAGCAGTATTGCAACATATTTTCCGTAAGTCATCTTTGTAAGCTTTACGGAAAATGTTAATTCCGATCTGTTCTTTCCGCAAACAACGATCAGGCTTATTACCAGCAAAAGCGTATTGAATAGCTGTGAAATAACTGTTGCTACACCTGCACCGCTTGCTCTCATGGGCGCAATTCCGAACTTGCCGAAAATCAGAACATAATTCAGTCCGGTATTGACGGCGTTTGCCATAATACTGAATATCAGCGGCAGGGCTGCTTTTTCCATACACCGAAAGCGGGTAGAGATAAGCATATCTATTGCATAGGGCAAAAAACCGAAGGAAATGATCATCAGGTATTCAGAAGCTGTTTTTATCGTTTGTTTATCGGTTGAGTACAGTCCCATAAGCTGAGTTGGAAACAGCAGACACACGGACATGAATATAACACCGATGATCACCGAAATAGATGTATTCAGGCAAAAGCTGCGGTTCACCTCTTTTTCGTCCTTCGCGCCAATATACTGTGAGATCATAATTCCCGCTACTGAAACAACCGCTCCGATAACAACCCCATAGAGAGACGAAAGCTTTCCGGCGATACCTACGGCAGCGACACTTGTACTTCCCAAATTACCGACCATTATCTGGTCAACAATGCTGAATGATGCCTGGAGCATACTTTGCAGCGCAACAGGAACAGCAATTTTTGTTACCGAACGTAAAAATGGATCTGACCGCACAAACATCCCTCCGTATATTTCGTTCAATGAGATTATAAAACGGAGACGGCAATGTTTCAATAGGTTAATCGCGTAACCTCGTTCAAAAATAGATTTGCATTTTTATACACCATGTCAATTATTTCTTTTCACTCTTGACTTCTGCATGGAATTATGATAGACTGGGCAAAAGTCGGCTGAGATATTTCAGATATCAAGCAGAAAGGATGGAAAGGATGAAGAAAATGAGTGTTGCTTATGTGATTCTGAAAGTCATCATGTGAATAATGATCGTATTGTTTTTAGGAGACTTTGTGATGCAAACAGTCTCATATTCATTCTATAAGGGCGATAGAAAACTTGAGCAAGTAACATTTCAGCCCGAAAAAATACAAGTAGACGAAGGTTTGACAGGATATGGTTATGCTCTTGAACAAAATTCTGATCATGTAATTCTTTGCTTTGGTGGGTCAATGTATATTGCTTACAATACGGTTGGTATGTATGCAGGGTATTATGACTGTCCGTTCCTATCGGTGGATTATCATGGTACGCAGGAAAACTCCGGCAAGATGAATCTACAAACAATGCAGAAATCCGCCGAGGCACTGTATGACTATGCAGCTATCCACTATCCCGGGAAGAAGATTATCGTGATCGGACACAGCTACGGCTGCGGAATGGCTGCTTACTTGGCAAGTGTACGCAGTTGCAGCAAATTGTTTCTTCTGTCAGGTTATCGAACAAGTGCGGATATGTATAACCGGATTCTTCCGTTATATTGGGGACCGCTTCAGGTCTTTATAAAAAATAACATTCGTGCAGACAGATATGCCATGAATACGACCTGTCCGGTGACCGTAATCGGTTCCGATGCGGATACAACACTTCCTATGGAAGTTCAAAAGAAACTATCGAAGTGCTACGCCAATGCAGAATTAAAAATCTTTTCAGGTATCAGGCATGAAGATTATCTGACATCTGCGGAGGTCACAGAATATGTAAAACAAAGCATTCAGGCTATGACATAACATAAGCTTAAATTTCCGTGTTATTGAAAGTGAAGTTAAATAAGAAACAATAATCATTCCTTGAATAATAGCAAAAAGATCGGACAAGCTTAATTACCTGCCCGACTTTCCTATTTGCATAATAAATGATCGACAATAATCCTCGTATCAGAATTCTTTTTTCTTCATAATGCGTATGCTGAGCATATAAGAAACACCTGATGCCAATGCACACACAGCGATGATCGCAAGAAGGACAACGACCGGAGAAAGATTTACAATAGTCCGAATCAGCTCGGTAATAGGAGTTTCTATGCCACTGAAAAAGTCTTTTGCTGCGAATATCAGAACTGCTATACAGCCAAATAAAATAAACAGAACGATCCTGCTTTTTTCTGACCCGTATTTCAGCTGCATAGGTATCATGATCGCTGACGACAGGTACATTACCGGGATAAATGCTATCAGCATCGGCAATTCTTCAATCAGGTTTACACCACCGTGGCGGACTGTACTTCCGATAAAATACAGTACCGCTCCGATACACCATGCTGCTGCGGACATTATCAGGCAGAACAGGTATTTTTCTCTGACGTATGTTTTTCTGTCAAAGGGCAATGTCATCAGAAATGCAAATCCGTTGTCATACTCGTCATAGCTTATTGTTCCGATCGAAATTACTGCTGCAAGCATCGTAAGGTATCCGACAATGAAAGAAACGTCCATTGATATCCCCATAATCAGTGCCATAACAAAGAAAATCAGAAGTGTCTGTTTTCTGGCGAAGGTAAGCCTCAGATCTTTTTCTATAAGTCCCAACATATTATCTGCCCCCTGTCATCATTAAGATCAGATCGTCTATATTTCCTTTTTCGATCACGATCCCCGGATAGTTTTCTGCATAAAACTGCTTTTCACTTGTAAAGCATGAATATCCGAAGTGTTCCCTTTTCGCACTGAGAATATAGCTTTTATCAAGTTTTTCGTAAGCTTCATCATTTATTTTCAGTACAGCATAATTGCTCAGTATCGTATCAGTATCCTCGTGAAGGATGATTTTTCCGTCATGTATCAGGTATATATCATCGCACAACCCCTCAAGAACTGAGGATATGTGAGAAGAAAGCAAAATAGAGCGTTTTTCATTATCAAGAAGATACTGACGGAACATATCAAGTATGTCGTTTCTTGCCTCTACATCAAGTCCTGCCGTGGGTTCGTCCATAATAAGCAGTTCGGATTTGTGACTGACGGCGGCGAGTACACGGAGCTTTGCCCTCATACCAGTAGAAAAGTCTTTTATTCTCTTATCAAATGTCAGACCCTGCAAAACGCAGTTCTTTCTGAAAAAATCCTCGTCAAATGTCGGATACATTTTTCTCAGGATGCAGATCACATCCTCTACACGCAGGTATGAACTGAATCCTGAATCAGAAAGAGCAGCTCCGATGGACTCCTTTTCTTTGCCTGTGAGCAAGGATGCCTCCTTGCCGTTTATAGTGACATGACCTTCATCGGGCTTTATCAGACCGAGTATAGCCTTTATTGTGGTACTTTTGCCGGCACCGTTTTTTCCGACGATACCTGTTACAGTTCCATCCGGTATTTCCATAGAGATATCCAGCCGAAAGTCATCATAGTTTTTTACCAGCTTATCAACCTTAACCATCAGTATTCCTCCAGTATGATCTTAACGATCTCAAGAATTTCTTCTTTGGTAAGGCCGACCGCATTTGCCTTCTGTACAGCAGCTGCAAAGTCATCCTCCACCGTTTTTTTTCGTGCTTCCATAGCAAGCTGTCGGTTTGTCGCGGCAACATAGGTGCCTTTTCCGTGCACGGTTACAACAAAGCCTTCTTCTTCCAGCTTATCATATGCTTTTTTTACTGTCAGAGCACTTATTCGCAGCTCGCCGGAAAGCGCTCTGACAGACGGAAGCACTTCATTTTCCGCAAGACTGCCGCTTATGATCTCTTTTTTTACCTGATCCATCAGCTGTTCGTAAATTGGTACCATTGAGGTATAATTTAAAATTATATGCATATCGTCAACCTCCATAAACAGTATATAACAGTATAAAACAGTTGTCAAGTGTTATATACTGTTTATTGCAAAAAAATTTGTATATTGCATTATTGGTGGATAGCTTCTCATACAAATGAAAGCCGTGCAAACTCAACGCAGCACGGCAACCCGTTTTCACAAACAAATTCAGGACTCCCGATATCACTGTCGGAAGCCCTGTTTTTCTTTGCTTGTTCTCTTTATTTGGTCGCAATTTGGTCGCAAATTCTATGTTTAATAGGCTGAAACCCGCATGAATACTGAGTTTATTTATCCAAACTTTTCATTGTCGGGAGCTTATTTCTGCATATATGTAACGCTTTATAAGCCGATTTTTGCCTATAAAACGGAGTTCTCGTATTGACTGCGATACTATTAACTTTTACTTTTCTTTGTAATTGGTCGTAAATTTGTCGTAAGTTGGTCGTAAGTTTTAAGCGTCGTTTTCCTGCTCTTCTTTCAGTGCGTTGAAGTAATCTTCAAAGTTGATAAGCTCAGACTTCTTCAATT
>CAMHOE010000077.1 GCA_946186665.1 uncultured Clostridia bacterium | reverse complement strand
TATCTTTTTCAAAGTTCAAGGCTGTCGCAAAACTGATCGTTTTGCGACAGCCCCTCTTCAAAAACAGTCCACAGGACTGTTTTTGAATTCACCCCATTCCGAGGGATTAAAAAGGGGATTTCGCCGTCTGCGGACGGCGACCAGGGGCTCTGCCCCATGGACCCCGCAGCCTTTGAAAAGGCTGGCGAAACTTTATTTTTTCTACTCTTTTATTCAATATCAGTTTTAAGCGCAGTAAATATCAGCTTATTTTTGCAATATCGGTAAAGAGCGACTGAGCCTTTGGCATTTTCTTGTTTTTGTGCAGGCTTCCGAAGTACCACTTCTTATAATGTATATTGTGTGAAAGCTCATCGAAAAATGTAGATATGGGATTGACGGTACAGCGCCGCTCCACAAGCGCCATATGTGTCATTGAGGGCTGATGTGTGATAATATAATCTACTCTGCGGTCAAAGGTGTCCAGATTGTCCACAGCGTAGGACATTTCCTCAATTGTAGGCTGTTCCTCAGGCCACCATGTGCCGTTCTCACGGCGGATATCCTTGTCGCTGCTCTCTCCTCCGCCAAATGTAAATATTGTCTTGTTTTCGATAGTATAGACTTCTCCGCGCATAAGATGATATATATTGTTGTCGATTTTCTGTACACGGCCTCCGTACAGCTCAGTGATAGGGTATGAATTAAGCAGGCTGAAATTTTCATGTGTTCCGTCTATGAACAGAGTTTTGAATTTCTTTTCACTTATCTTTTTCAGAACACTTTTTTCCCTTTGAGAATTGTCCCAGAGAAAGCCGAAGTCTCCGCATATTATCAGACAATCTTTTTCTGTAAGCTTTTTGAGTTTTTTATTATCATAGCGTGAATATTCTCCGTGCATATCGCCTGTGACATATATCATACAAACACCCTTCCGGAAACAGCTTAAGGGAACCCCTAAAAAAATTAACTACATTTAGCGGCATCGTAAGCAATAAATTCTTGCATTATTCCATTTGTCTTTTATAAGTAAATAAGGTAAAATAAACTTATATGTTATATTATCTGACATATTATCAGCATTATCGTCTGATGCAGAATTATTCTGCGCACTTCGGACAGATTTCATTATATCACGGGAGTTGATTTTTTTCTATGAAAAAAATAATGACAATTCTTCTGTCTTGTCTTGTTTTTTTGTCGTCTTTGTTAATATCCGCTGTGCCGGCAGAAGCGGCTGAATTTGACATAGATTTTGACACAAACTGCACGGCTATCTATTTTGAAAATATAGATACGGAGACAGTTGTGTACAAGAAAAATGCGGATGAGAGAAGATATCCTGCGTCTACCACAAAAATAATGACTTACATAATTACTGCGGAAAACGTCAGCGATATACACAACACTAAAGTTACCGTTAAGGGCAGTGTACTGCATATGCTTGACGGAACGGGCAGTTCTGTGGCAGGTCTGGAGGATAAAGAGGAACTGAGTATTTATCAGCTTCTTAATTGCCTTATGATACCATCAGGAAATGATGCTGCACTTGTGCTTGCAGATTATATCGGTGACGGTGATATTGATAAATTCGTCAGTATGATGAACAAGAAGGCTAAGGAGCTGGGATGCAGTCATACACATTTTGCAAACCCTCACGGACTTAACGACCCGAACCATTATACGACTGTCAGCGATATGGCAAAGATAGCAAAGTACGCATTGACGCTTCCGGAATTTATTGATATATCAGATACTGCTACATCCGATTGTCTGGGAGAGGACAGATATCTTGTAACCACAAACTCGATGATAGACCCTGTACGCGGCGGCGATTACTATTATGAATATGCAAAAGGCGTCAAGACCGGTTCCACAGGAAATGACTCCGGATATTGTCTTGTGTCTACTGCCGTCAAAGGAGGCTACACATATCTTTGTGTGGCATACGGCGCACCGTATGAGGATGAAAACGGAGAAAGCTATGAAAACGGTGCCATGATAGATTCAAAAAATCTTTATGAATGGGCATTTGACAATCTGAGCATAAAGACCATAATAGACAAAAATGATCTTGTTAAAGAGGTCGGACTGGATTTTGCATGGAACAAGGATACTATACAGCTTGCACCTGCTAACAGTTATTCTACTATTCTGCCGGACGACCTTGACATCTCAAGCATAGACAAGGTGTATGATCTGCCTGAAAGAATAGAAGCTCCTATAAAAGAGGGCGAAAAGATAGGGACAGTAACATTGAGCTATGCAAACCAGAAGCTTGTAACAGTAGATCTTGTATCGTCTGAAACGGTTGACCGCAGTGAATTGCTTTCTGCTGTGGACGGAATAAAAAAGGTAGTAACATCTCAATGGTTCATTATATGTGTTATTGTTATTGCTATTCTTGTAATGACATATATAATAGTCGTCGCAGTATACAGCCGCAAAAGAAAAGCTCAGCGTCCCGTAAAAAAATACCGCAAATTCTGATCACTTACCCATTATATTTCCGAACGAAAACAGGCACACTATCTCATCACGGGATAATGAGCCTGTTTTATTATTTGTTCAAAGCATTAAAATTAAACATCATTATGTACAGAATTGTAATAACATACGCAGTTTGATGAAGATGGCAAGCTGTATTATAAAAAGAGAGAGCAGCAGAATGCCGCTCTCAATAATACAAATTACAGATTTATGAAGATTGATACAACACTATCGTCATCCAGCCATTCAAGAATGGTTTTCATAACATTTTCCGGAACAGCAATGCTGCCCTCTGTAGCGCTGCTGCCGCAGTGCATGAATATTGCAGAAGCCTTTTTGCTGTCAGGAGAACTTGTGTTATAGTTTATGACAAGACCGTATTTATATGATTTCTCGGATGTGATCATGTGATCGGCGCTGCTCCAGTCCTTATCATCGGTTCCTTCTACGAGCTGATTATAGTATTTTGATTCAGGGTCCGTTACCCAGTAGGTATCATCGGTTATCTCAAAAAGCTCATAGGATGTATCAGGCTTGTCCTTGATGTAAAATCCGCTGCCCACAAGGTATATTCCCGCAGGAGTTACCTTTGAGTCCGGAGCAGTATCATATGCGGAACCGTTTTCTCCGATGTAAGCCTTGTCTGTCATAGCCTTACCATTTCCGACAACATTCCACCAGTATCCGGTGCTTTCGGATTTCTGATAGCAATATACCAATGCTTTGGATTTATCATCTGTTGATAATGTATCAACAAATATTATTTTGTTGCCGTCAAAGTTTCCTTCAAGAGAATATCCGTAGTTTCCGAGCATATCCACAAGCTCTTCAGGCTGTTTTTTAAGATCATCCGGTTCAGAAACGAGCTTTATGGTATCATCATCAGTCTTTGAGCTTTCTTCCTTCGAGCTTTCAGTCTTTGAGCTTTCTTCCTTTGAACTTTCTTTCTTGGAATTCTCTTCCTTAGAGCTTTCCTGCTCAGAGGTTTCTTCTTTGGAATTTTCAGCGGCGGAGCTTTCAGTTTTACTTTCAGCTGAGGACTGTTCCTTGCTGATTTCTTTTAAGGAGCTTTGGCTTGTCTTATTGTTGTCTGCTTTATCTTTTTCCTTGTCAGAGCCGCTGCTTTGTTTTGCGGAGCTTTCCTGAACAAAGGGATTGAACTCATCAATATGGAACTGATTTGTTTTCAGATCTATAGCAAGCACGGCAACAGCTGCGACAGAGGCAGCTAAGACAAGCGAGAATAAAGTTTCTGTTATTACAAATCCCGGCTTTTTCATATTTTTACCTCTTTTCCGTTAGTTGGCAATTCATTACAATTACAAAAAACACTTCCCTTAAATACTATTATACTAAAATTTTACGATTTGTAAATACCAAATTTCGGCGGCGCAGAGCCTGCGCTCCAAATTCGCGGTGCAAGGCTTGCACACCCAATTCGCGGCGGAGTGCCTCCGCTGTCAATTCGCGCTGGCGTTCGCTAAAGCTCACTCTGATAGTATGACCAAACATCTTCCTATCCGCGATTGACGGCGCAGATTTGCCAGGCACTTGTTTCCATCCGCCGGCGCAGCCTTAGGGCTGCTGTTTCGGCTGGTCTATCAGAATATATAATTCCTTCCGCTTCATAACTTAATGCGCCTGCATATTCAAATATAAAATGTGCAAATGTTCCGAGACAGAAAGTTATAGACGTAAACAGCAATAGCCAAAGTGCTCACTTTAGAGCACGACGCGGACGATTATATCATAAGCTGATGCGTTGTTAAGTCGTCCTGTGCGGTCACGCACCGGCGCAGCGAAAACGTACATTCATTCCACTTTTTACTTTCCACATTAAAACTATAGACGTCCACAGCAACAGCCAAAGTGCTCCCTTTGGAGCACGTCGCGGACGATTATATCATAAGCTGATGCGTTGTTAAGTCGTCCTGTGCGGTCACGCACCGGCGCAGCGAAAACGTACATTCATTCCACTTTTTACTTTCCACATTAAAACTATAGACGTCCACAGCAACAGCCAAAGTGCTCCCTTTGGAGCACGTCGCGGACGATTATATCATAAGCTGATGCGTTGTTAAGTCGTCCTGTGCGGTCACGCATTAAGTCGTCCTGTGCGGTCACGCACCGGTTGCCGGAGATGGAATAATATGTTACAATTAAGAAAATTATAATACGGAGTGATATTATGGCTGAGATAAATAATGAATTTGAAAAACTGAAAAATGAATGTGTTAACTGTATGGACTGCGGTCTTTGCTCAACACGTACTAATGTTGTTTTCGGAGTGGGGGTAGACAATGCTGAAGTGATGTTTATTGGAGAGGGTCCCGGTGAAAATGAGGATCTTCAGGGTGAGCCATTTGTCGGAAGAGCCGGTAAGCTTCTTGATAAAATGCTTGAAGCTGTGGATCTCGACAGACATAAGAATATCTACATAGCTAATATCGTAAAGTGCCGTCCGCCTAAAAACCGTGACCCGCTTCCCGAAGAACAGGAACAATGTATCAAATGGCTCAGAAAACAATTCGTTGTACTGCGACCTAAAATAATAGTCTGTCTTGGACGTATCGCAGCTGCAAAAATTATTAAGCCCGATATCAAGATAATGAAAGAGCATGGCACCTTCTTTGAAAAAAATGGTGTATTGTTTATGCCCGTGCTGCATCCGGCTGCCCTTCTGCGTAATCCGAATAACAAACCTGCTGCCTTTCAGGACTTTCTGAAGCTTCAGGAAAAAATCACGGAAATATGCGACCATACATATTGATAAACTTACATTTAAGCCTCGTAATATATAAAATTTCGTCTGTAATTTGTAATTCTGACGTGTCTTTTTCTGATATGACCGTGTTTTACAAAGTACTTCTCTGTATTGCAATTTTATACATATAATGCATTTTAATAGTAAAATTATTGTAATAAATATTGAATTTTCTATAATGATTGTGCTATAATACAAGCAACAAAATATGGAAATGTGCAACCGCATTTTCCTGAAAATCGGAGGAGATAACAATGGTTAAGTTAAAGAAATTTGGTGCTGTTTTATTCGCATCCGCTCTTATCCTTTCGCTTGCTGGCTGCGGCGGCAGTGAGTCGTCAGGCAGCTCTTCTACAGAAACTGCTTCATCTGCTGCTTCAACAGAAGAGTCCGCAGCAGAGAGCGCAGAAGACTCCGCAGCAGAAAGCGCAGATGACTCTACAGCAGCTGAGTCGTCTGAGGATGCAGGAACCACGGATGCAGGCGGCGAGCTTACTGATTACATCTACTTTGATAACAGCGAAACAAAATGGGAAACTGTTTCTGCATACTGGTGGCATTCAGAATATGCAAGAACAACTGATAAGGACGGCAACGACTACGGCTGTGTACAGATAACAACTGAGGACGGCGGCGAAGGCTATGAGCCTACTCCGTTCCCAGGCACACCTATGGAGCAGATAGAGGGTACTGATATCTGGAGAGCTAAGGTTCCGCTGAATGCTCAGTTTATAATCTTCAACAGCAGCGTAAGCGATGACGATGCACACGCAGGCGCTACAGCTTACCAGACAGCAGACCTTAAGTTCGATGAAAATGAGAATGCAGGTCAGATCTATACTGTTGACGCATCTACAGAACCTAAGGCCGGCAGAGGTGTTGATAAAACAAAGTTCAAGTATGAAAACGGCGAATGGTCAACATACGCAGGCTGATAAGCTAATTACCAACAAATGACCATCAGGCACACTGATTATTTTAAATATCAGTGTGCCTGATTTTTTATCTTTATTAATACATAAAAGTCGGGGCTGTCGCAGTAAGACAGCCCTAAAAACAAAACCGGACAGCCCAAAAGGGTT
>CAMHOE010000076.1 GCA_946186665.1 uncultured Clostridia bacterium | reverse complement strand
ACTGTTTATCAGCATTTCAAGGTGCTTAGGGAGAAAAAAAGCAGTCACTAATTAAGTATTTACTGAGATCATGACCAGGAGGGACATGGAGGTTTTGCGGCTTGTTAAAGTGTATTTGAAAAACAAAACATGGAATACACTTTGACAGATCCGTTCTAAAAATATAAAACAGAAACGTCAGATATTATCTTTATCCGACGTTTCTGTTTTTTGTTCAGATGTTGTTAATGCTGTTCAGGCTCTCAACAATTATTGTCAGGCTGCCTATCGCAGTATCGTAAAGCTCACAAATGAAAATCATCTGTGCTGCTTTGCAAGGTTTCCGAATGAATCCATTGCCTTTACACAAATAGTGTATGAGCCTTCGCTGTCTATCGGTAAAGTGACAGCAGTCCCTTCGGAACAGTTATGTACAGTTATCCATTCTGTGTCTGTATTCTTCATGTAGATGACGGAATACTTACAGCTTCTGTACGTGTCAGTCTTCAATTACTATAGTTGATGTTTCCTGCTTCTTGCTTGTATTTACTGTAATGATCTTTTTCGATACAACACCGCGGATGTCTCTTGCTCTTATCATAACGTCATAGTCCGTTGGTACGGCAGGAGTTATGGTAAGCTCAGTGTTGTCAGAGAAGCGCTGAGCGATCATCCAATTGTCGGAAGCTGATTTCTTGTAGTATACTGCATACTGAAGCTCTCCGATACCGCCCTTTGCCGAACAGCTTACCTTGATGTTATTGATCCTGTCGCTGTCGGAGCCGGTATCTACGGTAACTGTAGAGGTGTTTTCCATACCGTTTACTGTTACTGTAAATGCCTTTCTGGATACAACGCCTCTGCTGTCCTTTACCTTTACTACAACGTTATAGGTAGTTGCAGCGGCAGGAGTAATGCTGACAGAAGTGTTGTCAGAGAAGTTCTGAGCGGTTATCCATTTGTCTGAAGCAGTCTTCTTGTAGTACACTGCAAAGGTACGGTCACCCATGCCGCCCTCTGCTGACGCATTGACAACGATATCATTGCCGAAATATATCTCATCCTTTTCGAGGGAAGAGGTGTTAGTAAGCTTTCCGCGAACATCGATATTGAAGGTCTTTTCAGAGGTCTTTCCTCTGGAGTCCTTTGCGATAACGAGAACACTATAAGCTGTGGCTTTTGCGGGCTTTATAGTAACCTCTGTGTTTTCGTCAAAGTCCTGCTTTACAGTCCAGTCAGAAGAGTAATCCTTCTTGAAATATACAGCGTAGGTGAAGCCGCCTGCGCCGCCCTCAGCGTCAGCTGTGACTGTTATGCTGTCACCGAAAACTATTTCCTCTGCGGAAACAGTTGAGTTGTTTTCAAGCGGTATCTCTTCGATATCTGCGCTCACTGTCAGATCGCCTTTGACTACAACAGTATAGATGCCGTTTTCATCGGGTGTAAGCGCGTTTGTTCCGTCGGAAACATTGCTTGCTGTGTAGCCGTCATTGACCCTGAAATTTATTTCTGTACCGTAATAAGCCATACCGTCAGTAAGAGTAACGCCGTTTACGATCTCCATGTTTTCGGGGAGGGTGACACTAAAGCTTTCTATGTTGATATAGCCGTGGAACTCTGTTCCGGTGCCGGCGTAATCACCAAGACCTGATACCGAAACAATGGGATAGATCTCCTCGTCATCGTCAGAAGGTTGGATCCATTCGCCGTCATATACGATCTCATAATCAACTCCCTCGACCAGCTCGTAACCACTGTCAACGATTTTTACTGAAGCCGGAACCAAGCTCTCACCTGTATAACTCAGAGCATCAAGGTCAAGCTCATTATTGTCTGCGTCATAGAATGTCATGTCACAGCGACAGATATCCTTCTGATAATCCTTTACGATATAGTAAGACTCTACTTCCATTATAGGGAAGGTGTAGTTATCAGAGGTGCTGTCGGAATTTTCAAGCTTTGTAAGCTGTATGGAGTTTCCGTATATAGCTCTGTATACGCTCACGCTCGTTCCGGGCTTTACCATCAAAAGACCCTGAAGTGTGCTCGGGTCAGCCTGAAGGTTTATTATCTCGCCGTCGGCAAAGGACTTGTCTGTCATGAACATACTGCCTGACTCATCGAAATTCGCCCTTGTAAGCTCAACGTCCTCTTCGATTCCCGAACCGTTATCGTGCTTTACAACAGGCGTAGGAAGGGGAGAACCAGGAATGATTCCAGTTTCGTTGCCGTCCCAGTTGCCTTCAGTGCCTGCAATGTGTGTCCTGATAAGATAGTAAGTTTCGCTCTCCACAGGCTCAAAGGAATAGACGCTGCCGTTCTGAGTGAGTGTTATCTGGTTTCCAAGCTCGTCATACATAGCGACAGGCGTATCCAACACAGTGGAAAAGCTTACAGTGTTTTCGCTTTTTGACGCTCTGAGCGTTCCTGTGGGGATAGACTTGTCATAGTAGAAATACTCGCCCTCTGCAAAGTTTTCGGGCTTTAAGTAGATATTACTCTCACGCGCATAACCGGTATCATGCGCCACACTTGCGTAATAAGGGTTTATCGTTACATCAGAAGTCGCGCCCAGATTTACAACATATTTTCCGCTTGAGTTCTGCGCTGCTGTATTTGTTGAATTTCCGACGGTCCATGTAAACGGCTTGTCGGCGGACATAATGACACTGTGTCTGTCATCTAACTGCTGAGTGCTGCTTGTTACCTCTTCGCCTTTCCATGTCACCGTAACAAAGTCGGTATTATTGGTAACATAGAATTTGTAATAGCCGGTATGCGCCGGTATGAACGGCAGTTCGTAGTCATCTTTTGCATTCGCTGTAATTACACCAAAAGACTGTGCAAACGGCGTCATCGGTACAGCACCTGACATAAGCGTCAGTACAAGTGACGCTGCAAGAATTTTTTTGAGAGCTTTGCCTTTCATTGAGTTTCCTCCTCTTAATTGAATTTCAATCGCATATCTTTATCAGAGTTTTTAGTGAATCGTGACAGCAGCATTTCCGCCAGCATCA
This sequence comes from uncultured Clostridia bacterium, assembly GCA_946186665.1. Lineage (GTDB taxonomy): Bacteria > Bacillota > Clostridia > Oscillospirales > Acutalibacteraceae > UBA1213. The sequence continues at coordinate 3,604 of CAMHOE010000076.1, read as the reverse complement.
CAAGCTCGCTTTCAGGGTCGCTGCCTATCACCACCGCAAGCCCCGTAGCATAGCGTGTGACAGCCGCCAGCATTATGTGGAATGTGCATGAAAACATAGTCTGCTCCGGAACGTCGGTGTTCAGAGTGCCGTCCCGCTTGCCGCGTTCATACAGCTCGTGGAACTTTACGCCCAGTGAGCTTGCGATTTTCAGATAGGGCTGTTTTTGCTCTTCCGTACACGCCTCACTGCGCAAATAGCTGTTGAAAAGATAGTTAAATCGCAGAAACTCTTTATGATTGCGGTACAGATCCAGAAAGGACCCGATGAAAAAGTGAAGGTATTGTGCCCCTGTGAGCTTTTCAATTTCATCCGGATACAGAAGGCTGTTGTGCAGTTCTATATATTCCCTCCATTTCCATGTCGAGACAGCGACCACCAGCTCAGCCTTTGAGGGGAAATAGCGGAATGCTGTAGTTCTTCCTACCTTGCTTGCATCAGCGATCTCTGTCATCGTTACATTATCCAGACCCTTCTCAGCAAAGAGCGTATAGCCGGCTTCAAGGATATGCTGATATTTTTCCTGCTTCCATGCCTTTCCTGCTACGTAATCGTCCATTTATTCACTCCCTTCCATAAAGAAATGCAAAATTGATACCTTCAGTTTCAATTATAAAGCATTATCATCATTGTGTCAATACAAATTGGTATTTGTATTTCATTTTTTGGTAAAAAAGGTATATCATTATTTGTTTTACTGTGGTTATTTGCAGTTGTTTTACCGATTATCCCACATAATACAAGTATAGCACCAACTATAATGATAACAATACCTATATCAATGTAGATTGAACCTGGATCTGTTTTTCCGGAATTAAAAAAGCTTTCCATGACAGTATCCATATCATTGTTTAAATTATCACCGTATATCTAAAAGCCGCCGCCTGATAAGATGACAAGTATTCCAAATATTATCATTGAATTACTTCTTTTTTGATTTTCTGAATAAGAATTATTTATTTCATCTTCGCATTGTTTGCAAAGCCATTTGTTGGTATATGTTCCAAATGCTATTTGTTTACCGCATTTAACACAATAAATATTTTTTATCATAAAGCGCCTCTGTATAATGTTAAAGTTTATGTTATATATTATAACATATTATTACCACCGTCAAGCCATAATATTGGTGAGGTGATTGATATGAAAGAAGAACTGATCATAAAAAAGAAGCTTAAAGGCGAAGATGGATATAAAACATTCTCGATCAGAATCAAGGAAGAAACAGTTATCAAACTTGATGAAATTTCAGAGGAGACTAATCGTTCGAGAAATGAGCTTATCAATATTTTGCTTGAGTATGCCATTTGTCACTGCGTTATTGAATAATGTGTGATTATGTGACAAGTCCGGAAATATACTTACCAATATTGTTGATAGCTTCAGTATATTCTCTCACCAATGTACAAATACTAATACCGAAAAATTTGTACAAAAGGAGAAATATACTATGAAAGCCACAGGAATAGTCAGGCGTATAGACGACCTCGGCAGAGTCGTTATACCAAAGGAAATAAGACGAACACTCAGAATACGTGAGGGCGACCCCTCGCAGATAACATTGACACAAGAACACAGCTTTATTATGGCGATCAAGGATATTGCGGAAAGATTACATATTGGGGCATGAGGAACAGCCGCCCGGGTGAGAGTCCGGGCGGCTGCTGCGTTTTATACAGTGTAATATCTCTGATTTTTGCTCTTCGGTTTATCGGGAATAGTCAAAGCAAGTTGTTTGCTTTCGATCATAGGCTTTACATATCTTTCCATCACATAAGCAATGGTCAGCCTGCCCTTGAACAGCTCCTCCAATTCCGCACGGCTTTTCGGAGTGCGGCAGAAGCTGAGAATTTCTTCTGAAACAGGGTCGGAAACAGAACTGCTGAAACTGCGGTTATACAGCGTAACCTTGAAAATACCTCTGTCGCTTTCAAATACCGGCTCGGGCAGACCGTATTCCTCCATAGCGCTGACGATAGTAGGAATACCGCTGTAACGGTTCTCGGTTTCTCCGAGTATTTCCATAGCATTTGCAATAGCGGGATTACGGGTATCTGCGGCAAATTTGCCAAGTCTGTCAATGGTCATTCTGCCGTAAAGACCGCCGGGATTTTCTATTTCAAAGCGGTCGGTAAACATCCTGATAGTGATAGGCGCAGAATCGGTGTGTATACTGTAGTCTCTGTGGATAAGTGCGTTCAGGATAAGCTCTCTGATTGCAATTACGGGGTAGTCTGTCCTGTCAGCTCTTTTGCCCGTATCGGGGTCAATGATAGTGGCTGTTTTCATATTGTTCCGCACAAAATGAAGGGCATCATTCAGCATCTGAACGAGATTGCCGTCTATTCTTTTGTTGTCGATAAATCTCTCACCAACAGAACCTGTACTGCTTATTTCCGTTCCCGGAACAGATACCGCCGTAATACAAAGCTGTGGAAAGAATGCCTGAGGATAGACAGAAAACAGTATAAGCCCTGCAAGTGTCGGCTTACCGCCTTCCGTGAAGCTCTGCAAGCGGCACAGATCTTCAGTCGGCAGCTCTGCGAGGTTGGGCTTTTTAGTTCTGAGCAGGTTTATATACAGCTCAAAAGTATTTGTCTGCATATCCTTCATAACCGCTCTTTCGGAAGTACGCAGCTCGTCCTGTATCTTTTTCTTGAAGGCTTCAAAGCTGTAGACCTCGTATTCCGTCATCAGCCTGTCAGCATCTCCGCAGCGTATATAAGAGCCCTTTAAGCGACCGACACCGCTATAAAAACAAGGCTTTTCTGTGTTCTCAATTTCCTTTATCTCCGCAGATACCACCGTTTTATTATCAATCTCGGCAACAGAGAACAGCGGTCTTATCACCGGTGTCATTTCAAGGCATTGTGCCTCGACCTTTTTCATAAGATCGGCAGCATCATATACACCGCATACAATGTAGTTTTCGTTTTCGTCTATGCCGAATATTATTACTCCGCCGCCGGACTGATTTGAGAATGAAGAAAGGGTATCTCTCACCTTAGGGCAGCCCTTGCCGGCAGCTTTTACTTCTATTTTATTGCTTTCGCTCTTGATGGATTGTATGTTTCTGATTAGTGCCACAAGCTCACTTTCAAGCATAGTATCGCCTCCTGATTATAATTATAAGCATTTTATCAGGATTTGTCAATAAAATATTCTTATAAAACATATTGTTAGTCTAATAAAATCCTTATAAATCCCCAAGATATCTGATAAATTTTCTTTTTATGATTAAATGTTCTATAATCCGCAGGTTTACAATTATGCCCAATAGCCATAATGCGCAGATAACATCGTTTTTCAAAAGGAACACACTTTATTATGCCGATCAAAGAGATTGCAGAGAGGATAAATACCGTCCGGGTTATAGTCCGGGCGGCTATTACTGTTATATGAATACGCGCAAAATCAGAAAACTTCTTTGAGCGGTATAGAAAAAGTATTGCGTTTGTTATAAAAAATGTTAAAATGGTACAAATAGAGGTTTGTCCTTTTTTATTATAAGGCTCTGTCACAACAAATGGTTGATTTTTGACGAGAAATAGCGTATAATAATAGT
>CAMHOE010000075.1 GCA_946186665.1 uncultured Clostridia bacterium | reverse complement strand
CTTATATTATATCATATTTTCTTGTGTTATTCAAGAATTAGTTGGTATATCAATAGATAAAGTCGATACTTGGACGGCAAACTCCATTCAGGGTGATATGTGGGATAAAATCAAGGATTGGACACCATCAAACTCTGAGCATTGGAGCGAATATCCGTTTACCTATCAATCCTATCAGAATGCCTATGATGCCGCAAAAGCAAGCAATACGGACGGCAATAAGGACTATGACACGCTGTATTCCAATCTTGAAAGCAACTTTGCAAGACTTCAAAAGTTAGTCAATTCAGGCTATGTCAGCCCGAACTTGGGAGAGGGTGACAGTCCTCTCGGAATTGCAAACGGTGTCTTTTTTCTCTACAAAGGATTACTGAATGTCATTACCGATACATTCAAATCAATGTCGGACTCAAGTGTGACAAGCACCGTTTTCTACGGCTTTGATTACAATGCCGTTGCGGACAAGATTTTTCCTTTGTTCCGTACATTTGCTTATGCTCTGATAATCATTTTTGCAGGAGTAAATGCTCTTGAAACGGCATTGCAGTATGAAATGTTTACAATGCGCGGCGGTGTCAAGATTTTGGCTCGGCTCACCTTTGCAAAAATATGGGTAGATATATCGCTTATCGTTTGTCGTGGTATCGTGGCTATCGCTACGGATTGGCTCGGACAAATTACACAGCTAACGGCAGATATAGCAAACAGTATCAATGTCGGTGTCAGCTTACAGCACAGTGATGCTTGGATCATCGGCTGGCTGATCGACTTCTTCAACGGCTTGCTGTTGGCGGCAGGCATTTTGCTCGTGCTTATTCCTCTCGTTGTGCTTATCCTGATTATGTTCGTCAAGCTGTTTATCAGATACTTTGAGCTTGCAATGCTTCAATGTGTATCACCTGTATTCTTTGCTTGTCTGACGGGTGAAGCCACAAAGCAGTATTTCAGAAAGTTTATCCTGACTTACATTTCCGTTGTTGTCGAAGTAGTCTTTATGGCGGTGATATGGTATGTCTATGTCGAATACCTAAATCAAGCATTTTCGGTCAGCACACAGGCGAACAGCGTACTCGAACTGTTCTCGCTTGAGGGCGGCATAATGAACTTCTTTATGGTTTCTGTCGGTGCATTTATCCTGATGATAAAGCCGCCGCAAGTGCTGAAAAACCTTGTGTCAGCGTAAAAACAGGCAAACAAAAAGGACTGCCGTTGACAGTCCTTAAAATACAGATACTAAGATAAACCAGAATGGATTTTCGTGATTATCGGAGAGGTATTGGATATTACATCAATGATATGATTTTCAGTGTAAATGCCATAATGTTTTCTTTTGGATTTTGTTTCGTCATCATCCCAATCAAATAATACGCTCTCGTAATAATCAAGCAAATTCGATTTTTCAAAAATAATCAGATACTTCCCTTTTCTTACTTCTGAATCATCCCAACAAGTGTAGCTTTCATTTCTGCATTGATATATTACATAGTCTTTGAAATGTATTCTATATACCTGTTCATGGTCTTCGTATACAGGATATGACTCAATAAGCATTTCTTTAACTCTGTCAACATTTTCCGAAGGATAGAGAGTCAAATCTAAATCCTCACCTTTTTCTCCTTTTTTTGCCAAAGCAATTATGATTGATAATTCATTGTCAGAATTATCTGTCATAGACAAGAGAAAAGGAGCATTTGGGGAGTTTGCTGTTATTTTTTCATTATCTGTACCAAATGCCAGCATTTCATTCACCTCTAAATTCCGACTTATCGCACTAACGACAATTTGATTATAGCACACACAAACACAAAAAACCATATCTTTTCAAAAACAAATGGGACTTCAAGTCCCAGATAGGAGATGATGTAAATTGATTAAAGTTGAGCTGACGAAAAACATATTCAATCAGCGTGGCGGCGGTCTGTTCGGATTGAAGCCGATACAGTTGGTCTTTGCGGCAGTTGCCGTTGTAGTTGGCGGTCTGACGGTACTGTGGCTGATGCAGTACGATCTTTCGATTGACCTTATCGGTTGGATAGTGTTTATCGAAATGGCAATTATTATCGGTCTTGGGGTGGTGCGTCCGGGAGGAGTAAACCTTTTTTCTTTCCTGCTGTCATCATTAAAGCCCGATACAAGATATTTCTGTCGTGAGGAGGATGTATTTGACGATGCTGTTCTGGAAAAAGAATAAGATAGACAAGAAGTTTTTAGGTGCGAAAAAGGCTGTTATTCCAAAGACGGCACAGAAAACAATACCGTTTCAGGAAGCATACGAAAACGGTCTTTTCCTGAACTATGACGGCAGTTATTCGCTGATTTTCAGCTTTGAGAATATCGACTATTCGCTGTTCCGTGACGAAGAAAAGCAGGAAGTTTATAAGAAGTACACACAGCTTATGAACTCTATCCCGACTGACATCAAGTTGCAGGAGTTTTTGATGAATACCGATATTGACACGGATATTCTCAGGGAAACGCTTATGCCGTTCTCTCAGGATTATCCCGAAATATCGGACGATTACAGAAAGATTATGGGCGATGTTATCAGTGGCAGTACCGAAGCAGGAGCAAAGAAAATTATGCTGATGGCTCTGTCCTATAAGCCAACAGGGAAAATCGACAATGCAAATGTGCTGTTCAAGTGCTATCAGGACTTGCAGCAGCTTTTTTCTTCTCTCGGCTCTACAACGAAGCAGTTGTTCCCCGAAGAAGTCTTTGAGATACTTTACAAATTCTATCATCAGTTTTCGGAAGTGCCTTTTATGCTCCCGAAAAACGCTTACGGCAGTCGTATCAAGAACTATGTTACGCCTGCCTATTTTCGTTTCGGCAAGCACGAAATTGAAATAGGCGATCAGCTTACAAGAGTGCTTTTCATCAAGGAGTATTCGACTTATGTTGACGATGAAATGATAAATGACATTATCGACAACAGCGAAAAAATAACCGTCAGCAAGCAGATTACAAGAATTGCAAAGTCACAGGCTATGGATATGTTGCAGAAGAAGATTTTTGCTTTGGAGCTGACTATTCAGAAGCGTATGGAGCAAAACCATAAAACAGGCGGTGACTATATCCCGTACCGACTTTCCGATGAGCGTAAAAACCTCAATCAGTTGCAGGAAAGGCTCGGCAGCACAGATTGTGAGCTTTTTGAAGTCGGATTTTTAATCACAGTTACAGCGAAAACCAAAGAAGAACTTGATGACCTTACTCATTACATATCGCAAACGCTTTCCACAAAACATCAGCTAATAGTCGAAACGAAAAGCGGTCAGCAGGCAAAGGCTTTGCAGGCTGTTCTGCCCTTTGCACAAATGCCGTTCAGCAGTAAAACCAACGATAAGGTAATGTTTTCTATGCTTTCGGATGCGGCAGGGGTTCTTGTGCCGTTCAATCATATCGACCATTTTGCAAAAAACGGTGTTTATTACGGCAGAAATCTCGTTACAAGAAATGCGATCACATTGGACAGAACGGCAGAAATGAACTCCAACGGTTTTGTCTTAGCAACATCAGGTGCAGGAAAGTCTATGTTCTCCAAAGCAGAAATGTTCGATGTGTTATTAAAATATCCAAATGATGAGGTTATTGTCATTGATCCTGAGCGTGAATATGAGCCGTTAGTCAAGGAATTTGACGGCACTATCTTAAAGATCGCACCTAACTCTCCGACAAAGCTGAATGTCTTTGATATTGATCTTAACGCTGTTGAGGAGGGACAGTCTGCTATTGCCAACAAAGCAGAGTTTATTATGACGATTTGCGAAACGGCAAAGGGTGCGGAGCTGACAAGCAACGAAAGAACGCTTATCGACCGTTGTGTCAAGGAAACATACCGTGAATTCATCACTTCTCACGGCAATATGAGCAAGATACCGACTTTCATAGACTTCTACAAAAAACTTGTAGCTATGCCCGAAATCGAAGCGAAAAACCTTGCTCTTTCTCTGGAGTTATACATCACAGGCTCTTTCAATATCTTTTCAGGAAAGACGAACATCAACACCGACAAGCGTTTTCTTGTTTTCGATATTTCCTCTATGGGTGAGCAGATAAGACCTGTCGGTCTGCAAGTTGTACTTGAATATGTATGGCAGAGAGTGAGTAAAAACAGAGATAACGGTATCAGGACTTGGGTATGGATTGATGAGTTTTCGATTATGTTCAATGACGGTGCAGGAAAGACTACTCACCGTTCGGGAGAGTTTTTCGCAAAGGTATATAAGCGTATCCGTAAGTACGGCGGTGTGCCTACTGCTATTACACAGAACATCACCGAAGTGCTGACAAGTACACAGGCAAAGACAATGCTCCTGAACTCTGAATTTGTTGTCCTGTTACAGCAGAGAAAAGAGGACTTGGACACGCTTCAAAAGCTGTTCAGCCTGTCACCGTCACAGGAAAGCTATCTGAAAACAGGCAAAAAAGGAAGTGGGCTTATCGTGTGCGGACGAAAGATCATTCCTTTTGAAAAGCCGATACCGACTGACAGCCTGATGTATAAGATCTGCACGACAAAGTTTGGCGAAAATTAGTGTATGGAAACAGGATAACAGAGGGCGGCAAGTCCTTTGTTATCCTGACGAGGTGAGTTATGGGAATATCATTCGGAAAAAGGAAAGTAAAGATAAAACTGCTGGGACAAACGGAAACAGTCACAGAGGAAGAAAAGCCGAAAGTGCCTGTCCCGATCTATCAGCCTGAAACGGTCAGCAAAGCAAAACCAAAGGTCAACAGGACTTTCAAAGACCGGCGAGCCGCCGGAGCCGATTTCGCGTCCGACTCTATGAGAAACGATAGTTCTGTCCCGCGTATGAAGCCTGGACGAAAAGGGAAAGATACGGTTTTTAAGATACTGTCAAAAAAATCCGCAGAGCTGAACTTATCAGACTTAACGGTATATCAGTATTACTATTCTGACGGCAGATATAAATTCAGCAAGGTAACAGGCAATTCCGTTTTCAGCGAAATAACGCTTGAAAAGTATTGGTCAACGGCAGAGCCGACAGTTTTCAGACGGGCAACAGGACTTGCAGAAGCACAGGAGTACAGAAGCAGGCTTGTTATTCTCTGTCGGTCTGACGGCAAGGATTATATCTTTGTCTGGTCATCAATTCTCTATGAAGCATTTACGGAAGAAATAATAAACCAACTCAAAGCTCTCCTGACGGAAATGAGGGATAAACAGTGAATTTGATTATATTATGCGATAAGAACACACAAAAGTATCTTACCAAAAACTTGGACTTTACGGAGCATAACTACGGTGTTTTAAGCTATGAAAACGAATTGCGTACCGACTTTGCAAGGAGAGTTATTGACTTTCTGCCGCATATTGTTGTGGTTTTTCGTGGTTATCGTAATCGTGGTGCTGATCTGATAAAGGAGATACTGAAAGTACGGGAAGAAGCTCCCGACATTCGTTTTGTTTATATTTACGGCAAGATAACGGACGAACAGGAGTTTTTGCAGACAACAACAGAGCTTATCGAAAACGGTGTATTTGACATTTCTATATCCGAACTTTATGAGCAGGGCTTTAAGAAAGACTTTTTTGACTTGCTGAAAACTCCGATGGATTTAGAGGACTTCAAAACACTTTTACAAAAGAGAGCCGAAAATAATAAATACTTTGAGGTCAGCGAAACATTACAGTCAGAACTTGCCAAAGTGGTTGACAATACACAGGTAAAATTCAGTAAGGCGGCTGCTGATGAGGAATACTCAGACGAAAACACAGCACAGCTTGATGAATTGCAGGAGCAGAGAAAAGGTGAGCATTTTGTTATTGGTCTGTCCTCGATACACAACACAAGCGGAGTTATACAGACAGCTTTTGAAATGGCGATTGTTTTGTCACAGGCAAGACAGAGTATTTCTCTTTTTCTGCCGGACAGCGTATATGACAGGTTTCTGAGATTTCACGAAATAGATGTTACAGCCGCCAAAAACGGTTGTACCGTCAACGATCTGCCTATCTATCCTCTTTCAGTCTATGACGAAAGTAATGTCACAGAAAAATACAGGATTGTTGCTGTGTTGGATATAACAGAACAGCTTTTTGAAAAGGCTGATATAAAAATCGTGATGTGCAGAGGAACGGAATGGGATATATCCTATCTTGAAGAATATCTCAATTTGCCCTTGCCGTACAACAAGGAGATCAACTACTGTTTCTATCCTATCTCACAGCCTGACTTTCTGAAATTCAACAAAGCTATGATACAAGGGCATTGCAAGGCTTATCGCCTACGCACAAGTCCCAATTATACAAATCCGTGTGAGTGGAACAGGAATGTTTATACGGAAATTCTGCACTTGTACACCGATGTTGATACCAAAAAGAAAATAAAGCTATTCGGGAGGTGAGCGTATGATTTGGTTTTTGCTGATATTCATTGTCATTGACATTATTCAAACGCTTTATATCAGGCATTTGAAAAAAGAGCTTGCTTTCAGGGACGGCGAAGAAGCCAAAGACGATGAGCCTGTTATCAGAAAAAAACGCAAAGAGAACAGAGTGATAAAGCTGATAAAGGAAGTGTTTTGGATTTGACAGCAAAAAAGGACTGCCGAAGCAGTCCGAAAAGATGTGGATTATTAAGTTAAATCAGAATTTGTCAGATAATAATTACAGACAGAAAAATGCTTTTGTAATGCT
>CAMHOE010000074.1 GCA_946186665.1 uncultured Clostridia bacterium | reverse complement strand
TGAGGGCGAAGCTAAGGGCAGAGCTGAGGGCAGAGCTGAGGGCAGAGCTGAGGGCGAAGCTAAAGGCATACTTAACACACTTGTAGCGCTGGTCAGAAAAAGGTTGATAAACCTTGATCAGGCTGCTGAACAGGCGGATATGTCCGTAGAGGAATTCAGAAACAGATCAGGCTTGCAGACCTGAATATTCAGCATTGGGCAAGTACAAATTCAGATTTTATAAATTGACAGTTAAATACTTTCAGGAACACTGGTAACAAAGGGGAAAATATGGAAATCGTTAGTGAGGCAGTGCGCTCTCAGGAGGAAACCTCCGTTGCACTGGGATATTTTGACGGCGTACATTCAGGTCATAGAGCTGTGATCACTGAAGCTGTACGATATGCAAATGAAAACGGGCTGCTGTCATGCGTGTTCACATTGCAGCAGAGTCCAAGAAAAATATTGTTCGGAGAAGCTCCCGGTGGGATAATCACCCTTGATGAAAAACTATCATTGTTTGAAAAGCTGGGTGTTCAGAGAGTTTATCTTATCGACTTCCGTACCATAAGGAATATTACAGCAGAAAATTTTGTCAGGGATATACTTATAGGTCGGTTCAATGCCAGACACGCAGGCTGCGGATTTAATTATCATTTTGGCAGCGGTGCGCTCGGAAACGGAAAGGTTCTTGGTGAACTGTGCAGAGAGTATGGCATTACCGAAACTACTCAGCCGCAGCTTTGCTTTCAGTCGAAGCCCATAAGCTCTACAAGGATAAGACAGTGCATAGCTGACGGGGATATTCCCTCAGCTAATGAGATGCTTGGCAGGGCTTACGGCTTTTGTCTTACAGTTGTTCACGGCAGACATCTTGGCAGAAGTCTCGGCTTCCCGACACTGAATCAGGAATTCCCTGAGGAGCTTGTCAAACCCCGCTTTGGCGTATATTCATCTGTTGTTACAGTGGACGGTATGAAGTATCACGGCGTTTCTGATATCGGCATCAAGCCTACTGTAGGTTCAGATTCCGTCATGATAGAAACATGGATGCCGCATTACAACGGAAGAGAACTTTATGGTGAAAAAATCGATGTCAGGCTACAGCGCTTCATCAGGGATGAAAAAAAATTTGAAAGTCTTGACGAACTGAAAAAAGCAGTATTATCTGACGCTGAGATTTCTGAGCAGCTCAGCAAGTGACCGCTTGTGTTATTGGATATTCGGTATTTACCGTTGTTTTATATCGGTATATCATCGTATAATTTTCAGTCTGTTCTATACGGTCGACATACTTCAGAATGGAGGAATAGTTATGAACAGAGGACCCGGAGGTCCCGGATTTGGACACAGACCACCCCCGCCGGGACATGGACACAGACCGCCCCCACCACCCGGACACGGACACAGACCGCCGCCTCCGCCCGGATACGGACACAGACCACCACCGCCCCCTCCTCCGCCGCCAAGACATTACGGAGGTTTCAGAGGCGGCTACAGAAGAGGCTACGGAGGTCCCCCTCCCCCGCCGCCGCCGGGATATAGAGGAGGATGTCTGGGATGTGCGCTTCCTGTTCTGATGATCATCGGAATGGTTGCAGCCTGTATTATAATGGCTGCACTGTAGGATGCAAGAACATATTTGCTTTGACAGCAGATACTTATGATCGTATAAGGATTGATAGAATATGATGTTTGCGTTTTTGCCCACTGCGATAATGTATGTATTGAATGTCGCGCTGCTGGTTCTGGCGTTTTTTCTTTCCGTTACCGCTGAGACAATGAAAGATGTCGGAATAAGCCTTTGTTTGTATTTTATATCTTTGATATCAATGTTTGCTGTAGTTATATTTTCAATAAGGCTGTATATGGTTTCGCTGTCGGAATGCGGCAGGGATTTTGACAAATGGTATACAAAACAGAAACGCATTTCTAAAAGAACTGTAGGCGGAAATAAAACAGCAGTTCTTCTGAACATGGCTTATGGCTGTATAGCAAATGAACGCATTACTGAAGCCGCAGACTGTCTTGCCCGTGTAAAGAAGCGGATCGAAAAATCAGGCAGACCCATATACACATTGATATACCTGACAAATCTGCTGCATTTCAAAGAAATACAGCATGACCTGAGCAATACAGCCGAACTTCTTGCCCGTATGCAGGAGCAGCTTCAGATGGTTAAATTCAGAAGCGACAGGATGAGAACATCGTATGTAAACCGCTTTGAGTACATTTGCCTGTCGGTCGAGTTTTACAAAAGAACGCCGGAAGCGCTCTCAGGGACAGACCGTGAGCTTTGCAAACGCTACAATATCGCTGCGCATCAGAACCTACAGGATATTACAGGGTCAGAAAGGTCCTTCGGATATTCGGAGCTGTCTTATTGTTACGGTATAGCGGTGAGCGATATCGTTTCAGGAAACGATAGTATGGCTGAGAAATATCTTGAAGCTATTGCAGGCTCAGAGCTGAATTATCCTATCGTTCAAAGGGTAAAACGCTATCTTTCACAAAAGGACATCTCTATATTAATGGAAACCATGCCCTGAGAATAAATGTGGAATGTGGAAAGTGGAAAGTGGAATTAAATGTAGAACTGCAAGTACGCTGTCGTACCGCAAGGCTTTCATGCGGGCAATGGAGAAAAACAATAGATAATAATAAAAACAGACGCATTATCCGACCAAAAGGATAGTACGTCTGTTTCTTTGTAATTACAGGCAATTTATTCCTGCTGAGTGCTTGAAGGAAATTCAGCCTCAGGTTTTTCCAGCAGCAGTTTGTATTTTTCCAATTCAGAAGGATAAATGACACCTTGATATTTGTGATATGCGCAACCCTGAGGTATCTCACCCTTCTTTACATTATATCCGAACCTGTCCTTGTTTTTAAGAACATATCGGTTCAGCAGCATATATATGCCAACTATCATTACACCAATGCTTATCCATTGAGATGTTGAAAGACCGAGAAGCTTGCCGCGTATTTCGTCACCCCTGAAAAACTCATCAGTAAATCTTACCGCTGCATAGAACACAAAATAAAATGCAAGTATGCTTCCCTTTTTAAAGCCCCTGCGTCTCAGCAGAAGCAGAGCAGCCATTATAAGTATATTACAGCAGGCTTCTATCAAAGGAAGAGGAAGTCGGTTAATTATTATTTCCGAGCCGTCATGTGCAATGTGCGTATAGGGAACTCCCCAGCTTGCTTCTATGCCGTAGCAGCAGCCGCCCAGAAGACAGCCGATACGTCCAAAGGCATGAAATAATGGTATAGCAGGAGCAAAAGCATCTGCATAGACATCAAAGTCCACTTTGGCTTTCATGGTGTAAAGCTTTACAGCTATAAGCGCTCCTAAAAGACCGCCATAGAAAACCATGCCGCCGAGTATCAGTGTGATAAACTCACTGAAAGTCTCGAAGGACTCAAAAATATTGATACCCTTTTGAGCGGTAAATACAAACACATCGACCCTTGTTATCATATAGACAAGACGTGAACCGACAAGGGCTCCACCGATAGCCCACAAAATCATAAATACAAGATGAGTTTTTGAATAATCCTTGCGCCCTTTCAAAGAAAAATATATCATAACGCTTGCAAATGCTAATCCTATTAAGGCGCATAATCCGTATGATGGTACGGATAATCCGAAGATGGGTATTTTCGGAAGCATTCATTTACCTTCTTTCTTTTTTTCCTTTACATTATATTATTGAGAAGTAATAAGAGAAGATTATAATACTCTCACTATAGGGAGCCCCTGAAATTTGTTTTCGCCATGCGCCGCAGTAAGTGCCTTGTAGTACAAAAACGTACCGGCAGCTCCACGTTTAATTCCACTTTCCACTTTCCAAATTCCACATTTTCTTAAAGTCAGAAAAGCTTTGCTATGGTAAGCTCCTGACGGTTGAGGTCGACAGCTCCAAGACCGAGAAATGTTCCACCTGCCGAACATACCCTGAGCATTCTGCCGTCATCAGATGGAGAAACAGCTTTCAATGACCTCAGCCTTGAAAGCATGAGTGCGCCGCCGTTTTTGAAACGGACAGCCTGCTTGTCGCTTATGGTGATATTTTGATATTCTGAGAAAATGCTTTCTACCGGACGGATAAATTTCTCCAGTTCCTCTATACCCTCCGGTGCCAGACGCCTTATTTCTTCCAGTGCGACAGCATCCTTTAGCGTGTAGCCGCAGGCTTTTGTCCTGCAAAGCTCCGTCATTACACAGCCGCAGCCCAGGGCTTTTCCTATATCATCACATATCACCCTGATGTATGTACCCTTTGAGCAGGCGATACTCAGACTGCCGCTTTGTGTACTTTCATCAAAGTCCAGAAGCTCAAGAGTGCTTATGTGAACAGGACGTTCCTCGCGCTCAACTTCTATCCCCTTACGCGCAAGCTCATAAAGCCTTACTCCGTTCTTATACACTGCCGAATACATTGGCGGCTTCTGCATTATATCTCCACGAAAATGCACAAGCACCTCCTCCAGCTGCTGTCCGGTAATATGCGGACTTGTCTGTGAAAGTACTTTTCCGGTTATATCGAGGGTGTCGGTAGTCAGTCCCAGACGGAACTTCGCCCTGTATTCCTTGTCAGTATCGGGAAGCAGTGACTGTGCCTTTGTTGCAGTGCCAAGCAATATCGGAAGCACTCCCGTAGCCATAGGATCAAGAGTACCTGTATGTCCTGTTCTGCGCTCACGCAGACATCCTCTTACTACGGCAACAACATCAAAGGATGTGAAATCCTTTGGCTTATCTATTATCAGTATCCCGTTCATACCTCACACCCGATAGCCTTTGCCGCTTCCGCCACTATCTTCCTCTCGACTTCCTCAGCAGTTCCTTTTATCATACAGCCTGCCGCAGCCCTGTGACCTCCGCCGCCAAACACACCGCATATAGCAGATGAGTCCACATCATCTGTAGTTCTCATTGATATCCTGTAGGCGCCGTCATCCTTTTCTTTTATGGTTATGCCGGCTTTCACGCCCTCTATCTGTCTGGGTATAGATGCGATACCCTCTGTGTCGCTTTCATCTGCTCCGGATATTTCCAGCATTTTCTTTGTAACGCTTATAGTTGCTATCTTACCGTCACCGTAGAAGCGTACAGAAGCTAATGCAAGCTTTTCGGCTTCCAGTCTTGCACGGGATTTCGTATCGAACATAACCCGGTTTATCATAGCATTCTGCGCGCCCTTGTCCATCATATCCGCAGCAATACGGTAGCTTTCCGCTGTTGCATTGGAATACTTGAAACAGCCGGTGTCTGTGGTAATACCTGTAAAAATCGCATCAGCTATCAACGGGTCTATTTCCGCACCCATTGCATCAAGTATCTTAGCTACTATCTGCGCGCAGGCTCCTGCGCCGGGATCTACAATGCCGTACTCAGCAAAGCTGGTATTGGAGCCGTGATGATCTATACAGAGATCCACACGGTCCTTATACATTTCTAATTTATCACCGAAAAGCTGTGTATCCGCAAGGTCGACCGTAACCACATACTGCACGTCAAAGCTCTGAGGCTCTATGCTGTCCGTGATATAACCATACTTTGCAGGTATGGGGTCGGAACACAGAGGCTGGACCTTTTTTCCGAGCCTGCGCAGTGCAGCGCACAGGGCATATGCGCAGCCAATGGCGTCGCCGTCCGGAGACTTGTGCATAAGAATAATTATATTATTATGTTCAAGCAGCATCTCTGCCGCCTGTTTAATGGTAACTTTTTTCATTATCAGTTTTCCTCGTCCTGTTCGTTATTTTCATCAGTTTGCGTATACTGTATGCTTCCAAGCATTCTTGAAATATTCGCGCTGTACTCTATTGAGTCAGTCGCTTCAAATGCAAGGGCAGGCGCATATCTGAGCTTGAGTCTTGTGCCAAGCTCTCTTCTTATAAAGCCCTGTGCGTTTTTAAGTGCCTTTACTGCTTCTTTAGCAGTATCCAGACCATTCATGGAGCTGATATAGACCTTGCTGTAGGAAAGGTCGTGGGCAGTCTCACACCGCACAACACTGATTATCCCGTTATGCAGTCTCGGGTCCTTCATCTCCCTGAGAATAGCCGCTATCTCTCTTTGTATATCCTCAGACATTCTGTCTGCTCTGAAATTTGCCATGTTATTTCCTCCGTATCTGCGGCTGCCTGTATTTTGTATCATAGCAAACGGCAAACACCGGTTCCTATACATTACAACAATGCGAAAAGTGGATAATGAAAACTTATACTCTATCCAAAAAATCCGGATGCCGGCACCCTGAGCTTTGAGCTTCTTCTGTCCACTAACCACTAACCACTAATCACTTACCACTTCAGTAGGCTATACAGGAAATTCAAAATAACTTTTACTACAATACACTATGCCGCTGATATTTATTGTTTTATGGTCATTGCCTTACAAGGCTTACAGACCTGAAGTAGCTTATAACGTCAAGCTCCGACATACCCAACAGACGTTTTTCGATATAATCACATACATAAGCAAGTCTGTCGTTGACATTTACGGCAGCGCCATTTTCCGTGTCGATCCATTCACCGCCGATATTTGCAATAACAAGTACTCCCAGATATCCGCCCATATTTCCTGCAATATCGCCGCTGTCTCCGGAAAACAGATTATCCTGAAGCACACCTCTTGAAAGAGCGTCAATGACCTCTTCCAGCTTTTCTACAGAAGTCTCGCTTGTATCGAGAGTGATGCCGAGCTTACTGCCTGCAAAGTGGATAAAGTCCAGAGCCTTGCCCAACATTACAAGCTCCAGAGTAACAAGGTCGGTATTACCCTTTTTGATAAGGTCGAACCTGTTGTCATAATATCTTTCAAGAGAGGCAACATCGGCAGAATAATCTACTGTTCTGCTCTCGCTTGTGTCCAATCGTTTCATATTATCACCGCCGTAAATATTATTCCACAGTATATAATAACATATTATTTGAATTTTTCATATACCTTTGATTATAATTTTAAAAGTTTTCATTTTCAATTTACATAAATTTCAAAATTTAAAACCTTCAATTTGACATAAAGAAAAAAAGTTCCGGAATTTTAAAAAAATTTCAAAATAACTCTTGCATTTTCATCCGCAATGTGTTATTATATTCAGGTAGTCCGAAAGGGCTGATAAGCGCCGGTAGCTCAGCCGGATAGAGTGACTGGCTACGAACCAGTAGGTCGGGGGT
>CAMHOE010000073.1 GCA_946186665.1 uncultured Clostridia bacterium | reverse complement strand
AACGAAAACACTGTAGTTTCAGAATATGAGCCTGTGCCGAAAAAGGCAGAGAACTATCAGAGCGAGGCGGCTCTTGAAGCGGAGTTTATCTCTATGCTGAAGGAACAGGGCTATGAGTACCTTACAATACATAAGGAAAGCGACCTTGTTGCTAATCTCAGGCAGCAGCTTGAAAAACTGAATCATTATCAGTTTTCGGACAGCGAATGGGATCGTTTTTTCAGTGAAAAAATAGCCGGAAAGAATGACAGCATTGCCGATAAAACCCGCAGGATACAGGAGGATCACATTCAGGTTCTCAGGTGTGACGACGGCACAAGCATGAATATTACCCTGATCGACAAGACGAATATACACAACAATTCTGTTCAGGTCATCAACCAGTATGAAGTGACACGAACGGAGGGTGCAAGGCATGATAACCGCTATGATGTAACGATACTTGTAAACGGCTTGCCTATGGTGCATATTGAACTAAAAAGGCGCGGCGTGGAGATCCGTGAGGCTTTCAATCAGATCGAGCGTTACCAGCGTGACAGCTTCTGGGCAGGCTGCGGTCTTTATGAGTATATCCAGATATTTGTTATCTCCAATGGTACGAACACCAAGTATTACTCTAACACCACTCGTTTTAGCGCCTGCCGTGAAGCAAACGGCGCCAAAGTGAAAAAGAGCAAAACAAGCAACAGCTTTGAATTTACTTCCTTCTGGGCGGATGCAAAGAATCGTATTATTCCCGATTTGGTGGACTTTACAAAGACGTTTTTTGCAAAACATACCATTCTCAATATCCTGACAAGGTATTGTGTATTTACTTCGGAAAATATGCTGCTTGTCATGCGCCCCTATCAGATCACGGCAACCGAAAGAATACTCACAAGGATCAATATATCCTCCAATTATAAAAAATATGGTTCGGTCGAAGCGGGCGGGTATATCTGGCATACCACCGGCAGCGGCAAGACTCTTACAAGCTTCAAGACCGCAAGACTTGCGTCAATGCTTCCGTATATAGACAAGGTTCTGTTTGTTGTTGACAGAAAAGATCTTGACTATCAGACTATGAAAGAGTACGACCGCTTTGAAAAAGGCAGTGCAAACTCCAATACATCTACGGCAGTTCTGAAACGTCAGCTTGAGGACAGCGATTCACGCATTATCATTACGACAATACAGAAGCTCTCAACCTTTGTCAGCAAAAACAAAGGACATGAAATATACCAGAAGCATATCGTTATCATTTTTGATGAATGTCACCGCAGCCAGTTCGGAGATATGCACTCGGCAATAATCAAGCATTTCAAAAAGTATCATATTTTCGGATTTACCGGTACACCGATATTCCCCGAAAATGCAAATCCGAATGCAAAGACAAGGCTGTTTACAACGGAACAGACCTTTGGCGACAGGCTTCATACATACACTGTAGTAAACGCTATCAATGACAGAAATGTTCTTCCCTTCCGTGTGGATTATGTCAAGACAATGGATTACGATCCGGAGATCAAGGACAAGGATGTATATGATATTGACCGTGAGGGTGCATATATGGCGCCTGAGCGCATCACAAAGGTGACCGGATATATACTCGATCATTTTGATCAGAAAACCTATCGGGGTGACAAAACCTATAACATCAATGCGCTGACAAATATTTCAGAGGTCGCATCTGCCGCAAGAGGAAAGGTGGAAGAGATAAAGGCAAAGCAAAGAGTCAGCGGATTTAATTCCATTTTTGCCGTTGCGTCAGTCAAAGCGGCACAACTTTATTATACCGAATTCCAGAAACAGATGTCAGCCGATCCGACAAAGAAGCTGCGTATTGCGACGATATTCAGCTACGGTGCAAACGAAGCAGAAGCCGAAGGCAGTATAGATGAAGAAAACTCAGAGGATACCTCCGGACTCGATCAGACAGCCCGTGATTTTCTCGACAGAGCGATTATAGATTACAACAGGATGTTCCATACCAATTACAGTACAGATGGGGAAAAATTTCAGAATTACTATAAGGATGTTTCTCTCAGGATGAAAAACAAGGAACTTGACCTGCTTATTGTTGTCAATATGTTCCTGACAGGCTTTGACGCAACCACTCTGAATACTTTGTGGGTAGATAAAAATTTGAAGTGGCATGGTCTGATACAGGCTTTTTCAAGGACTAACCGCATATTGAACTCTGTAAAGCGTTTTGGCAATATTGTTTGTTTCCGTAATCTGCAAAAAAGAGTCGATGAAGCTATAGCGCGCTTTGGCGACTCGGAATCCACCTCAACAGTATTGATGAAAACCTTTGATGATTACTACTACGGATATCAGGATGTCAGGGGTGTAAAAAAAGAGGGCTATGTCGATCTCATTGATGAATTGAAAACAGCTTTTCCCCTTGACGAACCCCAGATCGTCGGTGAAGGACGGCAGAAGTCTTTTATCATGCTTTTCGGAACGATACTTCGTATGAGAAATCTGCTTGTATCCTTTGATGAATTTGCCGGAAAAGAGATCCTGACAGAAAGGGAGTTTCAGGACTATCTCAGCCGTTATCAGGATCTTTATGAGGAGTACAAACGTCAGCAAAAAGATCATGACAAGGAAAGCATAAATAATGATCTTGTCTTTGAAATGGAGCTTGTTCGCCAGATAGAAATAAATATAGACTATATCCTTATGATGGTCATCAAGTATAAGGAATCTCACTGTACAGATAAAGAGATTGTTGTCAGTATTATGAAAGCAGTTGATGCAGGAGCAGAATTGAGAAGCAAAAAAGAATTGATCGCTACCTTCATAGAAAACATCAACGACATAGATGATGTAATGGAAGGCTGGAACGATTATGTGCAGCAGGAAAAAGAAAAAGATCTTGCTGCTATGATCTCTGAGAATAATCTGAAGCCTGACGAGACCCGTAAGTTTATCGCCGGAGCATTTCGTGACGGAGAGATAAAAACATCCGGTACAGAGATAGATCAGCTTATGCCGCCAATGCGGCGTTTTGGCAATACAAATCGTGCATCCGTCAAGCAGGTGATCATTGATAAGCTTATGGTTTTCTTTAATAAATACAGGGGGATTGTATAAGGAGGAGTAATAATGGCACAATTTGTAGTTAACAGTACATCAATCGATAACATTATCAGCTCAATAAAGGCAGGAGAAATTGTTATTCCTGAGATTCAAAGACCTTTTGTCTGGGATGGAGCAAAGGTTCGTGACCTGATGGATTCACTTTATAATGGCTTTCCGGTAGGATATATCATTATATGGAAAAATCCGGATATCAGGCTGAAAGATGGAACTGTTTCATCCGGCAAGAAAATATTGATTGACGGACAACAGAGAATAACGGCTGTTCAGGCGGCAATTGTCGGGCAGAAAATCATAGATGCAGCTTACAAAAAGAAGCGTATAGTTATTGCATTTAATCCTCAGGACGAAGTGTTTGAAGTATGCAATCCGGCTATAGAGAAGGATATTAAGTGGATATCAGATATTTCTACAGTTTTTAATGTTGATTTTGATGCTTGGAATTTTGTCAATGATTATTGCGCGGCTAACGGTCTTTCAGGAAAACAGCCTGAGATAAACAACACTCTTATGAAACTTATGTCCATCAAAAGTATAAACCTTGGAGTGACTGAGTTATCACAATCCTTGACTATCGATGAGGTGACAGATATATTTATACGGATCAACTCTCAGGGAGTTGTGTTATCACAGGCGGATTTTGCAATGTCAAAAATCTCTTCTGATTCAAAATATGGCGGCAATGAAACAAGAAAACTAATTGACTATTTTTGCCATTTTATGCGGAGACCAGCAGACTTTGACACGATTGTGTCGAATGATAAGGAATTTGCAGAATCGGGAGAATTTGGAAAAATCAAATGGGTTAAGGACGAACAGGATGATATTTATGTTCCCGACTATTCGGATGTGCTTAGGGTTTCTTTTACACATGTTTTTCAGAGGGGCAAAATAGCTGACCTTGTCAATCTGTTATCCGGCCGAAACTTTGAGACCAGAGAAAATATAGAGAGCATTGCAGAAGATTCATTTCATAAGCTAAAAGCCGGTGTTGAATCATTTGTTAATGAAACAAACTTCAAACGGTATTTGATGATAGTTCATTCAACAGGTATTACGGATTCTTCACTTGTCAGATCAAAGAATGTTTTGAATTTCGGATATATTCTTTATCTGACATTAAAGAATAAAAAAATCCATCCTGCAAAGATAGAAAGTATTGTGCGTCGGTGGATCGTATTATCAATGTTGACGGGTAGGTATTCAGGTTCGGCAGAATCTGTGATTGATTATGATATTAAAAGATTTTCAGAACAGGATCCAGAAATATTTCTCAAGAATACAGAAGCCGGTGAGTTATCGAATGCATTCTGGAATACGGTTCTTGTGCAGAAATTGGATACATCTGTGAGAAGCAGTCCATATTTTTTGGTATTTCTAATGGCACAGATCAAGAATAATGCAAGAGGATTCCTTTCAAAGCAGATCACTGTAAAGTCCCTCATAGAGCAGCGCGGAGATATTCATCATATATTTCCTAAAAAGTATCTTCAAAATAATCATTTGACTGACAGGAAGGATTATAATCAAATTGCAAATTATGTGTATACACAGTCCGAAATCAATATAGGTATTAAAGATGCTCCGCCCTGTAAATATATGGAAAAGATGAAACAGCAGATTTCCGGTAAAGGTACATTCTATGGGGGTATTGCCTCTGATGAGGAGTTAAAAGAAAACTTGGCGGAAAACTGTGTTCCTGAATGCTTTATGCAGATGGATATCAACGATTATCAGAGCTTTCTTATTTTACGCAGAAAGCTGATGGCGCAATATATAAGGGAATACTATGAAAAACTTGCATAGAATCTTGATAGGATGTGTTGAAAATTAATCTGTGTAGGTATAGAAAAAGAACAAATTGGCTGCAAATGGCGAGATTTCATGCTGTCTGGAGTAAAAAGTTTTATGATGTACTCGTTCCTTATT
Source organism: uncultured Clostridia bacterium (assembly GCA_946186665.1). Classification (GTDB taxonomy): domain Bacteria; phylum Bacillota; class Clostridia; order Oscillospirales; family Acutalibacteraceae; genus UBA1213. The sequence continues at coordinate 2,993 of CAMHOE010000073.1, read as the reverse complement.
TGAAACAATATTATAATTGATTTATTATAACTTGATAGGTAGCTTTTGGAATGTGATAATCCCTACCGAATATGCTCTCAATCTGAAAGGCTTTCTTAATCATCTATCAGATAATCCACCTCTCCCTTGTTTCGGTTGTCGTAGTAGAACAGCTTGCAGCCGTGTGCAATCTGCTCGCTACAACATTTTCATAAACGGAGCCGAGGTTTACGTTTCTATCATAGCTTCTATTTTGCGAAAAAGCATATACGATCCTACTTTTTCTGACTTTTCAATATTATTACAGCATTGAATAGCCAACTTTTCAATATATTATTGTATGAAAAAAGACGACTTTTCAATAATCTGATTCAACAGTTTATCAAGAGGTTACTCTCTACGGGTATTGTACCCTTGAACTCTTGCCTATCGGATAGTAATTTACCAACAGAAAAAGAAGGAGCGTTTCTTCTGATGAAAGCAGCGATCTCACACTTATATCTGAATTGAAAAAGTGTTGACTTATCAGCCGTTACTTCAAATCCTGTCGCAGAAATAATTGTATAATTAGCTTTATTATCTATTATCTTATTCTTATAATTTATATATTTTATACAAATATTTATAAATTTTTTATAGAGGATAGTTGTAAAATTGTCTTACTGTTCTATAATTATTTCCAAAATTCAAGCTTGGTTTTCCGGTTAAAAAGTTTTTCAACAAATAAAATGGATGAATTGTTTTCAAGAGTTCAAGGGTACAACAGTACAATGCCCGTAATGTTGGTACCCTTGTAACTTCTTGAACTTGAAAACTTCTTCTTTTTCTGCCGGTTTTCGATTCAAGAGTTCAAGGGTACAAGGGTATAACACCCGTAATGTTAGTACCCTTGTAACTTCTTGCTTTTTTGGCATCGACATAAATAACAAACGGCACAGTCTGAGCCTTTGAAAAGCTTGACTGTACCGATTTTTTTATTATGTTAGTTATTGTTTTCTCAAATCATCAAACAGGGAAGGAATGTGAAGAGCATCTGACTGCGAATCAAACAATACTATTGTGTATTCCTTCATCACCATGTATGAATTTATAATCGCATAATCAACAACAGCCTTATAATCCTGAAAAACCACATTTCTTACAGTAGTAGCATTGATGAATAAATGTGGAAAACGATGGTGATATTTGAATTGCCATTTCTGGAAAGCTTCTTCAAGGTGTTTTCTTGCTTTGGCACCAACATAGTCGATCATGATATTATTCGGAAACGGAAGGTTACTTTTTTCAAAAGAAGCACAGAATATAAATAACCACACGGCAGCCCTTTCTGATTCTGTTCTTGTCTGCATCATTAGTTTTGCAGATCTCGAAACTCTTTCGTCAGAAAACGGAAGCTCACGATCATACAACGGCATTTCCATCCATCTGTTAAATGCCGGAACAATATCATGTGAGTAATCATTTTTTAACCATGAATGATAATAAACCCTGCGTTTGTCCGATGTTTCAGAAACCTTTATTTTTTGGCATGGTAAAGGTTGGTTCACGCAATTCAACAGATATTTTGTTTTGAGCTGCCAATACAAAAATATATTCTTCCATGAAAAACTATCAAATTTTATTTCCATTCTCATATCCTCTTATATTACGTTCACAACATCTTCAATCCCTACAAGCGTCAGATGATCGTCTTTCTCGGCTTCTGCGGACAGGTTATCATCAAATCCCGATTCAGAAAACAGGTAATAGAAAAATTCAGCTTTTTCTTTCTGCTGTGAAAGCTTTGCTGATGTATCAAGATATTCTGCAAAGCTAAACGGTCTGCCCTTGAACTTGCACTCGCCTACAAGGTACTGATCCGCTTTCTGAGATACGGCAAGCAAATCTATTTCGGATTCCTGCACTTCTGTTTTGTCTTTACGGCGGACAGTTGTTTTTCCCCACCAACGCCCCATTCTCTGATATCGGAACGGCAGTTTTCCGGCCCTCTGCATTTTCCGGATATACTCACGGCACACATCTTCAAACGCAAAAGAAGCAAATTCGTGCAGGTTGGGTTTGATAGCATACTCAAATACGCCGTCTGCATCGCCGCTTTCAAGCTCGGAATAATTCGTGAATACAAAGGCATACCAGAAGCAGAAAAAGTTGTCTGTCAGGCGGTAAAACCCACGATTGGTATTTGCCCGCTCCTTTATGCCGTCATCAACGGAAAACTCTCGCTTTATGATCTCAAGCTCGATCAGTTTTTTCATATATACGCTCGTTTTCGAGGTATCATCAACCAAGGATTTTACGCTGATGTCATTCAGCTTTGTGTTGCCGAGTGCCACAGCTTCGATGATAGAATTGTAAAGCGGTGTTTCCCGAAGCTCCTGACGAAGCAGGAACTCCACCTCGCTGTACAGCACACAGCCCTTTGTCAGAATATTACGCTTGATATTCTCCTCTAAAGTCAGGTCTGCGTCAAACTGCCGCAGATAATGAGGAATACCGCCGAGTATGGAATAGGCTATTATCTTATCTCTGTCGGAATAGTCCGGAAAGAACTGCACCGCATCATAAAAGCCCATAGCTTCCATTTTGTATATGCCTGTCGCCCTGCCGTAAAGCGGATTTTTCTCCGCAAGCAGCTCCTTTTCAATGAAGCTCATGGCACTGCCGCAAAGCACGATCATAATATTTTCGTCCTTAAACAGCTCGTCCCACAGATTTTGCAGGATAGACGGAATACTCTCGTTGCCACGACACATATAAGGAAACTCGTCAATGATAAGCAACTTCTTTTCATCATCGTAAGGAAGGTCAAGAACGCTTTTCAGGGCTGTTTCCCAATCCGAAAACTCCTTGATATAGCTTGCCGCAGGGATATTCTCTTTCAGCAGCTTTTCCGAAAAACTGCGGAGCTGCAATCTGTCTGAAACCTCACGGCAGGAATAAAAAATATGCCTCTTGCCCTTGCAGAATTCGCGCAGCGTTTCTGTTTTGCCCACACGCCTGCGACCATACAGCAC
>CAMHOE010000072.1 GCA_946186665.1 uncultured Clostridia bacterium | reverse complement strand
GCATATCTTTCTTCAATAGTCATTAACAATTTGTTTACTCATTCAAAAACCCTGAGAGCCTGCCCACGTCAATCTAATTCAGACATCAAAATGATACAAAGTTTAATAAGATGTCATTTTGAGCGTTAAGCGAATAATCTTTGAGTGACTTATGCACACTTTACTATGCCTGTCAGGTTTAATTAATTAGAAAAAACGCACTTTAAGCCCTTTCGGCAAGCTCAAGAAAGAAGGTTGATTCTGAAAAGTAACAAAATAATTTCCAAATTAGATTGACGTGAGAGCCTGCCACGGAAATCAAGTTTCTTCAAAAGAATATTAAAATTATGTCATTCTGAACACAGATGAATAATTTTCATCACAAAATTGGCATTATTGAAATAATTATTTGTTGTAATGGTCGTTAAAATAACTATTTCGCTGTTGATAATTTTTGAAAATTGATTTCCGTGAGAGCCTGCACTCCCAATTCGCGCCGGCGTTCGCTAAAGCTCACTCTGATAATCTGACCGAAACTATTTCGTCCGCGATTAACGGCGCAAACTTGTAAGATGATTGTCCCCATCCGCCGGCGCAGGCTAAGAGTACCCCAAGGGCACTTCCTACGGGCGCCTGCTGTTTCGGCTGTTTTATGCGGACATACAGTCTCTTTCCCCGCTCAACTTTACGCGCCTGTACAGTGCAATGTGCAATGTACAATGTGCAATGCAATAGTTCAAAGTTCCACTCAGCAAATATATCCGCAGTTTTTATCCCACTTACTATAATTCATTTTTGCTTTAGCAAAAATGCGCCACAACTATTCACTATTCGTTATTCACTATTCACTGTTCACTTCTTCCGTCCCTTACTCTTACGGCGTCTTCGTCCTCGTGGCGTATCTGGGCGCGCTTTATTTTGCCGCTGAAGGTCTTTGGCAGCTCGTCAACAAATTCTATTATACGCGGATATTTGTAGGGAGCTGTGGTTTTCTTAACGTGGTTCTGGAGTTCCTTTTTAAGCTCCTCAGTAGGCTCGTAGCCCTTTTTGAGGACGATCGTAGCCTTTACTACCTGACCTCTTACCGGATCGGGCGCACCGGTTATAGCGCACTCAACAACGGCGTCATGCTCAATAAGCGCACTCTCTACCTCGAAGGGTCCTATGCGATAGCCTGAGCATTTTATAACATCGTCGTTTCTTCCTACGAACCAATAGTAGCCTTCACTGTCCACCCACGCAAGGTCGTTGGTATTGTAGCATTTTCCGTAGAGCTTCTCTGCTGTCATTTCAGGGTCAAGGTAGTAGCCTGTGAAAAGTCCTACAGGGGGGTTGTTTTTAACATCCATTACACAGATAGCTCCCTCTTCGCCTACGCCGACTTCTTCACCGTCCTGATCCAAAAGCTTTATGTCATAGATAGGCGACGGCTTGCCTGATGCACCAACTTTTACATCGTCCCACTGGAAGTCCGCAAGCAGCACCGAACCCTCAGACTGTCCGAAGCCCTGATATATGTTATGTCCGGTAAGCTTCTGCCATTTTGTATTTACCTCTGCATTGAGCGGCTCGCCTGCTGTAGCATAGTGCTGTATGGAGGAAAGATCATAGCTTGCAACATCCTCAAGCAGCATAAATCTATACATTGTAGGCGGCGCGCAGAACGTTGTAAGCTTATATTTTGACATCTTTTCAAGGAGCTTTGCCGGAACAAACTTATCCATATCGTATGCAAAAACTACAGCGCCGCTTATCCACTGACCGTAGATCTTGCCCCAGCCAAACTTCGCCCAGCCTGAATCACTGACGCTCATATGCAGCTTTCCATCCTGTACCTGCTGCCAGTACTTTGCGGTAACAATGTGTCCCAGAGGATGCGCAAAATTGTGCTGTATCATCTTAGGCATGCCCTCTGTGCCGGATGTAAAATAAACAAGCATTACATCGTTCCAGTTTGTCGCCTGATCTCCTGTAGGACGCTCGAAAACATCCGACTGCTTTTCTATCTCTTCCTCAAAGAAATTCCAACCGTCACGGGGTTGTCCCACAACAGTTCTTGTTGTAAGGGTATCTATCTTTGGCATTGCCTTTTCAACCTGCTCGATAACAAAGTCATCATTGATACAAACGATGGACTTTACCTTTGCAGCGTTGCCCCTGTATACGATATCCTTTGTGGTAAGCTGGAGCGTACTGGGGATTATAGTCGCACCAAGCTTATGGAGAGCCACTGCGCATATCCAGTATTCCCAGCGTCTCCTGAGTATCATCATTACTACATCGCCTTTTTTAATGCCAAGGCTCCTGAAATAATTAGCTGCTCTGTTGGAAAGAAGGCTTATATCCTTAAAGGTAAATACCTTCTCCTCATCATGGTCATTGCACCACATCAAAGCTTTTTTATTCTCATCCTGTTTTGCCCATTCATCGACTATATCATATCCGAAGTTAAAAGTCTCCGGAAAAATGACCTTGTAGTTCTTCTTGAAGTCCTCGTATGAATCGAACTCTATTCGGGGAAGGTATCTGTCAAGCAACATTTTCATTACTCCTTTGTGATAGTCCAATAGTATTATTCTGTTATTAATAGCACTATCGTGACATTTTATTTGCAGTATATTGTTCTTTTGCCTCTTGGGATATACTAACATTATTAAAAATCAAAGTCAAGATTATTATTGTGCTATTATAAATACTATTGTACATCTTTTGTTTATTTTGCTAAGGTTCATCATTATCCGCAAGACTTTTCATATATCCGTCAAAATCCTTTTGGCTTATATCTCCGCCTATCAAGCGGTTTTCGTACACTATCAGCGTCATGATCTCCTTATCGTCTTTATCGCTTTTCATAGCTTCAAAATGATACGCCTTACAGTTTTTTCCGCAATATTGTGACAAATCCATTCCAATACTCTTTTGCAGGTCATTATAGTGCATATAGGTATTATTAAAATGCAACGGAATAGTAATGTCTTCGCTGTACATGGTGGACTCCATGACTTTATGATCAAAGAATTCCGCTATTCTTTTAATGTCATTTATATCATTGACTTTTGTATCAAGATATTTGTCATTTATAAATATATCGTCATTGTTTTCCCTCATCATCAGCATAAAGGTCAAAAAAATCGTAAAAATTACACAGAAACATATTATACGCAATAAAAAATTTTTTTCACGGGTTTTCAGCACAACAGAATATACAAACATCAGGCACCCTGCTTTCAGATAAATATCGCATTTAACAATTATCAGAATTCACGGTATAACACAAAGCAATTTGCACATATACTATCTGAGTAAGACCTGTTGCCTGAATACAGGATACAGCCTTATATATCATTCAAAATGCGAGGTCATACTATGAACAAAAAGAATATCAAACCATATGGCAGTTTTTTCCACGAACCCGGCACACCATTTTATCCCGTTGGCGAGGAGCCGAAACTCAGCATCAGCAAGAACAGGGTCGTCCCCTCCCCTTTTTCCTATCTTACTTTACCTATGGGATGCTCGCTGTTAAGAGATCTCAGAATAAACAGAAATGAATATGATCAGATCTGATCAGACTTTTATGCACACCGATACAGCCGGTGTGCATATTTCTATTTCATGTTTATGCCGGCAAAAAATAATTATTCAAAAATTATTTTATTTAATGATTTTTTAATAATTGGGCTGTTATAATACAGATACAATCAAAACGCAGGAGGAATGAATTATGTATCTCGACATACTAAAGCGTGACCTGAAAAGAAAGAAAACTATGAATACCATACTGCTGATATTCATGATCTTGTCTGTTATGTTTGTATCGTCAAGCGTAAATACCACGATGTCGGTAATGTCGGCAACGGACAAATTTCTTGATGTATCCGAGGCAAAGGATTATTTCGTTGCCACTATCGGCACAAAAACCGGAGAGGATGCTCAGGATAAGCTTGAAGCCCTTGACTGTGTAAGCTCCATAAAAAGCGAACACATCTTTTACCTGAATGAAAACTCCGTTAAATATAACGGCAAAGCAGCAGAGACACATTCAACCGGTATCCTCAACAGCGTTGATGATGTCAGCATAAAAATCTATGACGCAGATAAGAACGAGCTGACAGAGGTAAATGAAGGCGAGATATATGCCAAGAATTCATTTCTTGAAACGAATGATATCCCCATTGGCGCAAAGATAGAAATAACCGTCGGAGGATATACAGGAAAGTTCACAGTAAAGGGAACCTTTTTAGATGTGCTCTTCGGTTCAGAAATGATGGGTACTCCCAGATTTGTTATCAGCCCCAGTGATTTTGACAAGATCGCTCAGAAAAACGCCGATAACATCTTTGAGTCGTACAAGGGCATTATCATGAATATAGAAACCGATGACCTCAGCAAGGTAGAAAATACTGTCAGCGGCTTTGACGACGTTGCTTTTACCGGATCAAGAGAGATCATAAAGCTCACATATATAATGGATATGATAACTGCCGGTGTGTTCCTGATAATAAGTATCTGTCTGATAATTATTTCACTGGTGCTTCTGAAATTCACTATAGGCTTTACCATCAGCGAGGAATACCGTGAGATAGGCGTAATGAAGGCTATCGGTATCAAAAGCGGTAAGATACGCTCCCTGTACATGGTCAAGTATATTGCAATGGCGATCGTTGGTGCAGTGATAGGATTTTTCTGTGGTATACCCTTCGGCAATATGATGGTCGACCAGTCGTCAAAGAACATTATCACAGGCGAGAGTACAGGAATATTTGTAAACCTGCTATGCGCTCTGATCGTTGTTTTAGTAATAGCATTTTTCTGCCGCCTAAGCACAGGCAAGGTAAAGAAGTTCACTCCCGTTGACGCTATACGAAGCGGAGAAAGCGGCAAGCGGTACAAGAAAAAAGGATTTATCAAGCTTGCAAAAAGCCCTGCAAAGCCGGTTTTCTTTATGGCAGTCAATGATATTCTCAGCGGTTTCCGTCATTATGTGGTAATGACTATCACCTTCATTATAGGTATACTCATGATAACAACTATCCTCAGCACTATGTCCACACTGCAAAGCCCTAAGCTTCTTGCATGGTTCTCAATGGCTGACTGTGATGTTACGCTTGAAGATAAAGCAAGCTCAGAAAAATACACCAATCCTGACGGTCAGAAGCTCAGACTGGATGACCTTGAGGAAATGGAAAAAACTCTTGCAGAAAATGGTATTCAGGCAGAATGTTTCGCAGAGTCACTCATGAAGCTTTCAATTCAGAACGGAGACAAAAAGGCTGTTTCCCTTACATTTATGGGCTCCGGCACCACAACAGACCAATATGCCTATATCGAAGGAACCGCTCCGGAAAATACAGATGAGGTCGCTATTAGTTATGTTATCGCAGATAAACTGGGCGTAAAGATAGGAGATAAAGTAACGATAAAAACAGGCGGAGAAAACGAGGAATTTATTGTAACGGCACTTTTGCAGTGCATGAATAATATGGGCGAAGGTATACGTCTGAATGAAAAGCTTGATATGGACTTTTCAAAAGTACTGGGCTTTTTCAGCTATCAGATAAAATTCACGGACAATCCCTCAGCTTCGGAGCTTAATGACAGATACGAAAAAATCAAGGAGCTTTATCCCGATTACGAGTTCCGTACCGCAGGCGAATATGTAGACTATTCCATAGGCGGTATCGCAGGTTCGATGAGCGATACAAAGAACTTTATCTTGATGATAGTTATGGTAATAAACATCCTTGTTGTAGTGCTTATGGAAAAATCCTTCCTTGCAAAGGAACGCGGAGAGATCGCACTTATGAAAGCCATAGGCTTCAAGAACAAGTCCATTATTGCATGGCAGACTATACGTGTAGCTATACTTATGGCAGCGGCAGTAATCATAGCTGTGCTTCTGACGGATCCCGTAAGCCAGTTGGCAATCGGCGGCATCTTTAAAACAATGGGCGCAAAATACATCATCTTCGACATCAACATCCTTGAAAGCTATGTGATATATCCGCTTATAGTATTTGCAGTAACGATATTAGCTGTATTTGTAAGCGCACTTGGCATAAGAAGCATTTCCTCGCAAGAGGTAAACAACATTGAGTAAGCGTGAGATCAACAGAACATAAAGTGAGGTAATAGATATGAAAAAAATACTTGAAGTGACCGACCTGTGCAAGACATACATAATCAACAAAAGACAGAACAATGTTCTGCGCAATGTAAGCTTCTCAGTAGACGAAGGAGAAATGGTGGCTGTAATGGGACCCTCAGGCTCCGGCAAATCCACACTTCTCTATACCGTCTCAGGCATGGACAGAATGACAGCAGGCGATGTTGAGTTTTTTGGAAAGAATATCTCAAAGCTTAAGGCAAATGAGCTTGCAGAGCTGAGACTTGACGAAATGGGCTTTATCTTCCAGCAGATGTATATGCTCAAAAACCTCAGCGTACTCGATAATATTATCCTGCCTGCCCGTCAATCAAAGGCAAATACCCTCTCCTCAAAGGAAAAGTTCGAGTACGGCAAGGAGCTTATGCGCAAGCTTGGCATAATCGAGATCGCAGACAACGACATCAACGAGGTATCAGGCGGTCAGCTTCAGAGAGCTTGTATCTGCCGCAGTATGATAAACAAGCCCAAAATGATATTCGCAGACGAACCCACAGGCGCGCTGAACCGTTCAAGCTCCAATGAGGTAATGGACGAGCTTTGCAGTATCAATAAAGAAGGCACTGCTATAATGCTTGTTACCCATGACGCAAAGGTCGCTGCAAGATGCAGCAGAGTGCTTTATATCGTTGACGGAAACATCAAGGGAGAGTATAATAATACTGAAAGCGATACACGCAAACGTGAACGCGCCCTTAACAACTGGCTCCTCGAAATGGGATGGTAACAGTTTAAAAATTAATGAATACTGAAAACTTAAGACTTAAGAATTAATAATGGCGGTACGTTTTCGTGTATCGAAAACGATCATAGTAAGATCGTTCTGAACTATGATTTATACCGCACGTTACGAGTGAAACCCCTCCGGCAGTGATCTACTATAATTTGCTTTTTGAATTATGGCTAAGCGCCGGAGGGGTTTGCATTGCATATTGAAGCATAATTTAAAAAGAGTAGGTGTTGAAGTGTGAATGATATACTTGTGGTTGAGGATAATATAGAAATGGCAGGTCTGCTGTGTGATTTTCTGGAAGCTGAAGGCTACAGCGTCAAACACTGCGCAACCGGCGAAAATGCCCTTGAATATTTTATGCAGTACGGTTCAAGGCTTGTAATTCTCGATATTATGCTGCCGGGTCTTGACGGCTTCGGTGTATGCCGGACAATACGCGAAAGCTCAAATACCCCTATCATCATAGTCAGCGCAAAATCTGAAAAGAACGACAAGCTCAGCGGACTTGTACTGGGCGCGGATGATTATATCGAAAAGCCCTACGATATTGATATCCTGCTTGCTAAAATAGATGGTATTTTCAAGAGACGGTATAATTCCGATGTGATCACTGACGGCTTTCTGAAGCTTGACAAAAGCAAACGAACGGCATACAAAAATAATACGCCGATAGAACTTAATCAAAAGGAATTTGACCTCCTTTGTCTGCTGATGGAAAACAATGGAAAAACGCTGAACAAAGATCTGCTATTCAATAAGGTGTGGGGGTTTGACAGTTTCTCAGAGCCCCAGACGCTGACAGTACATATCAAATGGCTGCGTCAGAAGATAGAAAACGACCCCAAAAAGCCTGAACATATTCTGACAGTATGGGGAGTCGGATATCGTTACGAGGGGTGAAGAATATGAAAGGATATATCCGTCTGCTTATCATTACGCTGGCTTCTATGACAGCACTGATGATCGGCGCAGATCTTATATTGGATAATTATAACAAGGGAGACGAAAGCCGCCCTTATCGTATCGAAGCGCAAAGAATAGCGCATAAAATAGAAAACGGCGAGGATTACAATATTTCAGACTACAGCTATATAATAAACGTGGAAAAACTATCAGAAGATTTTACGGAGAGCAGCAGCGATTATCTGATAAAAAATATTGAAGGAACATATTACCGTTTCGATTATCGTATCCCGTCCGACAGCGGCAATACAGTGATACTGTTTAATATTTGCTTCTCAGCAGCGGCTGCGATGGTGATCGGTATTATGATCTATGTTTATTTTCAGATCATCCGTCCGTTTAAAAAGCTGAGCAGCTATCCATATGAGCTTGCAAAAGGCAACCTGACTGTCCCACTGAAAGAACAACAAAACGGATACTTCGGCAAATTCATATGGGGACTCGATCTTCTGCGTGAAGTTCTCGAAAAACGCAAAGCTTCCGAGCTTGCTCTTCAAAAGCAAAACAAAACAATGATCCTTTCCCTGTCGCATGATATAAAAACACCCCTGAGTGTAATAGAATTATATGCTCAGGCTCTTGAGAAAGGACTTTATAAGGACGAGAACAAAAAGAAAGATGCAGCAGTGAGCATACACAACAAATGCGAGGATATAAGAAAATATGTTGACGATATAACAAAAACAGCAGGAGATGAGTTTTTGGATATCGAAGTAAATCAAGGTGAGTTTTATCTCTCAGAGCTTATTAATAATATAAGGATCTATTACCGTGACAAACTTGAACTTGCAAAAATCGATTTTATCGTAAATGATTTTTCGGACTGTATACTAAGCGGAGACGAGGAGCGTTCCGCAGAGGTGCTGCAAAACATTATGGAGAATGCTATAAAATACGGTGACGGAAAAAATATTACTCTTTCCTTTTCAAGAGAAGAGGACTGTCAGCTTGTACATATATCAAACAGCGGATGCGGTCTTTCCGAGCCGGAACTGTGTCACATTTTTGACAGTTTCTGGCGCGGATCCAATGTAGGATCGCAAAATGGCAGTGGTCTGGGACTATATATCTGCAAAACGATCATGAACAAAATGAATGGAGATATATATGCTGAGATAAAAGAAACAGATATGATAGTTACTGCGGTATTTCCGATGAAGTGAAGGATCTTATTTCTTGGCAGGATATGTTTGCAAAAACATATCTGCAAAAAACATCATTTGAAAGCCTTATTTGATAAGTAAAAAAGCCGCATATAAGCCTTTCAAAAAAAAATTTTAAAAAAATTTTAAAAAAAGGGTTGACAAATAAATAAACCTGTGGTATTATTATGAAGTCGTCAGGGAACAGCACTGAGGACAGAGATAATAAGCTGGTGTAGCTCAGTTGGTAGAGCAGCTGATTTGTAATCAGCAGGTCGG
>CAMHOE010000071.1 GCA_946186665.1 uncultured Clostridia bacterium | reverse complement strand
AGTTGAAACCTCTGATTAGATGTCAAAGAGCATTGTAGACATTGAAAATACAGGAATTTTCAATAGTTGAAATTAAGCAAAATTTAGCCTAACTATTACATGTTGAGACAGTGGTATTGATGTCACGCCCTCTGACCGAACACGAAAAATACGGCGAATACTTCATGAATGAAGCGTTTCGGACATTATGAGCGAGTACAGCGAGCAGCATGATGAGTGGCACTGACGATTTTGGGAACATATCAACTCATTTTTACGGACAGTTGAGTGTTCTGTTTAGATGTCGGGGTGTTGTGGCTGTGGTTTGGATGTCAAAGCTACAAATTGAAATTTATGGAGGGAATATAATATGAGCAATATCATCAGAATTTCTGAATCATCGAAGAAGATCGATTGGCTGGTCATGTCCAATCAGGGAACGGATTGTTTCCTTGAGCTTTTGATATCCGCCGCAGATGATTTCGAGAAGACAGAACACCAGAAAGCACTGATATCATTTTTGGAAGATCAGAAAAGCATTAACGAGATTGCACCCGGAACGGCTGACTTTGATATTGTAGATATGCCTTGGAATGAAGATTGTCTGTTTGAAGACATACAGTTTCTTCTTCGGACTGTCGAAGGAGCACAAACGGAAACCGTTATTGCCAGACTGCCCTATGAGATAAATAAAGAGATCGTATTACCTTGGCTGGAACAGTTTGGCTTAATGGTAAAACAGACGAAACCGGAAAGAGGATGACAAATTCCGGTTTGTATCAGACATACAAAGACTCCTCACCGCTGACACTATGCCGATGGTGAGTAGCTTTGTTTTATGCCTTGGTATTAATATTAATCGAAGATGAACTATTCGTCAGACACTGCGATCATTTCAGTCAGCCTTATTATAACTGTTTGATCATATCCGATTATCCGGCAAATTACCATTTGACTATTTCGAGACAGAAGTAAGTGCAAATGAAATACCGATTTAAAACGAGCCGTGGATATATCAAAATACCCACGGCCTTTACGCTGTATATTCAAAAGTCAACTCTCATTTTGTTTTTGTCAATAACAAGAATCCCCTCGTCCTGCATTCGTCCGAATTCACGGGATAATGCACTGCGGTTTACGCCGAGATGTTCTGCAAGTGCTGTCTGGGTGAACGGAATGGTGACAAAACCTTCCGAATCCTTTGGCAGTGTAGAAAGGTAAATGATGATCCTGTCCCGCAGACCTTTCTGACTGAGTATTCTCACTTTCTGATTAAGAATAAGATTCTTTTTTGCAAGGCTTTTTATCAGATTTCCTGCAAGATTCAGACGCAGCGGAGATGTTTCTTCGGAAAGATAAATGGTTTTCAGATCAATGAACAGAATAGTACATTCTTCAACAGCCCTGACCTGCACAGGGCTGATTTTTGTATCGTTGATGACTAATGCTTCACCAAAAAGATATCCTCCTCCGAAACGGTGCATGGTTATCTGATCGAAGCTTTCATTCTGGAAGGAGCTTTCTATCCTGCCCCTCAGCAAAAGACCTGCACTTTTCAGCTCATCACCCAGACGGACAATAAATTCATCTTTTTGTATTTTTCTGATACGTCCGTTAAGGAGCATAATAGCCTCGGTCAGCTGTTCATCTTCAATACCGTCAAACAGATAGCATTTTCTTATGGAAGATAAATAGTCTTTGTTGGTAATCATATTTTTCACCTCTATTTTATCATATCATAAAGTTGTTGCTGCGGCAACAACTTTTTTTGATCTATTCAAGTAAAATATAGACAAAGAAAACAAAGGAGGACAGCACTATGAGTTATGAAAACTGGCAGAGCAAAGCTGAGGATTTTAGGAAAATTGATGTCAGAGGTATTCAGGGAAATTTCTTTGAAGGTATCAGAAAACAGGCTGCCCGTACAGAGGTGGGAAGCGGTCTTGAGATAGTTCAGAGCTTTGAACCAATACCGCTTTATGAGGTAATGGAAGGACTGGGGTTTGAGCATTACACCGAGCAGACAGCCGAAAATGAATTCCATGCTTATTTCTACCGCACTGAACAAAAACAGGATAACGGCGACATTTCGATGCGTCCGGCGGCTCTCACAAATATGCCCCTTATAGATGATGAGCTTGGAAAAGTCGCAGTACAGTTCTGGGATCTGACATGGAATGATCGTAAACGTTATCTGCCCTATGAAATCCGTTTGCTGCTTTCACTTACCAATGCAGTGGGTGCAGGAAGAATGAGACAGGCAACAAGAGAACTCGTCAAAGCGTATATTCACGGACTTGATTCTGCTGCTTTGGATGATGTTTTTGAGCTGCTTGCCTGGAATCAGGGAATCGGCTATTTCAGTTCTGAAATAGGGCCGTCAACACTTTTCGCTGCATACAAAACCATTAAAAACATGGAGAGCAAGGGTAAGACACGAACCGAAATTGCAGATGTATTGAAAGAAAAATTCGGTGAGAAAAATCCCGATGTCAAGGTGATGTAACATGAAAGAAAAGACAGGTATTGTATTTTCGGTTGCAGCTGATAATCAGCCCGTGGCAGGCTGTACGATTTCCAAAGAGATCTATTCAGACGGTCAGGATACTATTTCGTATTTCTCGCTGGCTGAGGTTACAGATATCAGTGCAGAAATATACAGCTATCATAAGCTGATCATCCTCGCCGAAGGTGATCTGACGGTCTATACCGATAAGACACAATGGCAGTTAACCGAAGGTCAAGTTATCCTTACACCTGTGGATAATCCCGTGGGTATGAGGACGGACACAAAAGCAATTTATACGGAAATTTCAGTCAGGAGGGATACTATGAACAGTATTATCAAGTCAGGAGAAGTTTTTGAATTAGCAAAGTTACTTCCATATCAGGAGGGCAAAATAATCAATATGGATATAGCCCATAATGAAAAGATGAAATTCGTTATCATGAGCTTTGATGAAGGCACAGGTCTTACCGAACACGCAGCCCCCGGTGAAGCACTGATTTTTGCACTGGACGGAAGTGCCGTTATCGGTTATGAAGGACAGGAACACCGTATCAAAGCCGGAGAGAATTTCAAATTTGCCGCAGGTGGTAAGTATTGGGTTAAGGCGGACGGCCGATTTAAGATGGCATTGCTGATGACTCTGGTGTAAAACAACAATTAATAAGGAGAGATAACAAATGAAATACTATGTCAATGAAAACTGCATCGGATGCGGACTTTGCGAGTCTGTATGTCCGGAGGTCTTTTCTCTGTCGGACGAAGGTGTGGCTGTTGCAATCAGCGAAGATGTCCCCGAAGAGGCTCTCGAAAGTGCAGCTGAAGCAATGAACGATTGCCCGGTAGGTGCAATCAGCACAGAATAAAGTGAGGTAATATCATGCGTAAACACATAAAAAACAATGTCAGCTGGGTCGGCTTTATTGATTGGGAGCTTGAGAGTTTCCACGGTGATGACTATTCAATTATGAACGGTTCAAGCCAGAATGCCTATCTGATTGAAGAAGAAAAGACGGTTTTGATTGATACCGTATGGACTCCCCATCGTTTTGACTTTGTAGAAAATCTGAAAAAAGAAATTGACCTGAAAAAGATAGATTTCATTGTAGCAAATCACGGTGAATGCGATCACTCAGGTTCACTGACTGCTCTTATGGATGAAATACCGGATACACCGATTTACTGCACAGCCAATGCTGTAAAAAGTATCGAGGGACAGTACGGGAAACGTGGATGGAATTTCAAGGTAGTCAAGACAGGTGACAGCGTTGATATAGGAAACGGAAAGAAACTGATATTTGTTGAAATGCGTATGCTGCATTGGCCTGATTCAATGGCAACCTATCTGACAGGCGACAACATTTTGTTCAGCAACGATGCCTTTGGTCAGCACTATGCCGTTGAGGAATTGTTCAACGATAAAGCGGATCAATGTCTGTTGAATAAGGAGGCAATGAAATACTTTGCTAATATTCTGAATCCGTTTGCTCCGATCCTGACAAAAAATCTGACGGAAATTACAGGTTTTAACCTTACCTTTGATATGATAGCTCCCTCGCATGGGGCTATCTGGCGTGATAATCCTCTGCAGATCGTTCAGAAGTACGCTGAGTGGGCAGGAGCCTATCAGGAAAATCAGGTAACGGTTGCTTATGATACTATGTGGGAAGGTACAGCAAAGATTGCTCACAGGATTGCGGAGGAAATCCATCGTCAGAGTCCGGATACTGTTGTCAAGGTGTTCAATATTGCAAAGGCAGATAAGAATGAAGTAATGACAGAAGTGTTCAAGTCAAAGGCAATTGCAGTAGGTTCGCCTACTGTCAGCAACAGTATTCTGTCAAGTGTTGCAGGATGGTTGGAATTTCTGAAACAGCTCAAGTTCAAAAACAAGAAAGCTGCTGCATTCGGTTGCTACGGCTGGAGCGGTGAATCTGTAAAGTTGCTTAAAGAAAAACTTTCTGGTGCAGGATTTGATGTGATCGAGGAAAATGTAAAATCTCTTTGGAATCCAACGGATGAGGATTTCGATAGCATTCCCGCATTGGTTTCAAAGCTGCTTGAAGAATAAGGAGGACATCATGGAAAATAAAATTGCCATTATCGGTATCATTGTTGAAAACCTTGATTCTGTAGAGAAACTTAACATATTGTTACATAATTACAGCGAGTTTATTATCGGAAGGCTTGGTTTACCGTACAAGGAGAAGGCTGTTAATATCATCAGTATTGCTGTTGACGCACCTGAAAAAATCATACACGATCTGACCGAAAAAATCGGTGCGATTGATGGTATCAGCTCAAATACTGCTGTTTCAAAGTAAGACGCTATGATGAAAGACACGCTGTTACTTATGCAGCGTGTCTTTTTGATAAAATATAAATACTTGTTGCTGCGGCAACAGCTAACTCATTATGATCTTTATATAATATAGTCAGAAAACAAAAAGGAGTGAGCAAAATGGTAGAAATGAACAGCAGAAAGGCAGCAATCGTAGGGTGTGGATTTGTAGGTTCTGCTTCGGCATTTGCCTTGATGGAAAGCGGACTGTTTTCGGAGCTTGTGCTGATAGATGCCGACAGAAACAGAGCAGAGGGTGAAGCACTTGATATCAGTCACGGACTTCCTTTCTCAAAGCCTATGCAGATCTATGCAGGCGGTTATGAGGATATCAGCGATGCAGCCGTTGTCATTGTAACCGCAGGTGCAGGACAAAAGCCCGGTGAAACAAGGCTTGATCTGGTGAAAAAGAATGTAGCAATTTTCAAGTTCATTATCCCGCAGATAGCAAAGGTTAATCAGAGCGGTATTCTTCTGGTAGTTGCAAATCCTGTGGATATCCTGACTTATGTAGCAAAACAACTCAGCGGTTTTCCTGCCAACAGAGTATTCGGCTCAGGAACGGTGCTTGATACGGCAAGGCTCAAATATCTCCTTGGAGAACATCTCGGTGTAGACAGCAGAAGTATTCACGCTTTCATTATCGGCGAGCATGGTGACAGTGAGATCGCCGCATGGAGCAGTGCAAATGTTTCCGGTGTTCCGCTTCATAAATTCTGCGAGATGAGAGGACACTTTGATCATGAAAATGCAACAAAGGAAATTGCCGAGGGTGTCAAGAACAGCGCCTATGAAATCATAGAGAAAAAGAGAGCGACATATTATGGTATCGCAATGTCGGTCAAGCGTATCTGTGAGGCAATCGTCAGGGATGAAAAATCTATCCTGTCTGTTTCCAGTATTCAGGATACGGATGAGATCAGCGGCGTGGCACTGAGTATGCCTGCTATTGTCGGCAAAAACGGTGTTGAGGATCTGGTTCCGATAGAGCTTGACGCTGATGAAAAAGCAGCACTGAAACAATCTGCCGATACCCTGAAGGCGGTACTGAATGATGTATTGGAGGGGTAACTATGCAGCCTGATTACAGTAACAAGCTTGAAAAAGCCGCAGCGTTGGCGGCAATCAGTGGACATCCGCTTCAGACAATGACAAAGGAAAATGAAGCCTTGTCAAACCTGATCAAAGCGGCTAAGAAAGAATTAACAGAATCTGAAATTACCGAAGACATACTCTTACAGCTCCGTGATATTTCTGTGTATTACGGCAAAAAGGGTGACTTGCTGTATCCGCATCTGAAAGCAAAATACGAAATAGCGGGTCCAAGCGATCTGATGTGGACAGATGATGATGAGATCAGAGCAGGACTGTCTGCCCTGACAAAGGAAACCGTCCGTGATGATCTTTGGAAAGAGCATTTACTGACTGTTCTGACAAAGGCAGAGCAAATGACATTCAAAGATCAGAAGGTGCTGTTCCCGATTTGTGCTGTAAACTTTACAGAGGACGAGTGGAAAGGTATCTATCGTGACTCGAAGGCATACGGAAGTTGTTTCGGCGTGAAAGCTGAAATCTGGACAGAAGCGGAAAATGCTGATGAGCCAGAAACTTACAGCGGTGAAATAAATATGCCCGGCGGTCATCTGACCGTAGAACAGGCTGCGGCACTGTTCAATACCATTCCGATGGAAATTACCTTTATTGATGCAGACAATATCAGCAGGTTTTTCAATGAAGGCGAAAAGGTATTCAAGCGGCCGAAGATGGCACTTGACAGAGAGGTCTTTTACTGTCATCCTCCGAAGATCGAGCCAATGGTGCGTTCCATTATCAATGATTTTCGCAGCGGCAAGCGTGACCGTATTCCGATATGGCAGGAGAAAAACGGCAGAACCATTCTTGTGACCTATATAGCTGTCCGTGACGCAGATAAAAACTATCTCGGTACGGTGGAACTGGTGCAAGATATGGAATTTGCAAAGGAATATTTTACAAAGAAAGGATAATCAATATGAAAGAATATATCAGCAATAATACATTGATCGGAGAGATCGTCAATACCTATCCCGAAAGCGTTGAGGTGTTAATGGCAAAGGGAATGCACTGTCTTGGCTGTCCTGCTTCACAGGCAGAGAGCATTGAAGATGCCTGCATGGTACACGGACTTGATCCTGATGAGGTTATCGGCGCTGTCAATGCAAGAATCAACGAAGAGAGGGCAGAAGCATGAGCCATGTTTTAGGACCGATACACCATTGGCTGTATGGTAAGATAGGAAAGCAAGAGGAACTGACAGACAGAATTGCCGTATTTGCTGAAAACAGTGGATGGATATCTGACAGCAAAGCGTATGTAAAGAAGCTGCAGCCGCTTGAAGAAGTTATCGACGAAGGCAACATTCACGGTTGGCTGCAGGAATGTATCAGCGACGCAGAAACCCGTTATGCTGATCTGATAACGGCAATACTGGAGCAGGACAATAGCAGAATAAAAGTGCTGATAAAGCTTGCCCATGACTTTGGTGTGGATAATGCCCTTCCGGCTGAAACAACATCCGAAGAAGCATATAAAAGTTTTGAGGATTTCTTTGTCAACGGTATGCCTTGTGACAGAATAAACACACTGATTTCCAATGATGAAAACAGCGTAAGCTGGCAGCAGACAAGGGACATTCATGCACAGTACTGGAAGGATGCAGCACCTTACTACATACTCAGAAATAGCGTAATAGACGGAATGCTGCAATGTACAAAGCTGCACCTCACTGTTGGCGAAAATGCTTATACGATCAGCAAATGAAACAAAGCGTATAAGAGTCATATGCTTGCAAGAAAAGAAATAGAGAAAAAGCCGGACACCCCGCCGGAGCAGCTCAGTTTAATATTTTGATATCCCAGCCTCGCTTCGTGCGGGGCATTTTGTTTTGTAAAAATGGCAGCCGTGTACATCAACAAAATGATCTGCACGACTATACCTTGTCTTATTCTGTTTTACAGACCGCTGCAAAGACTTTACGCACAATTTTTCTCGGTGCAAGACGGCAGTACAGTGCGGTCAGTTTGTTAGATATGCGGTGAATTGAAAGAGCTCTTTTCTTTACGACAGATCGGTAGGCAAACGCTGCGAAGCTTTCAGGAGTTGCCGCTTTGAACTGTCCAAGCTCAAAGCCTGCACTTTTGAAAAAGTCGGTATCCGTAACACCCGGACAGATGGTTAAAACGGATACATTTGATTTTTTGGTTTCTTCATACAATGCCTGACTGAAAGAGAGGACAAAAGCCTTTGACGCTGCATATACTGCTTCGCCTGCTGTTGGTGCAAATGCAAGCGTTGAGGCTATATTGACAATCGTTCCTCCTCCGTTTTCCCTGAGATACGGGATAAAAAGACGGTTCATTTTCATCAGTGTCAGCACATTCAGCCGTATTATATTTTCGTCTTTTTGAATATCCGATTTTTCAAACAGACCGGCATCACCCATTCCGGGCATTGTTTATAAGGTATGAAACATCTATGCCGCTGCCTTTGACAAAGCCCAGTACCTTTTCTGCAGCATTGTCTGCAAGCAGATCAAGCGGAAGAAACTTTGCTGTTATCCCGTAGGACTTGTTTAGTTCTGTACAAAGCTTTTTTAGCTTATCTTCGCTCCTTGCTACCAGGAGAAGATCGTAATTGTGTCTGGCAAATTCGTATGCAAGGGTTTTCCCTATTCCTGCCGAAGCACCTGTGATAATAACTGTATTATTCATATCGCCCTTCCTTTATCCGTTTTTCAAATTCCAAAAACCAGTTAAAAAACTCGCATGCAAGGTGATGTTGATGTGCCTTTATATTCCGATTTGGCATAAGCGCAGGAAATTCTACAGTAAGTCTGATATGGCAGCCGTTTTCGGTATCTTTCATCTGATGCCGCACTGCACCTATTGCAAGACCGTTTTTCAGATAAGATATACCGGCAGCCTGAATGGAATATTCTGTTTCCTGCGGTGAACGGAGTTCGGCAAAATCGCCGTAGCAGATATCGAACAGTGAAACCACAGGTAGACCTCCGGTTATTTCTAAAACCTCCTGTACATTGTTTCCGATTCCACGCAAAAGATAGTGATCGGGGTTTGCCCTCAGACAGCACAATCGGTTTTCCTGAGTATTGTTTAACATCATATCATCATACATCCGATGCAGAATTTCGGCATTACAGAAATCAACATCAATTTCTGTGATGCTGAATTTTCTTTTTTTACCCGATAATCTTACAACAATACCTGTGCAGAATCCGGTAAATGATAATTCTCTGCGAAAGGCATTAAGTATATCATTATAGGATAGCTCCGCTTTGAACCTTGCAAGCTCATCCGCATCGGTAACAGGAATACTTTTCCTTAGCCTTTTTTTTAGGGAAACACTGAATAAATCAATGTAATCCTAATTCAAATTACTATAATGCTAATTT
>CAMHOE010000070.1 GCA_946186665.1 uncultured Clostridia bacterium | reverse complement strand
AGGCTCCGGCTCAGCCGATGTCATTCAACCCTCAGCCGCAGGCTCCGGCTCAGCCGATGTCATTCAACCCTCAGCCGCAGGCTCCGGCTCAGCCAATGTCATTCAACCCTCAGCCGCAGGCTCCGGCTCAGCCAATGTCATTCAACCCTGAAGCTATCGGAAATGCCGTTGCAAACGACCCTTCAAGATACGCTGAGTACAATATGTCTGATGTGGCAGCAGCAAAGAGTCATAAAAAGCTTAAATTGGCGCTTATCATTACAGGTATAATTCTTGTACTTGGTGTAGCTTCATTCTTTATCGTAAGAATGATAATAGGTGCTATGACACTGAATTCCATCAAGGAACAGCCCACAGCATATATCGCAGACTCCTACACAAAGACTTCCGAAGCACTCGCTTCACAGAACGACGTTTCAAAGATAATTTGCTCTACAAGCAAGAAAAGAACCTCCAAAGCAAAAGTGACCTATGACTCCTTTACTATGACGTCAACGTCAGCTTTTGACGGAGACGCAAAGAAAGCAAGCTTTGTTTACGACGTTGATGGTTACGGCACAAAGATGAACATTCAGGGCTATACAGATATGAAGCAGTTTGTTTTCAACGCTTCCAACGGTACAGACTCTGTTGATTATTACATCGGACTGGAAAACCTCAGAGATAACGCAAAAGGTTCCATATTCGGCCCCGGCGGTGAGCTTGGTATATCCGAAACCGATTACAACACCTTTATGGATTTCTACGAGTTTGTGTATAACAACATAACTCTTGATGAGAACCAGTTCGGACTTAAAGATCTTGCGGACAACGTTTGCAAGGATCTTGACGAATGCGGCAAGGTCGAAGTAACAGAGGAAAGCACCGACATCGACGGCACAAATACAGACGCTTATGTTATCAAGCATACCTTCAACGATTCAAGCATCGTCAACAAGCTTTATGTTGACATCAAGGACTGGGCATCAACAAACCTTAATATCAACAGCGAGATAAATCAGCAGATCATGGATGCAATCGAGCAGATCGACCCTGTAAACTACACCTCTTACATTGACAGCGAAAATTATGAAATAGTAATTACACACTATGTCAACAAGAGCAAGGGAACTATCATGAAGGCTGTTATATCCGTTAAATACAACGATCAGACAGCTGACCTTACAATGATCTTCGGCGTTGACGCTTCTACATCAAAGAAGATCTCAATGGAGGTAAGTGCTTCGGGTATTTCACAGACCATGACAGTAACAAACGAAGGCGATGACAAGCAGGATAAATATGTTGTCGCATTCAGCGGCGCAGCTGCAACAGGTTCAATGACATATACACGTGATAAGTCCTCAGGCGAGTTCACCATAACAAATGATGTCAGGTCAACCTATTCAAACTACACAAGCTATCCGTCAGACCAGACTCTCGAAACAAGCCCCATGGCAAGCCTTTATGACTACTCCGGCTCTTTAACAGACCAGACTATAAAGGGCAACATAAAGACAACTGATAATTCAGTTATCATAACAATATCTCAGGACAGCGAATATTCAGGCACAATAAACATGGAAGTTGAAATATCCAACACCGCAGAGATCACCGAGCTTTCTTCAAGCAACGATATCCTCAAGGCTTCAAAAGATGATATCCAGAAGAGCTTCAGTTTCCTCACCCAACCAAGCGGCGGATACAGCGGCTATGATTATGACGATATCTATGATGACTACAGCTACTACTATGACGATGATGACACCCTCTATTCATATTGATACGAAGGACTCCGGTGTAGTGAGAGCTGCATAAAACCAAACATTTACGGGACTGCCGATATCCGGCAGTCCTTTTGCTTTAAGTATTCACAAAATAATTTTTAAGTCATAGCTGTTATAAGCTTTGACGTAGCTTTGTTATCACAATAAAATTCAGCGGTTTCAGGAAAGGGTCATTACCCATGCGGCTGCCATGCAAAATTGCAAAATTGATTTCTGATTTTAGGCATTACTGTTGAATTTATTTTAAACTTGTGCTATTATGTATAGTGGAGTTGTTTAAATATATTCACGGCCGGACGATACGGCCAGTAAGGAGAAAACAATGGTAAAAAATAACAATACAAAAAAGAGAATACTCGCCTGCTTGCTGGCGGGAACTATAATAGGAACAACTATGCTGTCGGGCTGCTCTCTGTTTGGCTCGGAAGAAGGAAACAAGTCAGAGACATCAGCATCAAGCACGGATAACTCTGCAAGCTCCTCGGATAACTCATCCTCTGAGGGCAATAAAGATATCTCACCTGATGAGGTGGCTGCTCACTCGGAAAATTATAAGCTGTCAAAGGCTATGACGGCATATATCTTCAATAACTACTACGCGACATACAGGGAATACGCCGCTACCTACTACGGACTTGATGTTACAAAATCTCTTAAAGACCAGTACTATAATCAGGACGAAAGTATGACCTGGTATGAGTACTTCATGCAGATGACTACATCCTTCATAGACCAGATGTTCATTATGTGTGAGGCTGCCGACGCTGAGGGTCTTAAGCTTGACGATGCCGATATGGAAACAGTAAATACATCTATGGACTCCATTAAAACAGCAGCTAAGGATGCGGATATGGAACTGGATGAATACATCACAAGCTTCTTTGGTGAGGGTGTTACAGAGGAACAGATGATGGATTACCTGAAAATGACGGCTCTTTCCAATAAGTTCTATACAAAGCATTACGATGCTTTCAAGTATACCGATGAGGACTACGAGAATTATTACAAGGATAATAAAACAGACTATCAGTACGCAGACTTCCTCACATACAATTTCAGCTTTGCAAACAGCTCTGAAAACTCAGAAGAATCCGTGGATCAGGATCTGAAGGACAAGGCAAAGGCATATGCAGAGGATCTTTCAAAATGTAAAACACCTGAAGAATTCAAGAAATATGTCAAAAGCTACCTTGAAGAAAATCCTCAGCTGGTAACTTCCCAGTCTCAGGAAGAGATGACCGAAGGTGATATAGCTGCTGCTATCGACAGTGCTGTAGAAAAAACACTGTACCCCAAGTACGCATATGAAGTAACTTCTGAGGCAGGCAAGTGGCTGTTTGACGTTTCAAGAGAAGACAACGAAACAAAAATATTCGAGAATACAGATTCATACACGGTGCTTATGGTGACAAAGACAGCATATCGTGATGAATCGACCTCAAAGAATGTCCGCCATATCCTCTTCAGCCCTGACAACTATGGAAGCGAAGAAGAAGCAAACAAAAAAGCTCAGGAAGTATATGAGCTGTGGAAAAGCGGCGACGCAACAGAGGACTCCTTTGCAAAGCTTGCAGAGGAATATACGGATGACCCCGGTTCAAAAACTACAGGCGGTCTCTATGAGGACGTTGCAGAGGGTACGATGGTAACTGAGTTCAATGACTGGCTGTTTGACTCAAAAAGGAAGCCCGGCGATACCGGCGTTGTAAAAACATCATACGGCTACCACATAATGTACTTCGTAAGTGACGGCGAACCTGCATGGAAAACATCTGTGGACACCGTACTGCGCAAAGAGGACTTCAACGAAGAATATGCAGAGCTTGGACAAAAATACAAAGTAGAGTATGATCAGGACGTACTCAATTCCATAACTGAGAAGGAAACAAGTCAGGAAGAGTCTGAGGAATACTATGATTATTCCGTACCTGATGAAGTAAGCGCTGCCGATGAGTCAGCTTCTTCAGAAGAAAGCAAAGCAGAGTCCGGGAACTGAAAACCGGCAAATCTAAACAACACTTTCAGAATATGGAGGCGATAGAAATGTTAGATACAAGAGATTATGCAACACCTGTGTTTAATTCACTTAATGAAAGTCAGCTGATGGATTTTTTACGGCTCTTTGCGGATGACAATACTTTAGCACGAATCGAAAGTGATATGATCGCCGAAGGAGTAGAAAGAAAGCGTTATAATAGTTTCAAAGAGCTTTTGCAGGAAATTGAAAACGAGGACGATGACGATGAGTGAAAACGAACCAAAATATCAGATTGAACGAACTGCCGTGTTCCGCAAAGATTTAAAAAAAGCAAAAAAACGTGGTTTAGACCTTTCTTTATTAGACGCAGTTGTAACCTCTCTTCAGTACGGTGAAGAGCTTCCCGAAAATAATAAAGATCACGCTTTAACAGGAAACCGGACAGGGACACAGAGAATGTCATATACAATCTGATTGGCTGCTTGTTTATCGAATTATCGACGATACACTTATACTATCCCTTGTACGTACAGGAACTCACAGTGATTTGAAATTCTGAAATGAGGTGCATTAAAATGTATGATGAACTGAAAAAGGTTATCGACGAAAGCAACAACATCGTATTTTTCGGAGGAGCAGGAGTCTCTACGGAAAGCGGCATACCGGATTTCAGGAGTGTTGACGGTCTGTATAATCAGAAGTATAAATATCCTCCGGAGATGATACTGAGCCACAGCTTCTTTATGACAAGCACAAAGGATTTCTACGACTTCTACCGTGACAAAATGATATGCACCACAGCAAAGCCAAACAAAGCACATATTGCCCTTGCAAAGCTTGAAGCTCAGGGCAAGCTGAAAGCAGTTGTAACACAGAATATTGACGGTCTGCATCAGGCAGCAGGAAGCAAAAAGGTTTACGAACTTCACGGTTCTGTTATGCGCAACTACTGTATGAAGTGCAAAAAATTCTATGACATTTCCGCTGTCACCGAAAGTACAGGAATACCTAAGTGCAGCTGCGGAGGAATTATAAAACCGGATGTAGTGCTCTATGAGGAAGGACTTGACGATAAGACTGTTCAGGGCGCAGTAAAAGCCATCTCAAAAGCCGATGTACTTATCATAGGCGGCACATCACTCAATGTATATCCGGCAGCAGGCTTTCTGAATTATTTCAATGGCAGTAAAATAGTGCTGCTCAACAAGTCCGAAACACAGTTTGACAGCAAAGCCGACATAGTCATACGTGACCCCATAGGTCAGGTTCTCGGCACAGTCGTTGAATAACATAATATACATTGTTCATTGTCTCCCAAAAAATATATAACAACAAAACCGATAGCAAAGAGATTTATCTCAATGCTATCGGTTTTATCTTTGGTGTTAAAGCAAGCTTTCCTATCGAATTATAGCTCTCATCAAATTATCTTAACTCCATGCGCAACAGGCGCAAGCTTATAGATACGCTCATATTTTTCTGAAAGTTCATCAATGCAGTCCTCAGCTTTTTCACTGTCTGAAAATATCCCGAAAACCACAGAACCGCTTCCTGTCATACAGGCGCCTTCCGCATCAAAACGAAGCATACAGGATTTGATATCCTCCGTTTCCGGAATTGCAGATACCTCCTCGAATTTATTGTACATACCTGCACCTATCTCAGAAACATCTCCGCTGCAAATTCCCTGAATGACCTTATCCGGACTTTTCACATTATCGTAGCCTGCTTTGTCACAGGCTTCGTAAGCTGCCTTTGTGGAAATACCTGTATCGGGCTTTACAGCCACAATAGTGCAGTCCGGCATATCAGGCAGAGGGCTTAATATAGTTCCTATCCCGTCTGCGGTCATAGTTCCGCCGTAAATACAGAACGGTACATCCGCCCCCACTTCTTCTGCGATATCTGCAAGCTCATTATCATCAAGACCGGCTTCCAGCATTTCGTTAAGAGCCGCAAGTACAGCCGCAGCGTCCGTACTGCCGCCAGCCATACCGGCTTGTGACGGTATCCTCTTTTTTATTTTTATGGAAACACCGACAGGCGCTATATTTGTATGCTCAAAGAATTTTACAGCCGCCTTGTATGCGGTATTAGTCTCGTCACATGGAACGGACTCATCACTGCACTCTATTATGATCCGTTCAGAACCGCTGTTAACAGTGACCGTCACTTCATCATACAGCGAAACCGACTGCATGACCATATTCACTATATGATATCCGTCATTTCTCCTGCCCGTGATATCAAGAAACAAATTCAGCTTTGCAGGAGCAAGTACGGTAACTTTCATGTAATGCACCTCGCAATACCAGAATGATGATCAGACGGGGTTTTCAGACAAAAATCTTTCTATTCTTACAAGAGCTTCCTGAATATGCTTCAGGGAATAGGAATACGATACTCTTGCAAAGCCCTCGCCGCACTCGCCGAACGCCGTACCGGGAACTATCGCTACCTTCTGTGAGAATATGAGCTTTTCACAGAATTCCTCCGATGTCATTCCGGATATCTGTATACTGGGGAACACATAGAATGCGCCCTCCGGCTCAAAGCAGGTCAGACCCATCCGGCAAAGCTCGTCAACTATCAGACGGCGTCTCATATCGTATTCCTCGCGCATATGTTCAATGTCGCTGTCACCGTGTTTAAGAGCTTCGATTGCCGCATACTGGGCAGTTGTAGGCGCACTCATTATTGCATACTGGTGGAGCTTCAGCATCTGAGAGATAACAGGCTCCGGTCCGAGAGCATATCCGAGTCTCCAGCCCGTCATAGCGTAAGCCTTTGAAAATCCGCTTACAACTATAGTACGCTCCTTCATGCCTTTTATATCCGCAAAAGAAACATGGCGTTCCTTGCCGTATGTAAGCTCGCCGTATATTTCGTCGGACAGCACAAGGATATTATGTTTTTCTATTACCTTAGCAATAGCTTCAAGATGTTCACGTCTCATAACGGCGCCGGTAGGATTGTTAGGGAAGGGCAGAATAAGAAGCTTTGTTTTCGGAGTGATACTCTGTTCCAGTTCCTCAGCCGTAAGACGGAACTCATTTTCCGATTTTGTACGTATTATAACAGGTTTACCGCCTGCCATAACAGTCATAGGCTCATAACACACGAAAGCCGGCTGAGGTATAAGCACCTCATCTCCGTCTTGTATAACAGTGCGTATACAAAGGTCGATAGCCTCCGAACCGCCTACGGAGACCAGTATTTCATCATCAGGGTTGTACTCCACATTAAATCGTCTTGCATAATATTTTGAGATCTGAGCTCTCAGTTCAGCGAAGCCCCTGTTCGGTGTATACCAGGTATGACCTCTTCTCAGGGATTCAATACCCTCCTGACGAACGTGCCATGGAGTAGTAAAGTCCGGCTCTCCGATGCTGAGGGAGATAACATGATCCATCTCGTTAGCGATATCGAAGAACTTTCTGATACCGGAGGGCTGAATGCTCTGTATTTTATCGTTTAACAGGCTTGAATAATCTATCACAGTATAAGACTCCTTTGTTCTTCATCATCACTGTCATCATAGAAAACAGCACCGCCGCTCTTATACTGAGTAAGCACGAAGTTAGTAGCCGTACCGATGACATTATCAATTGTGGACAATCTTTTAGAAACGAACTCTGCAATTTCCTGAATAGTCTCACCCTTAACGGTAGCTATCAGGTCATAGCGTGATGACGCCACAAGGTAAACGCTCTCCACGTTATCATATGACATAACGATTTTAGCGATATCATCGAAGCCTGTTTCCGGTTTAGGAGTTACTTTAAGTTCGATAATAGCGGTAACGCCCGAATCCGGCACCTTATCCCAGTTTATCAAGGTATTACTTCCAAGTATTATACCCTGTTCTTTATATTCTTCTATCTGTTTCTTCACATCCGCTTCACTTTCGCCGAGCATAGCGGCGAGCTGAGCGGTGGTAAAGTCCGCACTTTTATTAAGTATTTCCAAAAGCTTATTCATGATCCATCTCTCCTTTACATTTTCCGACCGCACCTTTGCACGATCATACCCACATTATACACCACAACCTCCATCTTGTCAAAACCAGCAAGCTGCCGGTCACGGAAATCAATTTTGCAGGGGCAGATACATGGGGAAAACCCTTTTCCAGCGGAAAAAGGGTTATTCCCCATACCCCTTTCCTAAAACCGCTGAATAAAGCACCTGTATATTTCAATGTACAATGTTCAATACTCTGCGACAAAACTATAGACGTGTACAAGAATAGCCAAAGCGCACCTTTAGGTGCGTGACGCGGACGGTACTATCAGAAGTTGATGCGTTCTAAGTCGTCCAGTGCGGTCACGCACCGGCTGTTTCTTATGGACATAAAGTTTTTTCACCTATTCAACTTAATGCGCCTGCATATTCCAGTGTGCAATGTACAATGTTCAATACTCTGCGACAAAACAATAGACGTGTACAAGAATAGCCAAAGTGCTCCCTGAGGAGCACGACGCGGACGCACTTTATTAAAGTTGATGCGTTCTAAGTTGTCCTGCGGGGTCACCCGCTGTTCAGTGCGATGAAGCGGTTGATGTCTACAAGCTTTTTGTGGGCGTCATCATATCCAAGCTTGTAAAGCCTTTCCATTTCACTGCTGTCCTTGCATTGACGTTTTATGTTTATGGGCTGTGACGGTTCTATTACAATTGCGCTGCCTTTCTCCTGTTCACGGTAGCAAAGCTCCCGTTCGGCATTATAGATCTTTGCCCTGTTGAGTATCGCATCTACAAGCGCCGGATAATCCTTATATTTCTTTTTCAGGATAAATTCCGGAAAATCCGGCTTATCCTCTTTTATGTAGCTTTTGTCTCTTGTCAGCACAACAATGTTTTTTGTCACGCCCTGTTTTATAGCGTATTCTATCGGTATAGATGCGCTTACTCCGCCGTCAAGAAGCTTATATCCCTTATACTCCACAATATTTGCGATCATCGGCAGGGACGCCGACGCTATCAGCGGCTTAAGGCTTTCTTTTATATCCTCGTTGTCAAAAAAAACAGGCTTGCCTGTCTGACAGTCCG
Source organism: uncultured Clostridia bacterium (assembly GCA_946186665.1). Lineage (GTDB taxonomy): Bacteria > Bacillota > Clostridia > Oscillospirales > Acutalibacteraceae > UBA1213. The sequence goes on along the minus strand of CAMHOE010000070.1, from coordinate 643 downwards.
TTGCAACAGCTATCAGCTTCATCGAAGTCCTGTTGAACTCTTTATAATCATACGGCAGAAGCTCATTTGCAAGCTCTCCGAAAATAAAGTCAAAGCCGAACAAGCTTCCGGTCTTTCTTAAATTCCGAAAGCTGCTGTAGCGTTTATCCGCAGCATATTCAGTAAATATCCTGTAGTTTCTTTTTGTTTGTTTTGACAGGTACGACATGGCATTACAAGCTCCTGCCGACACAGCATATGTTACCGGTACAAAGATATTGTTTTCAGAGAGAACATCAAGCACACCGGCTGTATATGCTCCCCTGTTGCCGCCGCCCTCAAGTATCAATCCGATGGACATATTTTTCAGCTCCGTTTTCTCTTTCCCTGATGTCTGTATTGCTGACACTACCAATATTTGCCTGTAAATTTTATAATACTAAGTATATTATTATTTACCCGTAAATGTTTAAACAATTCTTTAATAAACTTATAATTCTTTATTAATCATGATATCTGAAAAGACACTCCGACGCTAAAAGCCAAAAGCGTGTAAACAGACTTTTTGTCCTGTTTACACGCTTATTACACTTTCCGTATTTTTCTATAATAAGGGAACCTCTAAAAACCTCCCTCACGGCGATTTTGCTATGTCTTTTTCCGT
>CAMHOE010000069.1 GCA_946186665.1 uncultured Clostridia bacterium | reverse complement strand
GGCGGTTTACGTCTATAGTTTTTGCGTTGTTAAATAGTCCAGTGCGGTCACGCACCGGGCGGTTTACGTCTATAGTTTTTGCGTTGTTAAATAGTCCAGTGCGGTCACGCACTGAAAAGATGTAGGTTTTTCTGTTTTTCTGTGCTATAATCAGATCAGATACCACATAAAGGAGACAGAAATATGAAATACACAACATTGCTAATGGATGCGGACGATACAATATTTGATTTTCCCAAGTGCGAATACAATGCGCTGAAGCACACTCTTGAAGCATACGGTCTTGATTTTGATGACAGGATATACAGAGCCTTCAGCAGCATAAACAATGCCCTGTGGAAAAAGTTTGAGATAAAAAAGATAACACGCGCTCAGCTTCGTGTTGAAAGATTCAGAGAGCTTATAAAGCTTTGCTTTGTCGATATTTATGCGGAAGAAAATACAGAAAAGCTTGCTGATAAATATATTGAGATGCTTGCAGAACAGGCGATACTTATTGACGGTGCGGCTGAGTCTCTTGAAAAGCTTTCGGAAATGTACAGCATACACATAATTACAAATGGCTTGAAGCCCGTGCAGCGCAGACGCTTCAGTGTTTCCGGTATAGAAAAATATATCAGCGGACTTTATATTTCTGACGAAATGGGTACACAGAAACCTTCAAAAGAATTTTTTGATATGGTGCTTGCGGATATCACCGAAAAGGATAAAAAGAAGATACTTGTTGTAGGTGACTCTCTTACATCGGATATGCAGGGCGGCAGAAATTCAGGTCTTGACACCTGTATATACGACCCGAAGGATAAGATAGTAATCCCCCATCCTCTTTGCGACTACAAGATACATTCTCTTGATGAACTGGCGGGAGGGATATTCTGTGAGTGATATTTCGGATGAACGCAAGAAAGCAATGCCTGTTTTTACCGTGCCGCAGGAACTGGACGGGATAACGGTACAGAATTTTCTTCGCAGACACTGTAATGTGTCAGCCCGTCTGCTTGCGCGTCTGAAACGTACCACGAATGGAATTACAGCAAACGGCAGACATATCAGAAGTATAGACATACTCAGCAAAGGAGATATTGTAGAGCTTGTGTTTCCCGATGACCAATGTGATATCGTACCGATAGAAATGCCCCTTGATATCGTATATGAGGACGACGCTCTACTTGTGATAAACAAGCCGCCTTTTATGCCTGTTCATCCGGTACGCGACCATCAGCTGGATACCCTTGCCAATGCAGTAACATTCTATAGCAGAAGCAAAAACGAGAATTATACCTTCCGTGCGGTGAACCGTCTGGACAGGGATACTTCCGGTCTTGTCCTTATTGCAAAAAGCGGATATGCCCACACCTTTCTGTCAGGACATACCGAAAAGCTGTATGCTGCGCTTTGTGAAGGGGAGATATACGGCAGCGGAACAATAGACGCTCCCATAAGAATAAAAGAGGGTCATACCATACAGCGTGAAACGGGTGAGGGCGGAGTAAGAGCAGTTACACATTACAAAGCGATAAAACAGGCTTACGGACACACATATCTGGAGATAGAGCTTGAAACAGGCAGAACACATCAGATAAGGACGCATTTTGCAAGTATAGGACATCCTCTGGCAGGTGATGATATGTACGGCGGCAGCAGGAAGTATTTTTCACGTCAGTGTCTGCATTGCGCAAGACTGACCTTTATTCACCCGATATCTCACGAAAAAATAGTTGCAGAGAGATATCCTGAAGAATTTTTCGGTCTGAACACGGAAGGTATCAAGCCTTGATAAAAAATCACAGCTCTGTTTGTCATCAAAGCGTTATGGACATCATATATTTAATTATATCATTGTCTGTAGGATACATACCATATAACATAACAGCAGTACAAGCAAAGGGAATATACATAACATAGGCTGAGTTAAAGCTATTACAGAAAAAGGGAGAAGTTATACAGAAAACACTACAGACTGCGCTCACCAAAATAATTTGCAGGAATAAAATATAGTGTGTTGATAACAGACAATGATTAATTTTCCTTTAAGTGGGGAAAATATAAATATCGGCACATCGCTGAGCGGTATTTCCGCAAATAAAAATTCGGAGCGTGAAAAAATATGAATATCAGGCGAGGAGATATATATTATGCTGACCTGAGTCCTGTAGTAGGTTCAGAACAGGGGGGCATAAGACCTGTTCTGATAATACAGAATGATGTAGGCAACAGGTTCAGCCCCACTGTGATAGCAGCAGCCATCACAAGCCGTGATTCAAAGGCGAAGCTGCCTACACACATACGCTTGTATGCTGACAACAGCGGACTATCCAAGGATTCCGTGGTTCTTCTTGAACAGATAAGGACCATTGACAAAAGACGTCTCAAAGAAAAAATGGGGACCCTTAACAGCTATGATATGTACAAGGTAGATGAGGCGTTGTCCATCAGCTTTGGTCTGGGAACAGAAGAAATGAAAAGACAGGCTACATAACAAGATAGAATAATACATTTTGTTATGCAGTACTATTCTGAATGTAGAAAGTGGAATGTGGAAAGTGGAATGACAGAATGTTTTCGATGAAGCGAAAGCATTTTACAGAAGAAGATTTATAAATTTATGTTTGTTTTAAATGCAGGTTTTGTGTGAGTATTTATCGGCAATAATTTACTTTGTAAATTATTGCCGCATCTGTTTTCATCGGATTTTTTTCGCAGGTTCTGTGCCTGAGTTCGGCAATTTTTTGAATGAGGGTGTGTAATAATGTTTTTGCGCCGGCAAGATGGATGAAGGGATAAAAGGAGGATAGCGTTGAATACAACAATATATATCGATGTGCTTTTTTGTGTTAATTTTATTGTTGACTATATCCTGCTCTTGTCGGTGCAGAAATTCTTATCCTTGCCGTCACGGATAAGGAGATTGCTGACAGGGGCTTTTATAGGAGGAGTGTCATCATTTGTGATACTTCTGCCGCCGCTTCCCTTCTGGCTGTCCGGACTGCTCAGTATATCAGAAGCTTTGCTTATGACAGCCGCAGCATTTGCACCTATGAGTTTAAGGGCATATATAAGGGCATCATCCGTACTTTTTGCAGTAAGCTTTGTTTACAGCGGATTTATGACAGCAGTGCTTATGCTTTTCTCTCCGGATGCTGTGACAATAAGAAATAATTCCGTGTATATCGGGATATCGCCGTTAGTCCTTGTTGCGACAACCCTTGTGTGCTATGTGATAATGCGGCTGTTTGCTTTTCTGACCGGGCGTGCTTCATACCGCAGCAAGCAATGCAGAGCTGTGATATCTTATGGAGGAAAGAAAAATGAGGTGATTGGAATTATCGACACCGGAAACACATTACACGAACCGTTTTCCGGTGAATGTGTTATCGTTGGAAGAGACAAGTCTTTTGAAAACATGGTCAATATTGAGAAGCTGATGAAGTGTAGGGATGAAAAGGAATACATAAAAGGAATAAGGCTGGTGCCGTTTTCTTCAGTAGGAGGAAACGGACTTATGCCGGCATTCAGACCGTCTGAGATCACCCTGAAAATTGAAAACAAGGAAATAAAAGTCAGCGCATATCTTGCCTTATGCAGTGAAAGAAATTTAGTGGAGGGGTGCGATATTCTTATACCCCACGAACTGATAATGAAAGGGAGTTGACCTTGTGAGAAACTTTTCAGAGCTTTCAAAAAGGCTGATGTCAGGACTTACGGCGATAAAAATGAAAATAGGCATGGCGGACGGAGTATACTACATAAACGGTCCGGAAACTCTGCCGCCGCCCCTCAAAGGCGCAGAGGAAGCTGAAATAATGCAGCGTATCGAAAACGGAGACGAAAACGCAAGAGAGCCGCTTATAACCCACAACCTGCGGCTTGTGGTATATATAGCAAAGAAATTCGAATCTCCCTCTGCTAATGTAGAGGATCTTATTTCCATAGGCACAATAGGTCTTATCAAAGCGGTAAATACATTTTGTCCATCCAGGAATATCAAGCTTGCGACATACGCCTCACGCTGTATCGAAAACGAGATACTTATGTATCTTCGCAAAAGCGCACAGCAGAAAAACGAGATATCTATTGACGAGCCTCTCAATGTAGACTGGGACGGCAATGAGCTTCTGATATCCGATATTCTGGGCAGCGATGATGATATAGTCAACCGCCGTCTGGAACAGGAATCGGAACAGGCTGAGCTGATGAGAGCCGTCATGAAGCTGAATGAACGTGAGCTTATGATAATGGAACTGCGTTTCGGATTGAACGGAAAAAAAGCACACACCCAGAAGCAGGTAGCCGATAAGCTTGGCATATCACAGTCATATATCTCACGTCTTGAAAAAAAGATAATAACCCGTCTGAAAGAGGATATCGAAGTGAAAAGCTGATGCTATAAAAATTGCAAACTATAATGAGCGACAAGTATATTTTTGAAAAGAACTAAAAAACAGGTGCATTATCCTTGATGTGATAATGCACCTGTAATAATTTGTGATATGAGTAATGGATGCTTAATATCCTGTTACTTCAATACGCTTATAAGAACACCGGCAGCCACTGCTGAACCGATAACACCTGCTACGTTGGGTCCCATAGCGTGCATGAGAAGGAAGTTTGCAGGATTTTCTTCTTGTCCGACCTTCTGAGAAATACGTGCAGCCATCGGAACTGCTGATACACCGGCAGAACCGATGAGAGGATTGATCTTGCCCTTTGTTGCCCAGCACATGATCTTGCCGAAAAGCACACCGCAGGCTGTACCAAGACAGAATGCTATGAGTCCGAGAAGAATTATGCCCAGAGTTTTCGGAGTCAGGAAGAGTGTACCGCTTGCTGTTGCACCTACTGTTACTCCAAGGAATATCGTTACGATATTCATAAGCTCGTTCTGTGCTGTCTTTGCTATTCTGTCAACAACTCCGCTTTCCTTGAAGAGGTTTCCGAGCATAAGCATACCAACAAGAGGTGCGGCATCAGGCAGAAGTATAGCAACGATAACAACGACTACTATCGGGAAGATTATCTTTTCCAACTTCGATACCGGACGAAGCTGTCCCATAACTATGGAACGCTCTTTCTTTGTTGTGAGCAGCTTCATGATAGGCGGCTGTATTATCGGTACAAGAGCCATATAAGAATATGCTGCGACAGCAATAGGTCCTAAAAGCTCCGGCGCAAGCTTTGATGTAACGAATATAGCTGTAGGACCGTCCGCGCCGCCTATAATGGAGATCGCACCTGCTTCGTTAGCCTGGAAGCCCAGAAGTATAGCACCTATAAAGGTGATGAATATACCTATCTGCGCTGCTGCACCAAGTATGAAGCTCTTCGGGTTAGCGATAAGCGGACCGAAGTCTGTCATAGCGCCGATACCAAGGAAGATGAGCGGCGGAAAAATGCCAAGATGTACACCCTGATAGAGGTAATAGAACAAGCCGCCGTTTGCGGTTACATTGTAATAAACTATCTCGTAGAATTTGGAACCGTCCTTCAGAACGGTAGTAGTAAGAGCTGCCGGGTCGAAGCCTGCGCTTACTGCCTGATCGTATGTAAGCAGCTGTGCGGAAGTGGTGTATGAAGCAGGATCCAGACCGCTTGCAACTACCTGATCGTATGTCATAAGCTGAGTTACGGGATTGCCCATAATACCCGGGAAGATATTTACGAGCATCATACCGAAGGCTATCGGCAGAAGGAGAAGCGGCTCATACTGCTTCTTTATTGCAAGATACATAAGCATGAAGGAAATAACTATCATCACGTAGTTTTCCCAGCTTAATGTCATCAGTCCTGAGGACTGTATCAGTCCGATGAAAACATCACCGAGCCGAGTTATAATTTCCATTTTATCTCTCCCTTTCCAAAGGCAGCATAAGGCTGCTTTTGTGTGGCTTTGAAATTCTGTATGTACATAGTATTCTGTACGCAGATATTGCTTTGATGAAGCTTATAAGATCAGAAGGGTCTTGTGCTGCGCATTATACCTGCGTTGCCCCATGCGGAGCGTCCATTGCGTGAACGCTTTACAGACCTTACTTTATGCGGTTTGTCGCCATAGACAGCGTCTACTGCTGCGGCTATAACTGCGATTATCTCTCCGGGTATCTCATCATCATCCAGCTGATTTGGCGGGATATATGCTGATGCCTTAGACGGCTCTGTGGGTTTTCCTTCGGCTTCAGCTCTTCTGATCTTTTTCTTTTCTCTGCGGTTCTCTGCCGACTTTTGTCCTGCCTGTATGATTTTTCCGTAGACAGTGATAATTACAATAAGCAATATCAGAACTACGAACACTACTATAAAACCTGCAAGCAGCAATGAAAGTGCAAGCATTAAATTATCCATAATATCACCTGTGTTATTATTTGAATTGTTACGGGGGCTTCAGAGGTGTCCTCGTGTATCAGATCAGAGCGCAGACTGCATCTCCCATTTCTGTAGTAGAAACCTTTTTCATGCCCTCAGTGTATATGTCAGGAGTTCTTGTAGTTTTAAGCACTTCTGCTGCGGCTGCTTCAATAGCGTCTGCTGCCTCAGGCTCATCAAGGGAATATCTGAGCATCATAGCTACAGAAAGTATTGTTGCAAGAGGATTTGCAATACCCTGACCTGCGATATCGGGAGCGGAGCCATGAATAGGCTCATACATACCGAGCTTAGTGCTGTTCAGGCTTGCCGAAGCCAACATACCGATAGAGCCGCTTATCATTGAAGCCTCATCCGAGAGTATATCGCCGAAGATATTTGATGTAACGATAACGTCAAACTGTTTCGGGTTTCTTACAAGCTGCATTGCACAGTTGTCAACATACAGGTGTTCAAGAGTTACCTCAGGGTATTCAGCCGAGAGACGTATCATAGTTTCTCTCCAGAGTCTTGAGGATTCAAGAACATTTGCCTTATCCACACTGGTAAGCTTTTTATTGCGCTTCATTGCCATATCGAATGCCACACGGCCGATACGTTCTATCTCATTTACATTATATTTTTCCGTGTCATAGGCAGCAGGTACACCATCATCATCTGTTCTGCCTCTTTCACCGAAGTATATACCGCCTGTAAGCTCTCTTACTATCATTATATCCATAGCGTCGCCGATAATATCTTTTCTCAGCGGAGAAGCATCCCGCAGCGGTTCAAAGATTACAGCAGGTCGCAGATTTGCAAAAAGACCAAGCGCACCTCTTATACCAAGCAGACCTGCCTCAGGACGATTGCTGCCCGGCTGGCTGTCCCATTTCGGACCGCCTACCGCACCGAGAAGTACTGAATCAGACGCAAGGCATTTATCAATAGTTTCCTGCGGCAGCGGCACGCCTGTTGCGTCTATTGCGCAGCCACCGAGAAGAGCGTCTGTATAGGTGACTTTGAAGCCAAATTTATCCGCTGTTTTATCAAGCACCTTTACTGCTTCGTTCACTATTTCCGGACCGATACCATCGCCCCTGAGAAGTGTGATGTTATAGTTTTTCATTTATCCATCCCCTTATTAATTTTACAGCAATATGCTGTTTTTCCAATATAAATTATAATTGCATTTTGATTATTAGTCAACCCCCATACACGGAAATCATTTTTTCGGGGCAGTTACATGGGGAAAACCCTTTTCCGGCGGGTGCGTGACCGCACTGGAGCGGGTGACCCCACAGGACGATTTAGAACACATCAACTTATAACAGAACCGCCCGCGTCGTGCTCCTCAGGGAGCACTTTGGCTATTTCAGTATACATCTACTGCTTTTGCCGCAGAACGTGGAAAAAGGGTTATTCCCCATACCCCTTTCCTAAAACCGCAAAGTTTTTCTATTTATGATAACAACCGCACAGCTTTCAAAAAACAAAAACTTTGGACAACAAGCTTTTGCCAACTAAGCTATACAATAAAACAAAACATCATTTTAAAAACTCGATATATTCATTAATTTTATGCAATTATAGTTTCGGAAGATGAATTCTAAATGTAACTTCTAAATTTCAATTCATGATTGACAATTATTTGTATAGAATATATAATTGAATAAAAGGATAAAGCTTTTACGGGAGGTCGCTATGAATAGAATACAACAAAGTATAAGACAATATGCACAAACTAAAAGTATTGCAGATATGTCAAAGATAATTGAGGAGCTTCAGGAAGCCGAAAAACTTTGGGTAGCGTTTTCACCAATTACGCAAAATCACTATCTTGATTATAATCACGGTGTTCCGACGGCATTTCTTTTTTCTGAAAAAGAATATTGTATTGCTTTTAAAAAATATCTTGCCGGCAAAAATATAAAAATAGAATGTATGCTGAGCGAAAAATCAAACAGAGTGCCTATGTTCAGTGATTTCTACAGAAGCGGTATCGAAAAAATCATTGTTGACAACGGTCAGACCTTCATTGCATTAAAGCTGCTTGATATTATCAATCAGCCTGATTTCTCATCCATTCCTGAGAAAGATCGTCCTTTGTTCAATACTTCTCTGATGAAAAGCGCAAACAGATTTTTTCAGGGACTGAGCGCAGGCAAAAATGCAGAAACCGCTGAACAAAATCTGATGGAAGATCTGTACAATGCAAAATATCTGCTGCCTATCCTGAACGGCACCGATGCCCCCGAAGGACTTATTGCAAAAAGTCTGACATTCGGTAAGGTCACATTATCCGTGCCGGTCATACCTCATCGGATAGGAAGGTATTTGATTCCCGTATTTACAGACTGGATAGAACTGACAAAATACGACAGAAACAAGGATTTTGTCGGCAGTGTGATAAGCTTTGGTGACTTTGAGCAGCTGTGTGACTATTCTTCCGTAGCAATCAACCCTGCCGGATTTAACATGATAGTTGACCAATCTATGGTCTCCACAATTAACGAAACTTTTGGTCCGGCTATTCCCGAACCCGAACCTGTTCCCGAGCCGGAACCGATTTTCGAGCCAACTCCTGAACCGGAACCCGTTCCCGAGCCGGAGACAATTTTTGAACCGACTCCCGAACCGGAGCCCATTCCCGAACCAACTCCCGAACCGGAGCTGATTTTCGAGCCAACTCCCGAACCGGAGCCTGTTCCTGAGCCGGAACCGATTTTTGAATCTACTCCCGAGCCCGAACCTGTTCCCGAGCCAGAACCCATTCCTGAGCCGGAGACAATTTTTGAGCCTACTCCCGAACCGGAGCCTGTTCCTGAGCCGGAGACAATTTTTGAGCCTACTCCCGAACCGGAGCCTGTTTCTGAGCCGGAGCCGATTTTCGAATCAATTCCTGAACCGGAGCCGATTTTCGAACCAACCCCCGAACCCGAACCTGTTCCTGAGCCGGAACCGATTTTTGAACCAACTCCCGAACCGGAACCGATTTTCGAGCCAACTCCCGAACCCGAACCTGTTTCTGAGCCGGAGACGATTTTCGAACCAATTCCCGAACCGGAGCCCGTTCCCGAGCCGGAACCAATTTTCGAACCAACTCCCGAA
>CAMHOE010000068.1 GCA_946186665.1 uncultured Clostridia bacterium | reverse complement strand
GAGTACGGAGTGAAGCGCAGAGCACCCCAAGGGCACTTCCTACGGGCGCCTGCGCTCCCGATTCGCGCTGGCGTTCGTACCCCAAGGGCACTTCCTTCGGGCGCTAACGCTCACTTTGATAGTATGACCAAAACTTTTCCTGTCCGCGATTGACGGCGCAGAACCGACAGATAATCGTCCCCACCCGCCGGCGCAGCCTGAGGGCTGCTGTTTCGGCTATTCTTTCCGGACATACAGTATCTTCTCCTTCTCAACTTTATGCGCCTGTACATTCCACATTCCACTTTCCACATTCCACATTTTTATTGACATCCACACTTTTATGCTATATAATGAAGATACAAGGAGCTATCGGTAAACGGTCAGCTCACGGTCTAGTTATTAAGAAATAACCGCAACCGCTTGCTATTTGGGCGGTTATTTCTTTTTGCTGTTATGGAGAGATATAATCACGCTTGTCCATGCCGCAATGGCGATGGCAAGCTGAATAAGATCAGCCCATGTTATGTAATTATTCATTACACATCACTCCTCCTCCAAAAGAGTACGGAGTGAAACAAAAGAAATTTCGCTCCGCCTATTTTTTTGAAAAAAGACCGGAGCTGACCGCCTACCGTTTGATAGACTTCCTTGTATCTTCTTAATACTATCACATTATTGAAAATGTGTCAATAATAACTAAACCGTCCAACACGCTCTTTAATGTTGTGTTGGACGGTCTTGTTTTCTAAAAGCAATTTATTTCACTGCAATTTCACGTTAAAACTATAGACGTGTAATGTAATAGCCAAAGTGCTCCCTATGGAGCACGACGCGGACGGTTCAATTAAAAGCAGATGCGTTGCTAAGTAGTCCAGTGCGGTCACGCACCGACGCGGATGGTACTATCAGAAGTTGATGCGTTGTTAAATCGTCCTGCGGGGTCACCCGCTTGTCCAGTGCGGTCACGCACCCACAATTCCACATTTCAATAAAGTGCTGCGTTGTGAAGCGGAAGCATGGAAACGGCGGAGTCTGTCGGGGAGAGAGCGGCATAGTCCATTGCAATACTCAGGATATCCTCGCCGCCTTCATATCGGCGCAGAAGCTCTCTTGCAGGATTTGTGCGGTTGTGTACTCTGTCGAAAAGCGGCTGTAGGAATATCTCTTCGCCCAGACCTCTTTCTCTGAGACCTTCTTCTATGATATCAAGTATCTGTCCGCATAACGTGTACGCTCCGTCAATATCCATGAACGCCGGATAAGTACGCTTATTAAGAAGCTTTCTCAGCTCTCCTGCGCTGTAGCCGTTGTTGTAGATAGTGTGGTCATTTTTCAGCAGCTCTGAAAGCTCCTTTGTTTTTGACATAGCCCCGAGATGGAAAGCGGATACGGTCATAACATCGGATATCGGCTGACAGCAGACACTTCTGTATTCTATCGTTCCTCTGTAGGTTATGTCCTCAAATTTGAATGTGCGCAGGTATTTAAGGTCAGAAAGCTCCGGCTTGAAGCTTATAGTGCGGTACTGTCCGTTATCGTAGTATTCTCCGGTAATGCTTTCGGAAGAAAAGTATTCTCTGAGTGGTACCGGCGGAAAGTTTATGTATTTTCCGCTGCGCTCCACACAGTACATACTTGTTGTCTCAATATAGCTGAGTATCTGGTCTGCGTTTTCAAACTCACAGTTATACATACCTATATTATGAGGGTTTATCCCATGTGTACTGTTTTCCCAGAACATATCTCTGCTGCAAAGTGTTTCATGGTCCTCGTCAAGCATTACGGAGTTGGAAAACAGCATGGCTTTTACAGGCTCTAACAGTGAAAAAGTATTTACAGTCTGCGCAAGAAGCTCGTAGTCTACATCAAGCTGTACCTGAGAAGCACTGGAGAACATACCGTATTTAGGATAGCTATGAAATTTCATCATCATTCTTTCATATTTCGGATAGGAGCTGAGGTGATGAAAGAGCATCCTGTAACGCTCGTTAGCTATAGGAACATTATTGTTTATGTTTCTGTTGGGGTTAACGCCCAAGCCGGTCACTATATATCTGTATTCCGAAAAGAGCTGTTGAAGCGCTGTGTAGTAAACATCAAAGCGTTCTTTGATGGCAAAGAGATTTTTTTCCTTTCCGAAAGAAAGCTCCAGATTATTATAAGAACAGTCGTAGGAAAGGATATCGCCGTTTTCCTGAGACTGAGCAGAATATATATTGCCGTCACTATCGATACCTGTCACACTAAAATCAAACTGTTCTATAAATTCCTTTGTCACAGTCTGTATTGCATCAGTATCTACGGCTTCATTTTCCAGTGAAAGAACAGGCATTTCTATTTCAACACCGATATATTTTTGTCTCCTGCGTTTTGTTGGCTCAATGTATTTCTTATACAATAACTCCCTCAGTACATCCGACATACAAAAACCCCCATATAATAGTGAATAGTGGTACGTTTTTACTAGGCGCCCGTAGGAAGTGCCCTTTGGGCATAAAAACGAATTATAGTAAGTTTATTATGAACTCAACTTCCTTCTGAACCGCAAGTGCTGAATGTGAACCCCTCCGGCACTTCGTGACACCTTCCCTGAATGGGAGGCTTTGAGCTTTAAGCTTTGAGTTTTTCTCTGCACATTGTTTCATAGGTCCGAGAAGATTTGATACAGATATTTCAGCGCCTCGCCGTCATCAATATATTCGTTGCCGTGTTCTTTACCTGTAAAACGAAGCTTTCCGTTCTTGTACGCTAAAAGAGTGGTGAACGGCACAGGCTTCCAGCTTTCATCGCTCAGGGGCTGTGTTGAAAACATCACTCCAAAGCCATCCTCCAGATAATGAAGTGTACCCTTGCAGTTCGTATGTACATAAAGATAATCACCGTCAAAGATAAGAAGATTGAGCTTGTTGCCCTTTGATATATCTGCAATATTTTCATCCAGAAGAGCAAAGCGTTCCGCGCTGTTCAGCGGACGTTTAAGCTCCTCCTGCTTATTGTTTATCTGTTCAAGGAGAAACAGCAGTATCCTTTCGCTGTCGGTATCGCCCTGCTGATATTTCAGGAATTTGTGCATTTTGGGATAGTCAAATATGGTACCGTTATGGATGAGCGTCCAGCGTCTGGAATAATTGTCGGTTCCGGTATAGGGATGACAATTGTTGTATTCCACATTACCGATAGTTGCATAGCGGATATGCGCAAGAATGTTTTTGGCTTTAACAGGATTTGAAAGCCGCTGTCTGAGATAGTGGCTTTTGCTTGCTTTCATAGGTTCCTTTTCGATGGAAACAGCGTTTCCGCAGTTTATTGCAAGTCCCCAGCCGTGAGGGTGGTTCTCGCTGTGGGAAAAGAACACCGACAGATATTCATTGAGCCGGCGTTCTGTGTGGAGACTTGCCGCGAATATCTCACACATTCATCACCGCCCCCTTTTTCAGATCATCAGCGTATTTTCTGCACAGCTCAAGCCCCTTGATAACATATCCGGTGCCGTAGTTTTCTTTAATAATCTGAGCATATCTTTTGTTTTTATCTCTGAGCTTTTCCATTTGATACTCTATCAGTGAAAGCTCCTTTGCCGTACCATATTTTTCATAAAAGCTGTACAGCTTATCAAGCTCCTGCTTTGCGGCATCCTTCAGCGGTATGCGTGAGCCGTAAAATGCTATTGAAGTATTTTCATCGTCAAATTCCGCACCTGATTTTGAATTGCTTACAGCCGCCCTCTGACCGTCCTCATCAAGAGCTATATCCTCAAGAGACGACAGGTAAAGTATGAGCAGATGAAGAAAATACAAATCCTCTTTTTTTATGCCCACAGGAGAAAGAGGGTCAAGGTCAAGCATCCTCAGCTCGATATGGTTCACTCCTGTTTCAAGGAGATTTTCGATACTATTGTCCCCCTTCGGCTTCAGCCTGACAGGATAATAAAGCTCGGAAGCAGAACGAAGTCTGCCGTTGTCCACATATTTCTTTATGCTGTTGATATAGCTTTCAAGACTGTCATATTCAAGCACAGGGACAAAATCGTTCCAGTAGCCTATTTTACTGCACCGTGCTGATGAATAGGGTGTAACGGCGTCTGTATTCATCATATTGTCTTTCAGGAAGGAACCGTCAATAACAGGACTTGCCGCAGTAAGATACACGATAAGCCAGCTGTATTGAAGCACACGCTGAGCAAGAGACAGATACAAGCCGTCCTTATACTTACGCAGACTCTTTTCGCCGCTCACGGCAAAGCCCTTATCTATAAGCTCCTCAGAGAATGAGAAGTTATAATGTATACCGGAATACAGCATTTTGCGCTTGCCGTATTTCTGAGCAAGATAGTTTCTGTAAAGCTCCTTGCTTTTCAGCATACCGTGAAAGCTTGCAACAGGGATATCCTCTTCATCCTTGACATAAGGCGGATTTGAAAAACACCAAAGCAGTTCCCTGCCGCTTTCAAGCCCGTCAAGACGTGTTACGACTTTATTATGCAGACGTGATATCTCATCGAACAACTCTTCCGTACTATGACACACATCGGTAACTATTTCTATCTGGTTCTCGCAGAAGTCACGGTCAATATTCACATCACCTTCAAACGGATGCGCCGTATGGGAAAGAAAGCCCTCAGTATCCACCCGCAGACTTTCTTTTTCCAGCCCGAAACAGCCGGAATACATATATTCAAAAACACTCTTATTATCAAAATCAAGACTCATATATATCACCACATTCGCAGTTCTTTACAGAACTTACTATATATATGTATGTTTTCTGCTGAGCGAAAACACACCATAACTATTCACTATATTATATTATAAAATTAAACTATAATACCTATTTGTCTGATAGGTTTACCCTGTATTTATAATACTCTATTTATTTCACTTTGTCAAGCAAAAAACCTCTGAATTAAGTTGCCCCATGATGTATATTATAGTAATAAATTACCAAGAGAAAAATAAAGCAGAATTTTTTCTTCTTATTATAGTTGACAAACGCAAATCATAGTGTTATAATATGCCTATCAATCAAGTAGGTTTACTAAGTTTCCTGCTGAATCGAGGTAATGGCTATGCTGACAAAGCGATGTTGAAAAAAATATCTGCTATGTTTCTGAAAAACATCTATCATCTATCAACAAATCATTTATAAGGAGAGATAAGTTTATGAAAGTTTATGAGAGAATTACAGACCTTATCGGAGGAACTCCCCTTCTGGAGCTTAAAAACATTGAAAAGGAAAACAAGCTTGAAGCAACTGTTATAGGTAAGCTGGAGTACTTTAATCCGGCAGGAAGTGTTAAAGACAGAATAGCAAGAGCTATGCTTGATGACGCTGAGGATAAGGGCGTACTTGTGCCTGAGTCCGTTATCATTGAGCCTACAAGCGGAAATACAGGTATCGGTCTTGCAGCCGCAGCAGCTTCAAGAGGTTACCGCATTATCCTGACAATGCCTGAGACCATGAGCGTGGAGAGAAGAAATCTTCTTAAAGCATACGGTGCGGAAATCGTTCTGACAGAAGGCGCAAAGGGCATGAAGGGCGCTATTGCAAAGGCTAACGAGCTTGCGGCAAGTATCCCGAACAGCTTCATCCCCAGCCAGTTCACAAACCCTGCAAATCCCGCTACACACGTTAAGACTACTGGTCCTGAGATTTGGGAGGATACAGACGGCAAAGTAGATATCTTTGTTGCAGGCGTAGGTACAGGCGGTACAGTTTCCGGTGTAGGACAGTTCCTTAAATCCAAAAATCCTGATGTAAAGGTAGTTGCAGTAGAGCCTGCCGGTTCTCCTGTGCTTTCAAAGGGTACACCCGGTCCTCATAAGATACAGGGTATCGGCGCAGGCTTTGTTCCCGATACACTGGACACCTCCGTTTATGACGAGGTCATCGCAGTAGAAAACGAGGACGCATTTGAAACAGGCAAGGCGCTTGCAAGAAAAGAGGGTCTGCTTGTAGGTATCTCATCCGGTGCTGCCGTATTTGCAGCATTACAGCTTGCAAAGCGTCCCGAAAACAAGGGCAAGGTAATTGTTGCTCTTCTCCCCGATACAGGCGAGCGTTATCTTTCTACCCCTATGTTCTCTGAATAAGTTCATCTGAGGAAAATTATATTATCAAACAAAAAGCCGACAGTCAAGGAGCAAAAGCTCTGAAGCTGTCGGCAAACTTATTATTAATAATTCAGAATGTGGAAAGTGGAAAGTGGAATTAATTTTAATGAATACTGAAAAATTAAAAATAAATAATAGTGGTGCGGAAATAGTGAATGGTGAATAGTGAATAGTGAATAGTGAATAGTTGTGGCACGCTTTCACACGGTGAAAACGAAATATAGTAAGTATAATATAAACTACTACTTCATACTGCACAGGCGCATAATGAATAAATGAATACTGAAAACTTAAAACTTAAAAATAAATAATAGTGGTGCGGAAATAGTGAATGGTGAATAGTGAATAGTGAATAGTGAATAGTTGTGGCACGCTTTCACACGGTGAAAACGAAATATAGTAAGTATAATATAAACTACTACTTCATACTGCACAGGCGCATGAAGTTATGGAGGGAAATGAACTTGTATGTCCGGATAAAACAGCCGAAACAGCAGCCCTCAGGCTGCGCCGGCGGATGGAGACGGATTTCTGACAAGTCTGCGCCGTCAATCGCGGACAGGAAAAGTATTGGTTTGGATATCAGAGTGAGCTTTAGCGAACGTGAGCGCGAATTGACAGCGGAGGCACTCCGCCGCGAATTGGGAGCGCAAGCCTTGCCACGTCAATCTAATTCAGACATCAAAATGATACAAAGATTAATAAGATGTCATTTTGAGCGTTAAGCGAATAATCTTTGAGTGACTTATGCACACTTTACTATGCCTGTCAGGTTTAATTAATTAGAAAAAACGCACTTTAAGCCCTTTCGGCAAGCTCAAGAAAGAAGGTTGATTCTGAAAAGTAACAAAATAATTTCCAAATTAGATTGACGTGCAAGCCTTGCGCCGGGGGGTTTACAATTGAATGGGAAAGTGATATAGTAGTGTTCGGATAGTATTTGAATAAACTGTACCTGAGTCAAATATTATTACTTTAATATTTGGGAGAGATCTGAATTGAAAAAAACCGTTTCTGCTTTCCTCGAAGCAAAACAAAAAGGAGAAAAGTTGTCTATGGTCACAGCATACGACTACTCCGCCGCAAGACTCGTGTCGGATGCGGGCGTGGACTCTATTCTCGTGGGCGACTCCTTGGGAAATGTAATCTTGGGATATGAAGATACATTATCCGTTACTATGGAGGATATGATACATCACGCAAGAGCTGTGGCAAGAGGTGCTGATAATTGCCTCGTGGTTGTGGATATGCCTTTTATGTCTTATCAGGTTTCCGCTGAACAAGCGCTTACAAATGCCGGCAGACTTATGAAAGAAGGCAGAGCTAACGCTGTTAAATTAGAGGGCGGTAAGTCCGTTTGCCCTCAGATAAAAGCTATAACTGAAGCCGGTATTCCGGTGGTGGCACATCTGGGGCTGACACCTCAGTCTGTTAATGCCTTTGGCGGTTATAAGGTTCAGGGTAAAACCGAAGCGGCGGCAAGACGCCTTATAGAAGATGCACTGGCTGTACAGGAGGCAGGCGCGTTCTGTATCGTGCTGGAATGTGTTCCGGCTGCTCTTGCAGGGCTTATTACTAAGCTTGTTTCCGTTCCGACTATAGGTATCGGCGCCGGTAAGGATTGCGATGGTCAGGTGCTGGTATTTCATGATATGCTTGGAATGTTTTCTGATTATGTGCCGAAGTTCGTGAGACATTTTGCAAATGCCGGAGAAGTAATAAAACAGGCACTTAGCACCTATGACAATGATGTAAAGAGCGGAAGCTTTCCTGAAGAGAAGCACTGCTATACAATAGACAATGATATTATCGAAAAACTGAAAGGGGAATTTTCATGATAGAGATCGCTGATACAGTAAAAAAAGCAAGAGAGATCATTTCAGGCTGGAAAAAGCAAGGACTGACAGTGGGGTTAGTTCCTACTATGGGATATCTTCACGATGGTCATATGAGCCTTGTGCGTAAAGCCCGTGAAGAAAATGACAAAGTGGTCGTCAGTGTTTTTGTAAACCCTATGCAGTTTTCTCCTAATGAAGACCTTGAACAATATCCCAGAGATTTTGAAGCTGATACAAAGCTTTGCAGTGAAAACGGCGTTGACCTTATTCTGCATCCCGTTCCGGAGGAAATGTATCCTGAGGGATTTTGCTCGTTTGTAGATATGACAGGTCCTACAGCTGAGCTGTGCGGAAAAAGCCGCCCGATACATTTCAGGGGCGTATGCACTATTGTCAACAAGCTTTTCAATATCGCATCACCTGACAGAGCTTATTTCGGTCAGAAGGATGCCCAGCAGTTAGCTGTTATCAAAAGAATGGTCAAGGACCTTAATATGCCTGTTGAGATAATAGGCTGTCCTATCGTCCGTGAGTCTGACGGTCTTGCAAGAAGCTCCAGAAATAAATATCTCAGTGCCGAAGAACGCAAAGCGGCTCTGATACTCAGCAAATCTATTTTTCTTGGCAAAGAAATGGCTGACAACGGAGAAAAGGATGCCCGTAAGATATGTCAGGAAATGAGAAAGCTTATCGAAACAGAACCTCTTGCCCGTATCGATTACGTAGAGGCAGTTGACTTTACAAACATACAGAAGGTAGATACCATAGACGGAGAAACACTTTTTGCCATAGCAGTCTATATTGGCAAGACACGTCTGATAGATAATTTTATCGTGCAGGCAAAATCGTGAAGGAGTGATTTTGATGATGAGGACCATGCTTAAAGGAAAGATACACAGAGCTGTTGTGCGTCAGGCGGAGCTGAATTATGTAGGTTCTATTACCATTGATGAGAAGCTTATGGAGCTTGCAGGTATTTCGGAATATGAGCAGGTTCAGGTGGTGGATATTGACAACGGGAACCGGCTGATAACATATGCTATAGCAGGAGCGTACGGCAGTGGTATGATATGTCTGAATGGAGCAGCTGCCAGACTTGTACAGCCCGGTGATAAGGTCATCATCATGTCATATGCAATGTTCACTGATGAAGAGATACGTCAGCATAAGCCAAAGGTAGTTTTTGTTGACGAGGACAATCAGCCTGTGCGTGTCACACAATACGAAAAACACGGACTTCTTGAAGATATGGATGTTTGAGCGTAATAGTGCGTGACCGCACTGGACTACTTAACAACGCATAGACTTTACTAAAATCCATCCGCGTCGTGCTCCATAGGGAGCACTTTGGCTATTGCGGTTTACGTCTATAGTTTTAATGTGGAATGTGGAAAGTGGAATGTGGAATTATAGCTCAATAACAAAATAAATTGCCATTAGAAAACAAAACCGTCCAACACAGTAAAGAGTGTGTTGGACGGTTTAGTTATTATTGACACATTTTCAATAATGTGATAGTATTAAG
>CAMHOE010000067.1 GCA_946186665.1 uncultured Clostridia bacterium | reverse complement strand
CATAGGCAGTGCATTTTTTTGATTACAAAATATGACAGATTTAGATTGACGTGTGAGGAGTTAAAAATCAGTGCGTGAGGAGTTAGAAATTGTGCGTGAGGAGTTGGAAATCAGGAGTGAGGAATTAGAAGTGAGGAGTTAGGAATTAGAAGTACCGCACAAACTATAGACATAAACCGTCCGCGTTGTACGGAAAAAGTGAATAGTGAATGGTGAATAACGAATAGTGAATAGTTATGGTACGTTTTCACTGAAGTGAAAACGAAATATAGTAAGTGCTGTAAAGAATTACAACTGCATCCGCTGAGTGGAAACCCCTCCGTCAAAAAATTACTGTGTAAATTTTTGCCATATCCCCTTTCAGGAGAGGCTTTTGGCTTTGAGCTATTTCATTGAACATTGCACATTGAACATTGTACATTGAAATGTGCAGGCGCATGAAGTTATGGAGGGAAAGAAACTATAAGTCCAGAGAGAACAGCCGAAACAGCAGCCCTCAGGCTGCGCCGGCGGATGGAAGTGAATATCTATCAGATCTGCGCCGTTAATCGCGGACATGAAGAGTTGAAGTCAGGATATCAGAGTGAGCTTTAGCGAACGCCACCGCGAATTGGGACCGGCAGCTTGCCGGCGCGGGCAGGAAGAGTTGAAGTCAGGATATCAGAGTGAGCTTTAGCGAACGAGAGCGCGAATTGGGACCGGCACTTGCCGGTTGACATGGGGGAGGTTTTATTATACAATCAATGGTAAGTAAAATGTTGGTGCGGAATGCCGATGGATATACTTTTTTGATGTGAGGTGCTTGTATCTATGACCGCCGATGGTAACGGTTGTTTTTATTTGCTCGATGTCAACGAGTCCTTTTTTAATTCTGCCGGAGGTTTGGCTTCGTGCTCTGTGCTTGCAATTGTTTTTCTGGTGATGTGCTTTTTCTTCGCACTTTGCCGTGATGCAGTTGAAGCAGCTTCCGCTTCTGCTTTAAAGGGAAGTGTTGATAATAAAACCGCCGCCTTGAAACGCGCTTTGAAAATAAAAGAACATTCTGATAAATACATAAGAAGAACTCAGGCAGGTGTAACAATAAATGCCGCTGCATTGACCGGCTGCTGCTTTCTGACTTTTACAGAACCGCTGTACGATTTGATGTATGACCTTGTCCATAATAGCGCCGCTGCGGTCTGTCTTGCCTTGCTTGTAATTCTGGTATTGCTTACTGTCATCATTGCTGCGTTTGGATATTATATTCCCGGACGCTGCGTTGTAAGACAAGCCGAAAAAACTCTTGTCAGTCTTAGCGGAATAATTGCCTGCTCTTCGGTTTTGTTTGTCCCTGTGTCCGCAGCGGCAAATGCTGTGACTTACCTTGTAATTAAAATATCCGGCGCAGAAAAAAGCGGCTCAAAGAAAACAGAAAATCCCACAGAAGAAAAAATTCTTATGATGGTCGATGAGGGCGAAGAAAACGGTACCATAGAAGAAAATACAAAAAGCATGATAGAAAACGTGTTTGACTTTGACGATACCACCGTAGGAGAAATAATGACTCACCGCAAGGATATTGTGGCTGTACGTGATGACGATGATATAAAAACTCTTACAAGCTCCGCAATAGACAGCGGACGTTCAAGGATACCCGTGTATCATGAGGATATTGACGATATTGTTGGTATCATCTATGTAAAGGACTTGTTAAGATATGTGGGAGTTGATTCATCTATCAAGGCTATAGATAAGGAAATGATACACGAAGCTGTGTATGTTCCGCAGTCCAAACGATGCAGTGAAATGTTTGAGTACATGACGGCAAACAAAACACAGATAGCCGTTGTTGTGGATGAATTCGGAGGTACCGGCGGAATTATTACGATGGAGGACCTTATCGAGTCCATAGTGGGAAGCATACAGGATGAATACGACAACGAGGACGAGGATATCAAAAGAGTAAACGAATACAGCTTCAGGGTCGATGGCGCGACCTCTCTTGACGAAATAGAACATCTGACGGGCATAAGCTTCGGTGAAGATGCGAACGATACCATTGCGGGTATTATGCTTGACAGAATGGGACATATTCCCAAAAGCGGAGAACATCCCTCAATAATGATAAACGGTACACGCTTTACCGTTCTGGAGGTTGACGGCAGGAGAATATCAGAGGTGCTGATAGTCAAGAATCATAAGACACCTGTATAATAATAGTTTTCGTACCCCAAGGACACTTCCTGCGTGCGCCCCAGCGAAAACAGACTGCAATTCCACATTCCACTTTCCACATTCCGCATTAAACAAAAAGGCTCAGCAGTTTATGATGCTGAGCCTTTTTGTTTATAGTATTCAGTTTGATTTATAGCTGTCAACAAGCTTTTCAAGATAGCTTACATAATCACTGCGAACCGAACTCGGAAAGATAAGCTCTATATCATTGCCAAAACCGCTGAGCCATGAATAGAACTGCGGACTGTTCTGTACATAAACCGAACAGCGGAAATAATCGTCATTATCGTCATGGTACACACTTATATTTTTGCCGAAGCGGTCAGCAACAACACCTGCCAGCTCCTTATTCACTCTCAGAACTATATTGATAGTTTCACCGCCGAACATAGAAAAAGCGGTGTTGGCATATTCTGTTATGTTTATTTCATCAAAATATTTTACGCCCTCTCTTTTCTCGCTTTCCAGAACGGTAACATCCTTCATCTTATCCACTCTGAAGGTTCTGGGCGCTCTTGAGTATGAATCATAACAGAGCAGATAATAGTATTCATTCTTCCATACAAGCGCAAAAGGACTCTGACAATAGACCTTGTCCTTATGGTCGCCGTTCTGCTTATTCTCAGAAAAAAGCTTACAGCTTCCGGAATCAAAGCTTACAAGCACCTTCTGATATTTAAAGGTGATTTTCTTGTTTTCCGATATGGCTCTGTGTATCGCGTCTATGCTGTAGATAACAGATGAATTATCACTTTTTACAGCCTTTTCAAGATAGACACGTCTGTTCTCCAGTTCGTCTCCGTTATCCGGGTCAAGCTTTTCGAGCTTGTTTATTATGTATCTTGTTTTCTTTGCAGAAATGAAACGAGATGCGCTCAGAGCGTCAACTATCATTTTCAGTTCGGGAAGCTCGAAGGTACTTTCCTCATCCTCCTTGTTGTAATGCTCAAGCAGATAATAACCCCTTCTGCTTTTCTCGATATCATATCCGTATTTGATAAGGCTCTCTATATAGTTATAAACAGACTTTCTGTCTGCACTCAGGCTGTACTTTTCGTTAAGTATCTCGATCAGCGCCGATGCGCTCAAAAAACGTGAATCGTCATTCATTTTTTTGTTTTTGCTGTTGCTTTTCAGTTCATCAAGCACATATAGTATTTTCAATCTGTTGTCGCCTTTCGACATAGACACCCCTCCACGTTCTTCACATTTTCATCTTAACAAAGTCATTATAACACGTACTAAACCATTATTCAAGAATTTTAAATGATTTTAACGAAAAAAATAAAAAAGACTACATTTTATTTTTTGTCAATTTTTCTCATATTTATTTTTTTCGCATATAATTATAATTCACTGAATGTGTAAAAAAACTGCCTGTAAAGCATTACAGACAGTTTTTGTATATGGGAATTCTTTAGAGAACCCCTTTACATATTCAATACGAATGATGCACAGCAAATGTTCACATCACCTGTGGCTGCCGCCGAAGCCGCCGCCGCCGTGACCGCCGCCGAAGCCGCCGCCTCCATGACCGCCGCCTCCGCTGCTTGATTCAATACGTACTTTGGATACATGAGTACCAAGAAAAACATCTTCGGAATTACGCATGAACATTTTTTCCTTCGAGGTATATTCAGAAGCGCTTGCAGAGGATTTGAACTTATATTTTTTCTTTATTCCGGCTCTTACACACAGCGCAACTATTGCTCCTATGGCAAGACCTATTCCAAGTCCTGCCCACCAATAGCGATAGGGTCTTGTATTGCGCTTTACGACGCCGCCGTTTTTGGCAACGTAATATCCGCCGTTTATATCATCCTCACAGAAGCTCCATGACTCTGTTCCTTTATTTTTGTATTCGATAAGCTGGGCGCAGTATTCCTCCAGACCCTTTATTATATCGCTTGTTACGATAGTTTCTCCTCCGGCAGGAAAGTATTTCTCCATAGCCTTGACTATCTTACCTATTCTGTCGCCGAATGTAGAGTCTGTATAGTACAGGAAGGCCTCACGGTATGTGGCAAGGCAATCATAGGCATTTGTCTGTCCGTCAAGGTCTATGAACAGAAAAGCCGTACCGTCATAGGAGCTATCCGTAAACAATCTCTTTGAACCGTATGTTACTATCTTCTCTATCTTTGAGTCAGAATAATCTTCGCCGCCGGCATATAAGCCAAGGTCAAAGCCTATCTTATCAGAGGTATCCTCAAGAAGCTTTTGTATCTTTTCTTTTTGAGAACTGCTGAACCTTCCCGACTCATCATAGAAATAAACGTGTTCGGATTTATAGTAGTCGTCCTTTTTGAAGAAGGCGTCATCCACTGCGCTGCTTGTTGATTTTTTGCTGCTGCCGTCATAGTACTCAGGGTAGATATCCCTGTCGACATTATAGCTGTAGCTGCTATCGTAGCTATCGGAGGAATAATCATAGGAAGAGTAGTCAAACGAGTAATCATAGGAATAGTCAAATGAATAGTCATACAGATAATCCTGTGGGATAGAATAATCCGGGATGGAATAATCACTGAAATCAAAGCTGTAATCTGAATAATCATCGGAGTACTCATCATATTCCAACTCAGTATTCTCATCCGAATACTCATCATATTCCAACTCAGTATTCTCGCCTGAATACTCCTCAGTGTTTTCAGACTGATAGGAGCTTATATCAATTATATAGTTGTCATCAGAAGGTACTGCAAAAGCAGGCACGGCGCACAGCAATGCAAACGTCATTGAAATTACGGCAGCAGAAGCCGCCTTGAAGCTTTTCTTTACCATGACATGAAATACCCTCCTATAAATATAGCAGCGGCAATAAGACCACCGATAATACTGCAAAAGGAAAGCAGCTTTGCATTTGATATCGGCAGTTCGCCTGACACCTTACCTGTCTGACCGTTAACTGCATATTCCCAGAGTTTGCCCTTATAATCGAATGTCATGAACCATACCGGAAGCATCATATAGTCCCAGCTCAGAGAGTCTGTTCTGTTGTACTGTGTACGGCGTTTAAGAGCCATATAGTGAGTAGTAGAGTCCAGCACATTTCCGTTATTCTGGTACATTCTCTCCTGTATTCTCGGAAGCACCTCTTCCTTATCCACGTCATATTTATCAGCATAGAAGCCGCTGAGATAGGCCATATTGAAAGGGCGCGCCTGAGAGTAGTCAAAGGGTTCAATAGCTTCCATCAGCTGATCCTCTATTTTTTGTGAGCCGTCTGCCGGAACGCCCTCATAGTTTATCGTGGCTTCACGCACAACTCTGTATCTGCTTGTTTCTGTATAGCGATAGTTGCCGGAAGTCCAGGAGCGCATATTTTCACCGATAGCCTCCATTCTTGACGAAGTCGATGACCGCGCAACCCAGAACGGAACATACAGTCCGGTAAGCTTATCTATCTGAACGCTTGAAGTAAGGTCATTAGGAGCGAACCTTTTCTTTTTAGCCCAATCCTTGAATTTATTGACAGCTTCATCCTTATCAAATGCAAAGGGCAGAACCATTGACGGCTTATACATACCGTCAACACGACCCTTAAGTATGATAGGGTTATGGCAATAATAGCAGAAAGCAGCGGCGGTATTGGAGTCGCTCATGATTTCCGCACCGCAGCTTGGGCAGGAATAGAGCTTTGTTTCCTCATTGAATTTTTCTCTTTCACGGCGTTCCTGATCATCTATCTGCTGTTCCGGCGGCATCTGACTTCCATCGGACTGATACTGCTGTTCAGTAGCTGCCTGCTGCTGCTGAAACGCCAGAACCTCAGCTTCAGTAAACGCGCTCCTGCAATACTCGCACGTAAACTTCTGGCTTGCAGGAGAAAACTTCAGGTCGGCATAACAGTTAGGACAATGGAATTGTTTTGCTTCGCTTTCCATTCACAACATCCCCTTTTTCAGTTATTCTTCATTATTAAGTCTTAAAGCTCAACAGTTATTTCAATCCTCTGCGTAGCTCTTTATGACTGCATAGTGGCTGTATGGCTTGCTGCCGTCCTCGTTAAGAAGGATGTTTTCTTTTGTAAGACTTTTCAGCAGCTGCTTATCTGCTTTGCCCCTGTATTCAGAGTCCTTTACACAAAGTCCGAAGGCAGCTATCACCGCAGCTGCGGGAATGTTCTTTTTCTCTGCTGACTCTATCTCTTCTATTGTAACAGCCTTAGTGAAAACAAGATTGTTATCGTCTGTATCTTTATACCTGATCTCAATGAATGCGAACTCATTACTCTTCTCACTTGCAGAGACATTGACATATCTTGATGAATACTGTTGTTTTGCTTCTCCTCGTTTCAGCTCTATCAGCGCGGCAACATTATGCTCCGAGCCGATACCGTCAACAGCTTTTTCGGTATCGTTGAATTCCTTCTGAGTCAGGACTCTTGAATCATAACCGATAAGTCTGTATTCCTTTACAAATTCCGGATTAAGCTCTACAGAGATCTTAACGTCCTTTGCAATGGTAACAAGATTTGAAATGAGCTTCTCCCAGAGGTTTTCAAGGATATCGCCGGGATTTGTGATAATGGTGTAGTTTCCGTTGCCGTTCTTAGCAAGAGCCTCCATCTTATCATCCTTGAAATTGTTCATTCCATAGCCTACAACAGACAGGTATATACCTGTTTCTCTTTTTTTCTTTATGTAGCCGGAAAGACCGCCCTCGCTCGTTATACCGAAATTGAAATCACCGTCGGTAAAGATAAAGACCCTGTTGTTTCCCTCTTTATCGTAGTTTTCACTCAGGAAGCTGTAGGCATTTTCAAGTCCCTCACTGCCGTTGGTGCATCCGCCTATACCGTCTATTTCAAGTATAGCCTTGACACAGCGGCTCATATCATCACATCTCAGGTTCTTTATGACCGTTACAGTATCATCAGAATATGCGATAATGGAAATAATGTCATCCTTTCCAAGCTTGCTTATTATCGAAGCAAGCGACATCTGCACAAGTATCCAGCGGTCCTCCATGCTTCCGGAAACGTCCACAAGGAAAGCAAGGTTCTGCTTGACCTTCTTCTTTGCCTTTTTGCCCTTTATCCCCACAAGCATAAGCTCTGCTTCATCATTCCATGGACAGGGACCATACTCAGCGGACACGGAAAACAGATCGTCACCCTTAGGCTTTTTAAGATCATACGGGTATGAATTGATAAGCTCCTCTATCCTGACAAAATCAGGATCTATGTATCTGTCGTTGAGTATCTTGCTGCGGACATACGACCACGATGCGGTATTCACATTTGCTGAAAATATCATCTGCGGCTTATCAAGCGGAGTCGTATTTTCAATTTCCGGAGCAGTGTGAGTCTGAGCCGTATTGAACTGCGGCGGCTCCATCATGGCTTCTGCCATCGCAGGCTCTGCCATCACAGGAGGACAGGGCATTGCTCCGCCCATCATGGGAGAACCCGTCATTGCAGCGCTTCTCATCATAGGCACAGCGCCGTCCTCAACTGCCATTGTTCTGGCAGCAGACCTCCCCTTCACAGGCGGCTTTGGCATCAGATACTCCCTTGTTCTGCTGAACTCCCAGTCCTGACGGTAGGGATAGTTCTTTTCCACCTTTATATCAGCGCCGAAGCATTTTTCGCAAAGCTTTTTGCACTGCTTTTCGCTGAAGCCAAGCTTCTCATAAAACGCTTTCATTTCCCCGAACTGCTTTTCATTCATCTTATAGGCATACTTTGTTTTTCCCTCAAAAAAGCTCATAATCAATTACCTCCATTTTAAAATTATGATACAAAGCCGACACTATTACCATTTGTCTAATTCTAACATAATCCGTCATTAAGGTCAATTATTTTATATCCAAAACCAAAAACAAAAAGTTCAGCTTTGCAGGACAGTCACATGGGGAAAAACCTTTCCTAAAACCGCTGAGTATATCTTGTGGAATTATAATATTTTGTTATCACAGATCAATTCCACATTCCACTTTCCACATTCCACATTTTTGATATATCCTACTAAGCATATAGGTCATATCAATAATAAGAATAAAGTACTTGACAAAGGGAAAGCATGGTGCTATAATGATGTCGAAAAAGATAATAATACCACTTATCCGGAGTGACTGAGGGAACAGGCCCTGTGACGTCCGGCAACCTGCTTTGGTTCTGAAAAAGTAAGGTGCCAAATCCTGCGGTATAGCCGAAAGATGAGCGTTTGTTTTTTATCAGCCGTCCGGTGCGTACCGTACGGCTTTTTTGTGTGGTGAAGAAAGGAAAGGAAGATAGAAATGTCAAACTATTTTTTTACATCTGAGTCCGTAACGGAGGGACATCCCGATAAAATGTGCGATCAGATATCTGACGCGATCCTTGATGAAATACTTGCTCAGGACCCTGATGCTCATGTTGCCTGCGAGGTAACTGCCGCTACAGGTGTGATACATATAATGGGCGAGGTATCCACCAGTGCAAAGGTAGACTATGACGCCGTTGCAAGACGTGTGATAAAGTCTATAGGCTATGACTCCCCCGAATGCTTCTTTGACGGCAATACCTGCGCTATAGTTTCTTCTATCAATGCGCAGTCGCCCGATATCTCTATGGGAGTAGACTCCTCCTTTGAGTACCGTGACGGCGAGGACGACAAGCTCAACAAGACCGGTGCCGGCGATCAGGGTATCATGTTCGGCTTTGCCTGCGATGAAACTCCGGAGCTTATGCCCCTGCCGATATCGCTTGCGCATAAGCTTGCAAAGCGTCTTACACAGGTCCGCAAGGACGGCACCATAAGCTATCTGCGTCCTGACGGCAAGACACAGGTAACTATTGAATACGGCGAAGATAATGTACCGCTCCGTGCTGATACGATCCTTATCTCTACACAGCACAGCGAGGACGCTGATATTGATACCATACGCAGCGACCTTTACAAGCACGTTATCCTTCCCATAATACCGGAAAAGTACATTGATGAAAACACAAAGATACTTGTAAATCCCACCGGCAGATTTGTTATCGGCGGTCCTGCCGGAGACACAGGCCTTACAGGCAGAAAGATAATCGTAGACACCTACGGCGGATATTCACGTCACGGCGGCGGCGCATTCTCCGGTAAGGATCCCACAAAGGTGGACAGAAGCGCCGCTTACGCTGCACGCTACGTTGCAAAGAATATCGTAGCAGCAGGTCTTGCTTCAAAATGCGAGATACAGCTTTCCTATGCAATAGGTGTTGCAAAGCCTGTATCCATAATGATAGACACCTTCGGCACAGGCAAGGTATCACGTCGTTCTCTTATAAAGGCTGTAAGCGAGGTATTCGACCTTCGTCCTGCGGCTATTATAAAGGATCTCAGCCTTGACACACCGATCTATACATCACTTGCGGCATACGGTCATATGGGCAGAGAAGACCTGAATGTCTCATGGGAAAAGACCGACAAGGTATCCGCTCTTCTTGAAGCTGTAGAAAAGTACAGGCACAAATAATTGTATAACAAAATTTTCAAAGGGCTGTATTATCGGACAACGAACCGATGATACAGTCTTTTTTGTACGCTTATACCAATATCAAATAAAAAAGTGAAAAATATAAAGTTTCGCCAGCCTTTTCAAAGGCTGCGGGGTCCATGGGGCAGAGCCCCTG
>CAMHOE010000066.1 GCA_946186665.1 uncultured Clostridia bacterium | reverse complement strand
CGAGCAAAAAGTTTTTTCGCCCATTCAACTTTATGCGCCTGTGCTGTTTGAAGTTGTAGTTTATATTATACTTGACTATGATTGTTTTCGCATAAGCGAAAACGTACCATACTTCACTCCTAACTCCTCACTCCTAATTCTTCACTCTCCATTCCACATTAAAACCATAAACGTGTACGAAAATAGCCAAAGCGCTCCCTTAGGAGTGCGACGCGGACGGTTCTATTAAAAGCAACTGCGTTGTTAAGTTGTCCTGCGGGGTCACCCGCTTGTCCAGTGCGGTCACGCACCGCTGTTACTGCAAGCGGCAATGATTCGCAGTATAAATTGCAAATCATTGCCGCAGTATTTTTATACAGACTCTGCGTTACAAAATAAGGTCATACTTTTTCAGAGCCTATTCAATGTATACAGTATCTTGTTTTATGCTTTGGAGCTTTATGGCTTTACACTACCGTCCGGAGATAATCTGTTATTTCACGGGCTGTTGACATGGACATTACTCTTGCCGTTATTTCATCGGCACGGGTCTTGCTCCAACATGAAATACTCTTTCTCAGCTTCAATACAGATGAAGGTGACACGCTGAACTCTTTCAGTCCAAATGAAATCAGCAGAGGGGTCATCATGGGGTCAGCGGCAGCTTCTCCGCACATTCCGACTGGTATGTTATTGTCGTTTCCGCATTTTATTATACGCTGTATCATTCGCAGAACACCGGGCTGAAATACCGAATAAAGATAAGCAACATCCGCATTTCCTCTGTCACAGCACATTGTATAGCCTGTCAGGTCATTTGTTCCTATGCTGATAAAATCAGACTCCTTTGCCAGTATATCAGCTATAATGCCGGCAGAAGCAGTCTCTGCCATAATGCCTGTCTGAATACCCTCATCAAAAGGTACAGACCTGTTTCTCAGCTCCTGTTTTATTTCTTCTATAAGCTTTTTGCTTTCTCTGAGTTCTTCTGCGCAGGTAATTAGCGGAAGCATTATCTTAATGTTTCCATACGCGCTTGCTCGTATTATGGCGGTGAGCTGAGTTTTGAACAGTTCACGGTTTTTAAGGCAGTAGCGTATCGCACGAAGTCCCATAAAGGGATTATCCTCCTTCGGCAGGTCAAGATATGATATAGGTTTGTCCCCTCCGATATCCAGTGTGCGTATTGTCAGCGGCTTTCCCTTCAGCATTATCGCCGCTTTTTTGTATTCCTCAAACTGCTCGTTTTCATCAGGCATCTCCACAGCGTCCATGAACATGAATTCCGTTCTGAAAAGTCCGACGCCCTCACAGTCTTTATGCAGTGCATTGAGTACATCGTCGGCTTTACCGACATTACATACAAGCTCATACTGTTCTTTGCTGGCTGAGAACGTTTTCTTTCCGCGATATTTTTCAAGCTCTTTTCTCTCTGCAAGCAAAAGCTCTCTTTTCTTTTCATAGCTCTCAAGCTGTGCCGTGTCCGGCTCAGGGATAACTATGCCGTTATCGCCGTCAAGTATGACAGTACCGCACCCATCCAGAAGCTGTACGGCATTTGTCACACCCAGAACAGCAGGTATCTCCATGACTCTTGCAAGTATAGCGCTGTGAGATGTAACACTTCCGTTTTCTGCGATTATACCGATAACATTTTCCGTGTTCATTTCAGCAAGCATGGACGGAGTCAGTTCCTTGCAAACGATAACAGCATTTTTAGGAAGCTGTACAGAAAGCCCTGAATCTTTGCCGATAAGAATATGTATAAGCTGACTTTTTACATCTTTTATATCATCGACCCTTTGTCTGATGATATTATCCTCTGCATTTGAAAACAGAGTAATGAACATATCGCATACACTTTCAACGGCTTGTTCGGCGCATTTGCCGTCAGTGATTCGTTTCCTGACCTCCTCTGAAAGCCAGGGGTCCCTCATGATATTGATATGTCCCGACAGAATATCCGCTTCTGATTTACCCACTGTTTTTTCAAGGACCTTTGCACGTTTTCTGATATCTCCGCAAAGCTTATCCCTTGCAGAATTATAGCGTTTAAATTCGGCATCGGTATCAGTTACAGTTTTAGGCACATAGTCAGTGCCTGTTTCTTTAAGCTCCACAACCTTTCCTATACCTATACCGCTTGATGCAGCAACACCCTTAAGCATTATACTTCTCTCCCTTCTGCGGTGCAAGGCTTGCACTCCCAATTCGCGGCGCAAGGCTTGCACTCCCGATTCGCGCTCTCGTTCGCTTGCGCTCACTCTGATATCCTAACCGAACATCTTCCTGTCCGCGCCGGACGGCGCAAACTTGTAAAACATTTGACCCCATCCGCCGGCGCAGCCTTAGGGCTGCTGTTTCGGCTGTTCTCTCCGGATAAATAGTTCTTTCTCCTATTCAACTTTATGCGCCTGTACAGTGTAAAACTGTAGTTTATATCATATACTTACTATAATTCGTTTTGCTTTAGCAAAACGTACCACAACTATTCACTATTCACTATTCACCATTCACTATTTCCGCACGACGCGGACGGGTTTTAGTAAAGTTTATGCGTTCTAAGTCGTCCGGTGCTGTCACGCACTGCAT
This sequence comes from uncultured Clostridia bacterium, assembly GCA_946186665.1. GTDB lineage: Bacteria > Bacillota > Clostridia > Oscillospirales > Acutalibacteraceae > UBA1213. The sequence continues at coordinate 7,542 of CAMHOE010000066.1, read as the reverse complement.
TGTTAAGTTGTCCTGCGGGGTCACCTGCTTCTGCTTTTATAATAACAAAAAATAACAAAAAATACAATACATTACACGCTAATACACACGTCAATCTAATTCAGACATCAAAATGATACAAAGTTTAATAAGATGTCATTTTGAGCGTTAAGCGAATAATCTTTGAGTGACTTATGCACACTTTACTATGCCTGTCAGGTTTAATTAATTAGAAAAAACGCACTTTAAGCCCTTTCGGCAAGCTCAAGAAAGAAGGTTGATTCTGAAAAGTAACAAAATAATTTCCAAATTAGATTGACGTGCGCTAATACAGCCGATTTTGTGCGTATTTTTGTGCGTATCAGCAGTATTATGATCTGCAAGGCACATTATGAAAACCGCACAGATCCTTTTCAGACCCGTGCGGTTTTGCTTACGCCGTATATAATTTGAATTCTGCTATAACAATGTTGTCTGCATTCTCAGCTTATCATTCAGCAACGAATGGTATGTTGTGATCTTTTGCGTATGTTTCAGCATTTGAACCGGATTTTCCGTGTATGGTAAGGTCAGTACATTTGTCAAACACAAAATCTCCAAAAATTTCCACACTGTCCGGTATTGTTATGCTTTTAAGACCTGTACAGCCACTAAAGGCACTATGTCCGATTCTTTTTACACCGTCAGGGATAGTTACGTTTGTAAGGCTTGTGCAGCTGTTGAACGCACCATCCCCAATGTTTATAACACTACCGGGGATAGTTAAGTTCGCAAGGCTTGTACAGTTATAGAACGCAGCATTAGCAATTGCTTTTGTACCATCCTTTAAGGCAAGGGTATCTGACGCCATTTCTCCTTTATGTTTATATGCAATATTTCCTATGTATACAAGTCCGTCCGGTTGTGAATTATACCATCCTGTTTCGTCGAACGCTTCCATTCCTATACTTGTCACACTGTCAGGAATTGTTACATTTGTAAGACTCGTACAACCCTTGAACGCAGTGTCTCCAATATTTGTCACACTTTCCGGAATTATCACATCTGTAAGACTCGTGCAATGATAAAAAACACTATTCCCAAGACTTGTCACGCTGTCAGGGATGATTACATTTGTAAGACTGGTGCATTCACCAAACGTATTAAATTTGATAAGTGTCACACTTGAGGGAATATTTACGTTTATTAGACTCGAACAACCCTCAAAAACGCCTTCTCCAATTTTTGTCACACTGTCCGGGATAATTATGTCAGTAATGCTTGTACAACCCATGAACGCACCATCCCTGATACGTGTCACACTGTCAGGAATTGTTACATTCGTAAGACTTTTGCAGACACTGAACGCTTGATAATCAATTACTTTTATGCCGTTAGGAATCGTTATGTCAGTAATGCTTGAGCAACCCCGGAACGCAAATGAACCAATACTTGACACACTGTCAGGGATAGATACGTTCGCAAGGCTTGAACATCCATCAAAAGCACTCTCTCCAATACGTGTCACACTGTCAGGAATTGTTACGCCTTTAAGACCTTCGCATTTTTCGAACGCATGATCCGTGATTGTTTTTGTACCATCTTTTAAAGCGATGCTGTCCGATGCTGTTTCACCTTTATATTTATAAGCTGCTTTTCCGGCATATATAAGTCCATCCGGCTGTGAGTCATACCATTTGGTACTTTCAAACGCACCCTCTCCGGCATCTGTCACACTGTCAGGGATAGTTATGTCTGCAAGGTTTTTACAGCCATAAAACGCATGATATCCAATGTTTGTCACACTGTCAGGAATTGTTATATTCGTAAGACTTGTACAGCCGATAAAAGCGTCGCCGGATATGCCCTTTACGCCATCTTTTAAAGCAATGTTTTCAGCCGTCAATGTTCCTTTGTATCTATAAGCTACATTTCCGGCATATACAAGTCCGTCCGGTTGTGAATCAAACCATCCGGTTTCATAGAACGCTTCCTGCCCGATACTTGCAACGCTGTCCGGTATAGTTATGTTTGAAAGGCTTTTGCAGCCGTTGAACGCTTCCTTGCCGATGCTTGTCAAACCATCAGATAAGGTAATGTCTTTAAGTACTTCGCATTCCTTAAAAGCATAATCACCAATACTTGTCACACTGGCAGGGATAGTTATGCCCGAAAGACTTTTACAGCCATCAAATGCACTATCAAAGATTTCTGTTATACTGTCTGGTATAGATACGCTTGTTAAATTTTCACATCCGTAAAACGTATGACTATAAATGCTTGTCACACCTTCTTTTATGATAACAGTTTTTATACTACTTTTTTTCCATTCATCCTCTGACTCAAAATCATCCATATCCCCACTTCCGCTGATAACCAGCAGACCGTTGTCATCAAGCTCCCATGTTACGTTTTCACCGCAGGTTCCGCTTGCAACAATGTTGCCGAGAGTATATTCCGGCTCTTTATATTCTTCTGTTTTTTCGTTGTTGTTATCTCCGGCAGTATTATTATCAGCACCATCGTCAGCTGCAGCTGTGCTGCTTGTGCTTGCACTGTTTGTATCTGAACCATTATTACTGTCTGTGTTTTCCTCCCCGCATCCGGACAATGAAACTGAACACAGCATAGTTCCGGCAACAGCCACGACCAAAAGACGCTTTAATGCTTTTTTATCCTTCATTTCAAAAGTCTCCCTTCTATACTATTATAATATATTGTGTATATTATAAGGAAGATTTCACCAAAATGTCAAGAGTTTTTGTGAGTTATTTCAGAATTTATTTCAGAATTAAGAGTATACAAGGATATAAACGGATAATAGTGTTTTATTTTTTCACAGTAAGTCTAAAAAAACTAAAACTTCATACTGTACAGGCGCATGAAATTGAACAGGAAAAGAGACTATATGTCCGTAGAAAACAGCCGAAACAGCAGGTGCGTGACCGCACTGGACAAGCGGGTGACCCCGCTGGACCACTTAACAACGCATCAGCTTTTAACAAAGCCATCCGCGTCGCGCTCCATAGAGGAGCACTTTGGCTATTTTCGTTCACGTCTGTAGTTTTGGTACAGAATAATGAAAATTTTACATTGAACATTGTACATTGGAATATACAGGCGCATAAGGTTGAGTGAGCAAAAAAACTTTCTGTTCAGAGAATATAGCCGAAACAGCAGCCCTAAGGCTGCGCCGGCGGACGGGGACGAATTTCTTACAAAACTGCGCCGTCAATCGCGGGCAGGAAAAGTTTCGGTCAGATTGTCAGAGTGAGCTTTAGCGAACGAGAACGTGAATCGGGCGCGCAGGCTCTGCGCCGGTTGATAAATTGGGGAATGTGTGGTAGAATGGAATGGCAGGATAATGAGTAAATATTTGTGGGAGGATGAATTGTTATGACTCTTGAAAGACTTTTGTCAAAGATAGAATATTCCGTTGTAAGCGGTGAACTGAATACCGAAATATCTGACGTTGTGTATGACTCCAGAAAGGTCATCGAAAACTGCGTTTTCGTGTGCCTCGTCGGCTCGAATACGGACGGACATCAGTATGCCGCTAAGGCTGTGGAAAACGGTGCCGCCGCTGTCATTGTCAGTAAAGATGTGGATATTACCGGAGCGGCTGTCATTAAAGTTCAGGATACAAGAAAGGCTCTCGCTTTTATAAGCGCGGCTTATTTCGGAAACCCGGCTGATACACTCAAAACTATAGCTATTACGGGCACCAAGGGCAAGACCACTACCGCAAGTATGATTCGTTCTGTCCTTGAAAAGGGCGGATATAAAACGGGTGTTATCGGCACACTCGGTATAATAATAGGCGATGAAATATTTAAAACCGCCAACACTACACCTGAGTCCTACGAAATACAAAAGGCTATGCGCCGTATGATAGATGAGGGCTGTAAGTGCGTTGTAATGGAAGCGTCTTCTCTGGGACTTAAATGGCACAGAACAGACGGCTTTGTGTTTGACTACGGACTTTTCACTAATTTCTCTCATGACCATATCGGCGGTGTCGAACACGCTGACATGGAAGAATATGCACAATGTAAAGCCATGCTTTTCAGACAGTGCAAAACAGGTATATTCAATATCGATGATAAAAGCGTTGATAAAATGCTTGATGGTCATACCTGTACTGTGGAAACATTCGGCTTCTCTGAAAAAGCCGAGCTTCGAGCAAGCGGAGATGAGCTTATCTCAAGACCCGGTTATCTGGGTGTGCGCTTCAAAACAAGCGGCAGGATAAATATGACTGTGGATGTGGATATACCCGGAAAATTCAACGCTTATAACGCTCTCGGAGCAATGGCAGTATGTCTGCACTTTGACCTGACAGAACAGCAGATATTTGACGGTCTGAACGAGGTCAAGGTAAAGGGCAGAGTTGAGCCTGTAAAAGTTCCGGGCAATTTTACTCTCCTTATCGACTATGCGCATAATGCCGTAAGCATGGAAAATATCCTTACAACACTGCGTGAATATAAACCCACACGTCTCGTTACACTTTTCGGCGCAGGCGGCAACCGTCCGCGTGACAGGCGTTACGAAATGGGTGAGATCTCCGGAAGGCTCTCCGACCTCTCTGTAATAACCGAAGATAATTCTCGTTTCGAGAACGTTATGGATATCATCGAGGACATTAAAACAGGAATAAACAAAACAAACGGAAAGTATATCGTTATCCCCGACCGGACAGACGCTATACGCTATTGCATTGAAAACGCACAGGACGGAGATATCGTTGTCCTTGCCGGAAAGGGTCATGAGGACTATCAGGACAAAAACGGTGTCAAAACACATTATGATGAGCGTGAAGTGATTGCAGACATCATAAACAAGTGAGGTTATAAAAATGATAAAGTATACAGCAGAAGAAATAGCAGAAATGACGGGCGGAACTCTCCTGAGCGGTTCACCGGATACGGTAATAACCGATATACAGTACGACAGCCGTCAGGTAAAGGGTGGCACACTTTTCGTGCCGATAAAGGGAGCAAACACGGACCCTCACAAGTTTATTGAGGATTGCTTTGCAAAGGGCGCAGCAGCAGCTTTGACAGAACACTCTGCGCCAATCGGCACTGACAAAACATACATCGGTGTTGATAATACTCTTGCCGCTCTTCAAAAAATTGCATCATCATACAGAAACAGCCTTGACCTGACTCTTATCGGAGTTACCGGAAGTGTCGGCAAAACGAGTACCAAAGAAATGATAGCCGCAGCTCTCTCAAAGGGACTTGACGTAATGAAAACGCAGGGCAACAAAAACAGCCAGATAGGACTTCCAATGACGATGTTTGAAATGGAGAAGCATCATCAGGCGGCAGTCATCGAAATGGGCATGAGCGAGTTTGGCGAGATGGACAGACTTTGCGATATCGCTCAGCCTGACATGGCGGTTATGACAAACATAGGAAAAGCCCATATAGAAAATCTGAAAACTCAGGATAACATCATGAGTGAAAAATTCAGGATAACCAAACACTTTACCAAAGACAGTGTTTTGTTTCTCAATGGCGACGATAAGCTCCTGCGAACCCTTCACGGCAGGCAAAGCTTCAGAACAGTCACATTTGGCATCTCCCCCGACAACGACTACTATGCCGACAACATAACAACTGAAGGCTTCGGCACAAGCTTTATCTGTCATCACGGCAGCAAACAGACAAAGCTTTCCATACCTGCGCTGGGAACCCACAGCATAGTAAATGCCCTTGCAGCTTTTGCAGTGGGAACGGCTCTGGGACTATCGGAAGAGGTAATTGCTGACGGACTTCTGACATACAAAAACGCTCCCATGCGTCAGCAGATACACCAGCTATCAGATTATGTTCTCATAGACGACAGCTACAATGCAAGTCCCGAAGCCACTAAGGTATCGCTGGATGTACTGAAAAGCATATCTCATGGCAAGACCATCGCAGTCCTTGCAGATATGCTGGAGCTTGGAGACGAAGCTGAGTCCGAACACTACAGCGTAGGCAGGCATCTTGCTGAGTTGGGTATAGATGTTCTCATCACTGTAGGCCCGCTTTCTGAAAACACAGCAAAAGGCGCTCGCGAAAACGGCTGTAAGAACGTCTTTTCATTTTCATCCAACTCTCAGGCATACGACTGTCTTCTCACACTTATAGAAAAGAACTGTACCATCCTTATCAAAGGTTCACGCGGAATGCACACCGATGAAATAGCCAAAAAGCTTATTCCTTAAGCAGTACATGAAATTTCAAATAACGTTCACTGTATCTATTGCCGCTCGTTGTTTAATGTGATATAATAGTCAAAAAGACGGGCGAGGTGAACGGGGTGGCAGAAAAAGACCTGACAACAAAAAATCTCGAATCATACAATAATGTTTTTTCCGATATGGTAAACGGTTTCCTGTTTGACGGAAAAACTGTAGTCAAGGAAAATGAACTTGTATCCGCCGAGAAGGAATCCAACTATAAAGCCGGCGGAAAAATACGTCAGCAGGAAAGAGATGTTGCTAAGATATGGCAGCACGCCACAATAAAAATCGCGCTGATAGGTTTTGAAAATCAGGCGGATGTGGATGAACATATCCCTGTAAGAGTGATCGGCTACGACGGCGCAGATTACAGAAATCAATATAAAGCAAAGAAAAGCGGCAAAGACAGGGAAAAGAAATGTTATCCCGTCATTACGCTGGTGATATATTTCGGCAGGAAAGACTGGAAGTACGGTACAAACCTTCATTCCTGTCTTGATATACCGCCCGAGCTTCTGCCGTTTGTGAGTGATTACAAAGTGAATTTCTATTCTCTCAAGGACATGAGTGAAGAACAGATAAACAGTTTCAAATCTGATTTTAAAATAATAGCCGAATTCTTTTATGCGCTCACAAGCGGTAACGAATATCATCCATCAGACAGAACGCTTGAACATCCGGAGGAAGTTCTTGATATGATAAGTGTGTTTTCCGGTGACGAGAGGTTCAGAGATGAATACAATACCATATGCGAAGAAACGAAAGAAGGAGGAGTCACTATGTGCGAAATATATGACAAGATTCTTCAGGAAGGCGAAGCTAAAGGCAGAGCTGAGGGCGAAGCTAAGGGCAGAGCTGAGGGCAGAGCTGAGGGCAGAGCTGAGGGCGAAGCTAAAGGCATACTTAACACACTTGTAGCGCTGGTCAGAAAAAGGTTGATAAACCTTGATCAGGCTGCTGAACAGGCGGATATGTCCGTAGAGGAATTCAGAAACAGATCAGGCTTGCAGACCTGAATAATAGAATGCGTAAAGTGAGCCTGTTTTTAACAGACTATTTCGTCACATCATTATAAAACTCTTTATTTTCTTACAAGCGGTAACGAATATCATCCATCAGACAGAACGCTTGAACATCCGGAGGAAGTTCTTGATATGATAAGTGTGTTTTCCGGTGACGAGAGGTTCAGAGATGAATACAATACCATATGCGAAGAAACGAAAGAAGGAGGAGTCACTATGTGCGAAATATATGACAAGATTCTTCAGGAAGGCGAAGCTAAAGGCAGAGCTGAGGGCGAAGCTAAGGGCAGAGCTGAGGGCAGAGCTGAGGGCAGAGCTGAGGGC
>CAMHOE010000065.1 GCA_946186665.1 uncultured Clostridia bacterium | reverse complement strand
CTGATACTCCCCTATAAAAATGGCTATTTATCAACTGTTTGTTGTGACATAGCCTATTATAAAATCAATTATCACAAAAACAATTTAATTCTGTTTAAAATCGGGGAGGAAAATATAATGGGTAAATTTGTAATGGAATGTCCGAGCTGCGGAAAATATGTCGAGGCTGATTCCGGCCTTTTCGGAACAGGTCTTTTTGCGAAAAAAACAGTAAAGTGTGCCTGTGGATCAGTTATAGATGTGAAGGCAAACAAGCTTTCCACACGCACCTGTAACCACTGCGGCAATCAGGTGGTTTTCGATCAGTCAAAGGCGCATAAGGCTGTATGCCCGGTTTGCCATGAGCCGATAAACGAGCTTGCAGACCAGACCAAGGTGGATGAATTTACCTGTGAGCAGTGCGGTATTACACTTAGCACATCAAAAAGTGCTGCATACTGCACCTGTCCTATCTGTAACTTTGAAAATGATGTTCAAAGACGAATGGCGCAGGATAAGATCAAGAAGAGCGGTGCTGCAAGTGTAATAAAATATGAAGGCGATAACAATACCTTTATCTGGAAGCATCCTATCGAGGATTTCAATATGGGCTCGCAGCTGATCGTACATGAAAGTCAGGAGGCTATCTTCTTCCGTGACGGTCAGGCACTTGATCTTTTCGGTGCGGGAAGATATACGCTTGAAACACAGAAGCTGCCGCTTATCGGTAAGGCTTATCAGCTTCCTGCCGATCCGGATTCGACCTTCCACTCCGAGGTTTACTATATCAATCTTGCGACCCAGATGGGTATCAAATGGGGTACTGACAGCAAGGTGGGACTTTTTGATCCGGCGTCCGGAATGCACATTGAGATAGGTGCCTGCGGCGAGTTCAATATCCATGTTATAAATTCCCGCAAGCTTCTGCTCAAGCTTGTCGGAACAACCTCCGGAATGACACAGGATGATCTTTTAGGCAAGGGCGGCGGCAAGGGCTTTTTCAGAGCCGCCGTAATGACAAGGGTAAAATCCTTCCTGATACAGACAATAAAGGACAACGGCTATAATATTCTTGAAATTGATTACCGTCTTGATGATCTTTCTGCGGCGCTGAAGGAGCGCATCAATAAGGATCTTGAAAGCTACGGCCTTGAGCTGACGGAATTTTATGTAACAAAGGTGCTGACGCCTGATGATGATCCGAACTTCAAGCGGATGAAGCAGCAGTATGCCGATCAGTACCTGAAGGTGCGCGAGGAGGAGATCCGCCGCAAGGAGGCTGAGGCGGCAGCAGAAAGAAAGATAGTTGAAGCCCAGACCGAGGCAAGACTCAAAATGATAGGCGCTCAGGGAGATGCCGAAAGCGAAAGGATAAAGGGTCAGGCGGCTGCTGACAAATACCGTATGCAGGCGGAAGCCGAGGCTCTTGAAATGAAGATGAAGGGCTATACATATCAGCAGGAAACAGCCCGTCAGGTAGGGCTTGAAGCGATGCAGAACGGTATCGGCGGAGGAAACGGCACAGCCGGAGGTATAGGCGAAATAGCCGGACTGGGAGTTACTCTTGGTGCAATGGGCGGAGTGATGAATATGACGAAGGAAGCCATCTCCCCTATGCTGGATACATCAAAGGAGATAGGGCAGAATGTTGTAAGCGGTGCATCGGATACATGGGACTGCAAATGCGGCAACAAGGGTGTTACGGGACGGTTCTGTAATCTGTGCGGTTCAATGCGTCCGGAACCTCATCCGGACAGCATATGGGATTGTGAGTGCGGAAACAAAAAGATAGTCGGTATGTTTTGCAATCAGTGCGGAGCAAAACGCCCCGACACCAAAAAGGACGACACATGGGACTGTCGATGCGGCAACAAGGGTATCAGGGGCAAGTTCTGTAACATGTGCGGAGCAAAGTGCCCCGAACCGAAAAAGGCAGATACATGGGACTGCGAGTGCGGCAATAAGGGTATCAGGGGCAAATTCTGCAATGAATGCGGAGCAAAGCGTCCTGAGCCTAAAAAGATCGACACATGGGACTGTGAGTGCGGCAACAAGGGCATCAAGGGCAAGTTCTGCGATGAATGTGGAGCAAAGCGTCCTGAACCTAAAAAGATCGACACATGGGACTGTGAGTGCGGCAACAAGGGTATTAAGGGAAAGTTCTGCGCCGAATGCGGAGCAAAGCGTCCCGAGCCGAAAAAGATCGACACATGGGACTGTGAGTGCGGCAACAAGGGCATCAAGGGCAAGTTCTGTCCGGAATGCGGAAAGAGAAAGGATGAGCAATCATGAAAATTAATAAGAACACGGTAGGATTTCTGGTAGTTTTTGGTGTCTCTCTTGTGGTATTCAATCTGATCGCATTTATTGTTCCTTTACAGAGAACAGGCTCATTCTGGGTCGCTTATGGTTTCGGAATGCTGGCAATTATAGCCCAGCTGCTTGTTATGAAGATCGCGTTTTCCGGAACTGAAACGGTAAAGAGTAAATTCTATGGTTTCCCGATCGCAAGAATCGGACTTATCTATCTTGCAGTGCAGATGATATTCAGCTTTATATTCATGGCTATAGGCTGGCTTGTGCCGCTCTGGATACCCGTTCTTGTGGGTGCGCTTCTGGCTGCGGCGGCAGTAGTCGGTCTGGTGGCAGCGGATACTGTACGTGACGAGGTGGAAAAACAGGATATAAAGCTCAAAAGGGATGTCAGCAAAATGCGTGACCTGCAGTCAAGGATGAGTCCGCTTCTTTCCCTTGCAGGAGATAATAAAGAGGTCAGGGCGGAGCTGAACGCTCTTGCGGAGGAGCTGCGCTACAGCGATCCTGTGAGCAATGATGCTACCGCTTTGATAGAAAAAGACATTTCCGAAAGACTTGATACAATGAAAGCCGTGATGACAGAGGGAAACAGCGGGTCTGCCGTTTCTATCTGTAAGAAAACGAGAGAACTTTTAAATGAAAGAAACAGACTTTGCAAGCTGAATAAGTAATAACGGGAGGAAACGACAATGGCAGTATTTGAATGCAAAATGTGCGGCGGCACACTGGATATTTCCGGAAACGAAAAGGTAGTGGAATGTGATTACTGTGGAACGAAGCAGACACTTCCCAATCTTGATAACGAAAAGCGGCTCAGACTTTTTAACCGTGCGAGTCACTTCCGTCAGAGCTGCGCCTTTGACAAGGCGGCTCAGATATATGAAAACATCGTGCAGGAAACGCCGGACGATGCAGAAGCACACTGGTCGTTGGTGCTGTGCCGTTACGGTATCGAATATGTGGAGGATCCCAACACCTTTGACCGTATCCCCACCTGCCACAGAGCGAGCTTTGACAGCATACTTGATGATGTGGACTACCTTGAAGCAGTCAAAAAAGCTGACCCGGTCGCAGTTGACCTTTACAAAAAAGAAGCCGCAAAGATCGACAGGATACAGAAGGATATTCTTGCCATATCCAGCAAGGAAAAACCCTTTGATGTATTCATCTGCTACAAGGAAACGGATGACAGAAAGCAGCGCACCCTTGACAGCGTTAAGGCACAGGAAATTTATGACGCTCTCACGGACAAGGGCTACAAGGTGTTTTTCTCACGCATAACACTTGAAGATAAACTGGGTCAGGAATATGAGCCGTACATATTTGCGGCTCTGAACAGTGCAAAGGTAATGCTCGTGATCGGCACAAGACCGGAATATGTGAATGCCGTATGGGTCAAGAACGAATGGAGCCGCTATCTGAAAATCATGGCGAAGGAAAAGGGCAGGTATCTTATTCCCTGCTACCTGAACATGAACCCCTACGACCTGCCGGATGAGTTCAAAAACCTGCAGGGTCAGGATATGAGCAAGATAGGCTTTATTCAGGATCTTGTAAGGGGTATCGGAAAGATAATCCCCAGACAGACTGCACAGCCCCAACAGAGCGCACCGGTACAGCAGGGAGTTGTGGCAAGCTTTGAATCCCTGATGAAACGAATTGATATTTTCCTTGAACAGGGGGATTATGATAACGCCGCAAAAACCTGCGACAAGATACTGGACGCAGACCCGGAAAATGCCGATGCTTACATCAAAAAGCTTCTGGTCGAAGGGAAAGTGTCCTCGCTTGAGGAACTCGCAAAAAGCGATGCTGATTTCTTAGAAGATTCCAATTTCAAGATGGCTCTGCGCTTCGGCGGAGAAAGAGTAGAGCAGCAGGTATTCGGCAGCAACCCTTCGGCGGCTTTCTCCTACTACACCAAAAACGGTGACTACGATAAATTCATGGAATATGCAAAAAAATATATAGATTCCTTACCGGGCAAGGCAATTATGAATGCACTGAAAAAGTTCAAAGGAGAACACGGCGATATGCTTGAAGCACTGATAGATCTGGGTATGGATCCGGATATGACCTTTGAATGGGGAGGCAACGGTTTCTGCCAAAAAGGAACGATTGCTCATTATGTGTATAATGATGATAATATTTATGATAAATTGAGCTATCTCAAAGTGCTGATTGAAAGAGGCGCCGATGTCAACAAGATGCTCTTTACACACAATGATGAGCCGGAAGAATATGAGGATATGGAGTCTGATTGTACACTTTTAGCACTTGCGGCAGGTGAAACAATATTCTACAGTTCGAATAGCATAGACAAGAGAAAAGAAGAGATAAAATACCTGATCGAAAAGGGCGCGGATACCAAAAAGGTTTGTATCACCCTTAACAGGAACGAAAGCCATACGGAATATACCGCCTTGGGAAGAGCTTTTACACAGATAGAGGATGTTATAAGCTTTGAAACAAAAAAACAGATGATGTCTGCCATGCTGGAAAGCGGAGTTACATTTGAGGAATGTTACACTATTATTCCTGCCGACGGCGGTGAGCCGCGCAAGGTCTCATTTGTTGAAGCAATTATCGAAACAGATCATCTGGGCGAAGAGTATTATGATCTGCTCAAGGAGCTGGGCTACGATTTCAGCAAGGATCCCTGTCCGGCTGTATATCATATTCTGCCGAAGTATATTTTTTACTTGAGAAACGGCGATAAAAACAGCCAGAAGAGCTATCGTAAAACTCTTGAGCACATTATAAAGCTTGGCATGGATCCAAATGTACCATATACAAGCGGAAATACGATCAAAACACCGCTTTATGTTGCCTCCGATGCCCACTGCCCTGAGGCTGCCCGGCTGCTGCTTGAAAACGGAGCTGACCCGAACAAGCTGAGCGGCGGTGAATCTCCTCTTTCTGCTGTTATCAAGTGGAAAGCAAGGAATTATGAAACCTGTGAGCCAAATGGAGATGCAGAAAAAACAGCGGAGCTTCTTCTGAAGACAGGAGCAGACCCCAACGGGAAAGTAACCGACAAATTCGGAGCAGAATATACATATATGCAGTATCTTTTCTGTTCCCGTGCGATCCCCGTTGAACAGGCTGCCGGACTTATCTCTCTGCTTGTGGAGCACGGTGCTGACCCCAATATTAAAAGACCATTTGTATTTGATAAGAAAATCGAAAGCAACTGGCAATATGCCGCCAGTCACAAAAAGCATAAGTATGCGATAACCAAGTGCTCTTATGAAGAAAGCCTCCTTGATTATACAATAACGGAAGTACAATCTCCTGCATTTGTCGAGACTCTTCTTAAGGCAGGAGCAGATCCAAACGGAAAAAGACTGGTCTATACGAGGGATTCGGGGTGGCTGCGAGCCTGTAAAGACCCTCAGGGGCTTTGTGAGATCAGGACAATGCTTGATATTGCCATTGAGACGATCTATGAGATCGAAATGGAAAATGATCACTCCAACTTAAAAGATAGCACAGATTATATCCATCTTACTGAAATCATCAAGTTGCTTATCAACAACGGTGCTTCATGGGATAACGAGTTCCAGTGTATGGTTTATGGCAAGCCTAAGAAAGCAGTCCTTAGGAAAGTGAAATTTGATAAATTCTTTATTCTTTCAAACAGAACTGATGCTTTACTGAAAAGCCTCGGCTGGAAGCCTGGCTTGTTTGGCTGATAAGCAAAAACTATCCGTGCAGGCGATGTGTCTGCACGGATAGTTTTATTTATCTATAACCGCTGACAACCGCTTTATGTTCTTTCAATGTGCAGCGTCATTTCGGTAATATCCTTATCGTAGAAAAAATACAAAAAACCGTCGATCTCCTGCATGAACGGTATCTCTGTATCGAGCGGATCGTACTGCATAAAAAGCTTTGGCGGCCTGCCGGCATAGCCCCAGTCGTAGGGTACACCAAAAAGACGAATACCAAAGCTGTCATCTGGAGCCGAGGAAAATGCCATTTCCCATCCTTCTGTAAGTGCGGAAAACTCTTCGCTTATGTTATTGAAATCATCTATTACTGTATCAGGCTCTCCGTCATACAGCCTTACCAAAGGCTTGAACGGATAACTGGAGGTATCAAGAAATATGTACAAATACCCTTCGTGCGGCAGAATGTTTTTAGTGTCAAGCGCCGCAATATCAGCAAGTCTGATCTGACACAGGAAGATGACCTCATCATCAAAACCATTTAACCAGTCCGCAGGAACAGTCGGACTGCCGAAAAACTTGCTCACTTCCTCGCTGCTGATACCTTTTTTAACATTTATTGATATTGCCATCGTCTTCTCCTAAGTTGTTATTTCTATTATGACAGCCAATTACACCATTCATATTGTATCATTATTTCAGCCGTGTTTCCCGTTTCGGTGTTTGGGAGACACGGCTTTTTGTGCTTATACTGTTTTCTGATTAAAAGCTGACACTTTTAATCGGAAAAGGCGCCGCTCGAAGCCGCGCCCATCTGTGCATACGCACAGATGACGTCTCATGCAAACTCCGACGCGCTGACGCGCTATTAAAAGCAGACTATGTCTGCTTTTAATGGGAGTTTAGTATTATATGGGACTTCAAGTCTCAGATGCAGAAAAAATGAAATGAATATCAATCCTCTTCCTGGTAGTTATCCTCGTTTTCTTCTAACCATTGAACAAAATCATCAAAGGACACCTCAAAGTTGATACATCTATCCCGCATTTTTCTTGCTTTTGCTGACCATATTTTGAAGTCGTTTTTGTCGATCAGCTTGGCTTTCAGTTTTCTTCGCTGTTTTGAATATGCGGAGTCAAAGATTTTCAATAACGAATCTCTTGTTTTTGCCGTATTCTTATCAATATATGTGTCATGCTCAGAATAATTGAGTCCCATTTCCCTACAGGTCTGCTTTAATACAGAATCGTACCTGTCACAGAATTTTGTATGCTTGTTGATAAAGCATGGGAACGGCTTTTCACAGCGTTTGCAGACCTTATATGAAATATCCTTGCCGATCAGATAGTACATCAGAAAGAAAAGAATATCGCCTATATTTTTCGGATACAGGACTTTACACAACACACCGTCAATGTTTTCAATTCCGGTATCAAGTGTCCGGTCAATAATAGGAGTATCAATATTCTCCTCTTTCCCCTCTATCGAATTATAGATATATCTGTGTGCAAGGGCAAACATATTCTCAATCTCAGAAATAGTTCTTGATTTCTCTATTTCGTCATAACCGTATTTTATCCATGTGTTTTCGTCATAACTGTCAAGAGAGCCGTTTTCAAAAAGACAATCTATCGCATCATAATAGAACCAAAAGATATTGCCAAAGGACATCAGACTGTGGGGACATGGATGCGGCTCATACTGCGGATCACCTTTGTGTTCGACCAAGCTCTTAATATAGTCACAGTTTTGCTTTATCCAATAGAAAATATCGGTAAAATCTGTTTCGTGATTAGTTATAAAATCACACAGGGAATATGTCACATAGCTTTCCCTTTGTTCTGATAAATTTCCGTCTTTCCATATTTCAAAATATTCTTTATTATCTCTGATATAAAACTTATACTTATTCATTTCGATACTCCTAAAGTATTGATTACTCTTATTATACAGGAAACGATAACAAATTTCAATAAAATTAAAATCAAAACAATAAAATATTAAAATTTTGATTGACAAACATTGTTATCTGTGATAAACTGTTATTAAATCAGAATATAAAACTAATTATATTATGATTTAGATAATCAAAAGATAAAGGAGTGTTTTTATGCTTAACAGGGAAGAAATCAAAAATCTGCCGCAGTTGCTCACACCGAACGAATTAGCAGAAGCAATGGGTATCTCGCTGCCGTTCTGCTACAAGCTCATACGCACAAAGGGTTTTCCGAGCTTTCGTGTCGGTAAGAAGTGGCTCATCGCAACTGACAAGCTGATGGAATGGATTGACTTACAGGCTGATTCTGATGTCGGTAAGAAACCGGAGGTACAAAACGAATGAGTAACAAGCCGGTATTAAAACTGATAAACATGGCAGATGTAGAAGCAACAGAGGTGGAATGGCTGTGGTATCCGTATATCCCCTACGGCAAGATAACAATTATACAGGGCGATCCAGGCGAGGGTAAAACTACTCTTATCCTCAATCTTCTGATGGTATATTCAGAAATTGCTTAATACAAAGAATGCCCGAAATTTGAGATTTTTGATTTTTTGCAAAATGCGACTCTGCCTTACTTCGTAAAAATTGAAAAAGTATCAGAAGCAGTAGAACAAGAATTTCAGAATTTTTTATTTATGGTGAGCGAAGCAATTTCTGGATTTTGCAGAATGGCAAAATAAAATGGGGTGTGGGGATTTCACCAACAAGATGATTTGTACGGTATCAGGGCGTACAAAATCTATGCTTGCGTACTCCCGAGAAGTTCATTTCAGCGATGTATTTATTTATCACAAATATTACAGCTTTTTGAAAAGCAAATAAAGGAGTTGAGCAGAAAATGCCAAAAACAAAACTATCAAGAGTTGAAGTAAGAATGACACCGGAAGAAAAAGAAAATCTGAAACGCAAAGCAACCGAAGCACACATGACAGTTTCAAAATACATTATTCATCTCTCTCAGACAAAAAGAGTAATCCTGAAAGATGATATTGCAAAGCTGACTGTCGAGATATCGAGGATAGGAAATAACATAAATCAGATCGCATACATAGGGAATTATCAGAAGTATGTTAACAGAACACAGCTAAAAGTTGTATCGGAACTTCTGAAACAAATCGAAGATCTGCAAAGAAAAATTCTCAGAGCAATGTTCAGCGACGAGGATCATACGCTTATCACACTTGAAAAGAAAATCGAACGCTTGACGAAAAGTGTTGACAGCATTGGTGGTAGAAAAAACTAATCTGACGAATAAGACAAGACTCAGGTGATAACATTTTCTTTCCTGTTGGTAAAAATGTTTACACATGAAAATTCAGGCAATAATAAAAACAGAAGGAGCTGATACATTGGAAATATATAACAAAGAAAAAGACAATTACATTTCTGTATGGATGACAAGAGAAGAACAACAGCTTTTTGACCGTCAGGCACTTACTGATCTGCTGCTTTCGACCATCAAGAATAAAAAGTGCAAAGTCGTTTACTTCTTGTCCGGCAAGGGAGACCTATACACTAATACTGAAAATCTGCTTGTGAGAAATTTAGGGTGTGCTTAACGGCACATCCTTTTTTCTGCAAAGCTCTCTTTACAAATACAAGAATGTATGTTACAATGTTGATAGCGGTTTACCGTTTATGTCTTGCAACATTGGCAGAAAGGAGACAGAAATGGACGAAAAATTACGAATAGCCGGTTATTGCCGTATTTCGGTAGATGAAGAACTCGACAAGGACAATACATCTATCGAAAACCAAAAGGCAATCATAGCTGACTATGTAACCAGAATGTTCCCCGATGCACAGCTTGATTTTTACGAAGACCGTGATCGTTCGGGATATACATTTGAACAGCGTGAGAACTATCAGATACTACGCAAAAAGATGTTCCGCAGGGAATATGATATTATGATCGTCAAGGATTTTTCAAGATTCTCCCGTCGCACAAGCCGGGGACTTGTAGAACTTGAGGATTTGCGTGATGTTGGTATGCGTATCATTTCCATCGGTGACGTTATCGACTATCCCACTTCGGACGATTGGACAGCGATACAGTTCCGCTTTCTGATAAACGAAATGCCTGTTACCGATACTTCAAAGAAGGTCAAGGCAGTTATTAAGCACCGTCAGGAAGAAGGAAAATGGATATGTGCCGTACCTTACGGCTATATCATGACTAACACAAAGACAATGAAGTTTGTGGTTGATGAGCCTGCCGCAGAGATCGTAAGGAAGATTTTTCAGCTTTATGCTGACGGCTGGGGATATAAAAAGATTGCAAATTATCTGACCGACAATCATATTCCTACACCGAGAAAATCAGAGGAAATGAGGAAAGAAGCCGAAGGCGAGGAATTTGTAGTCAGGTCAAAACAGGAATGGAGCATCATTACAATAAGCGGTATTCTGACAAATGACTTCTATATCGGTACGCTCAGGCAAAGAAAATACCGCCGCAAGAAAATCAACGGCGGTGATATGAAGCTGCAGGAAACAGACCATATTGTCATTGCCAACAACCATGAGCCTATCGTTGACTTCAAGCTATTTTCGGTCGTGCAGGAGCAGATGAAACTGCGTTCCAACTCAAATTATCGTGGGGTAAAGAAGTATGACAATGTTTATACGGGACATTTATTCTGCGGTGACTGCGGCAGTCCGATGTTTTCATTGAGCCGCTCTGATCTGGCACCTGCCTACACCTGCGGAACTTATCACAAGAGAGGTCTGAAAGGCTGCACTTCCCATCA
>CAMHOE010000064.1 GCA_946186665.1 uncultured Clostridia bacterium | reverse complement strand
CTCGCCCATATAGCGAAGTTCTTTATTGCAGTTTTATTCATCGTTCAATTCCTCCGAATTTAGCTCAAAGCTCAAAGCTCAAAGCCCAAAGTTTTGGCGACTCAGGCTTTGAACTATTGAATTGGAGCTTTGAAATAATTTATAGTTTTAGAATAAAAGCACTT
The DNA here is from genome assembly GCA_946186665.1 of uncultured Clostridia bacterium. Lineage (GTDB taxonomy): Bacteria > Bacillota > Clostridia > Oscillospirales > Acutalibacteraceae > UBA1213. Next base: position 11,022 of record CAMHOE010000064.1, on the reverse strand, counting down.
AGCATACGAGATATTTCATTGCATAAATCCATAGCTTGCTTTATTTCCTCTTCTTTTAAATAATTCAGTTTGACACAAATCAACAGCTGTGTTTCCACCTCTGCATTTGAACCTCTTGCAATAGTTAGAAAATGTTTAAAATCATTTTTTGTATTTCTTTGTTGACCTTCGGCAATATTTGACGGAATTGAAACCACTGCCCTACGCATTTGATCAGATAAAGCATATAATTCTTCCTTTGGCAATTTTCTCACCAAACGATATACTTCTACAACCAAATCCATTGATTTCTGCCATACAGTCAATTCTTTATAATGTGACATAATTTACTCCTTACAACAACTTTGAGCTTTGAACTATAACTCTCAGAATTCTACATTTAACGTAGTATCTGCTTCAAGAGCATTCATAAGCTTTTTTCTGAGCTCTTCTATGTATCTGTTTATGTCATCCGCATTATTGATCTGCCAGGTCGGAGATGAATTTATGTTTCTGATACTGACAACTTTGCACTTTCTGATATGAATTACAGGCTGCGGTAAATCTTCCGGCTGCCCATAACTTTGAGCTTTGAGCTTTGAGCTTTGAGCTATATCATCTGAGCTTTGAGCTTCAAGTGAAGAGCTTTGAGCTGAAATCTCATTAAGCAGACGGATTTTCAGTGCATCTGCTTCATAACTAATGCTTTTGAGAGTGGCAATATTGTTGCAGCTTTGAGCTTTGTTATTCAGTGCCTCAAAACCCTTGATAACCTTGTCAGAGAATTTATCCTTGCAGTGTGTCTTGTTCAGTTCTTCAAATACTCTGTCACGGGCGGTCTGTATAGCTTCAAGAACAGGAGCTTCTTCTGCTTCTACCAGACGCAGATGTGCATTGATAAACTGATCGTTCAGTCCAGCAAGCTTAAAAATATCACTATATGGTGTTTGCTTATGAAGAATAGCTTTTATCTGCTTTACGGTTTCTTCAATCTCACTATCTACAATATAGGTCTTACTGTCATCGTAAATACCCATCAGCATTACAGATTTATCCCAAAGAGTTTTCTGCTCTCCGGCAAAGAATTTCCTGACAGGCTCATAATCCTCTGCAAGATCGCAAAAATCGTCAAGCTTTGAATCAACAAAAGCAAAGAACTCCGCAGGATATTTCGTGTCAAGTACATCTATCAGAAGCATTTTGCCATCTGTAATGACTTTCTTTCCGGGATAGGCAGGCTGATTTTTGTATTCTATCTCTAACTTTTCAAACTCGTTTTTAAGAGCTCTTGCACCGGACATAAAGCTGCTCATAATGCTATCATCATCTTCACCAAGAGTAATACCAAAATTAAGCTCTTTCATTACTGTTCGTACAGCTTTTTTCTGTTTTTCATTTGCCTTGACACGCTTTTCTATCATCAGCTTTTCAAGGTATTCTTTTCTTGTAATGTAACGAACAATATCATCAACTGATTTTGACAACAGAGAAACAGCTTCGTTATTGACATAAAATGCAATTTCCCCGTCCTTGAAAAGTCTTGCAACAAGCCACTGCACATCAGCTTCGATAAAACCATAAGGCGGTGCAAGAAAACGCTCCGTTATAGCCTTCATCGAGGTCTTTGTGTGACGGGAGGAATTACGGGCAATAAAATCTGCTACTTCATTCAAAGCAAGTTGATTGGGTGCAGCTGTTTTACCGTCAAGAGTGATCTGCTGTTCTTTTTCACTTATTACCTCTCTTATATCACTGTCAGAAACGGCTGTATCAATGTAGTTATGCTTGTTATATACTACTGATACGAGTCTGCCCATAGCTTCACTGATACGGGAAGCAGCATCCTTGCTGTTAGGCTGTATTCTGTCACCGTTGACATATATATCTGCTCTTTCAAGTGCTTCTTTCAGGAATAATACGGCTTGTTCTTTATGCTCACGCAGTTCGACACGCTTATCACTGTTGATTTGTTCATATTTGGCTGCTGTTCTGCCTGCATCACCTGTCAGGAAATTTTCTATTTTCAGCGACATTGCAAATTCCTCAAGAAATGCACTGTCATCAGGCAAAACAACAAGTACACTTGTACTTTGTCCTGAAAGCAGCCGCAATGTTGTTTCGTCGCTCAACTCATCACTTGCAGGTGTCAGGATTTTCAGGGTAAGCGGATAATTCTGATTGGTGCGATAAGGTCTGTTATCAACAAAACGGTTAAAGCCATAAGAATATCTGCCACGCAGTTCGGAGGAACGATATTTGCTTTCGCTGTAAAGCCTGTCAAATATGGTTTCTGAAACCTTTGCTGTTATTTCTCTCGGCTCAACAGGCTGACTATTGATCGCTCTGTTGATCTCCTGCTCCTCGTTTGTCAGGAAAACATAGGTATTGTTGCTGCTTTTCTGAACAAGTGTCTGTCGCTCAAGTCTTTTCAGGGCTTCTTCAACCTTCTGCTTGAGTTCCATTCTGTCCTCGTTTATATCCGATACCATAAGGCTTGTAATGTTTTCTACTGTAGCTCTGATCTCCTTGACATACTTTATCATAAACAGGATTTTGAGTACATTTACATCAAAACAATCCTCGTTATGGTCAGGATTAAGCTTATCGTTGCCGAGTGCTTTTATGATCACTCCGCTATGTGAGTGGTCAATGAATTCTTCCAAAGCATTATAAAACAGATGGAACGGTACTATCGCACCAAGCTCCTTGTTTCCGAGCTTCATTGCACTTTCTTTGAATAACGCAAGCATTGAACGCTCACCATCGGCAAGGTGCTTGCCTGATGCACCGTATGTACGAATAGCAGTCAGAACGGAGCCAAGCAAATTAAACTGATAGGGGACAAAGGGATAAGTTACAGCAAAGTCCCCTCTGCTGCTGTACAGTTTCTTTTCTGCTTCATCATTAAACAGTATCAGATTTTTAATAACTGTAGCCTTATCATCATACAGCAAGGAAAGAGCCGTTCTTCCTGCTTCGTTCTTTTCAAGTATTCTTTTGCGGATAACCTCTGCAACATCAGCAGAAGAAAGAGAAAGCCTTGTATCAAATCTTCCCTGAATTTTTGAGAAGTCACGTCCTTTGACCTTTGTAACAGAATCAATATCCTGCTGGCTTGTTACAATAACCCAAGTCTTACCTCCGCAGGCAGTACCTAAATCTTCTGCAACAGTCTGTAAATTCAGCATCAGATCGCTGTTATCTCCAACATACTGACCGATCTCATCAACAAGAAAAATCAGATGATGGTTGTTTCCTTTGGATTCAATATACTTTCTGACAAGCTCCGCAAAACGCTCAATACTGAGTGCATAAGGTTCAGTTGCTTTTTCGCACCAATTACGGGCAGCTTCTTCACTCATAATGCCTACTGTGGTCAGTGTTTCAACTATCTCGTCCTGAATAAAGTCAAATTCATCTCTTTCTTTTTCCCATTCATTACCCGTGATCTCGCTGAATTTTGCCTTAAAGATGTCATATTTGCCGTTATCGGTAAGTCTGCGTTCAAGATCGGCAATATGAGGATATGCACCGCAAAAACCGAGCTTTTCATTAAACACTTTCAGAAAAACCGAAAGGATCGCTTCCTTATCCTTTTTTCCGGTACTTTCACTTTTTGAATCAATATTGAAAAGGATAACGGTAGAGGGAGTGCTTGCAGCCAATTTCATATCAGCCAAAACCATACTGTCAGCGATTTTGTTGCCCTTTTCAAAGTATTCTATTGCAGGAATACCGTCCGCAGTTTTATTTTCAAGGATATATGAAATGATTTTGAGGAAATGAGATTTACCACTGCCAAAGAAGCCTGAGATCCATACACCCATTTTATCAGTATGACCGATAATACCTTGCTTATAGTTTGAGAAAAATGTTGCAAAGTGCTTCTGCAATTCTCTCGTTACAACATATTCTTCAAGCTCCTGCTTGACATTTTCGTTTCCTTCCTGACCAACCTTTATAACACCTTTAAGATTACGGTCAATGGATTTTTCAAATATGCTCCTGATGTTCATACTACTCCTCCTTAAACAAGTCTGAAAGCACGATAGTAATTGTCGTCCTTTATTTCATCAAATAACACCAATTCCTGTCCGTCATAACTGCCCGGATAGAATAAGACTACCGGAACATTATCAATAACAAGATGTAAATTATTAAGGACTGTATGTGAACGAATGATAGGATAACACTTGCCGATACCTGTAATAAAGATGATTGCTTTTTCAGGTGTATGCTCCTGTATATAGTGAACTATCATTCCGTCAGTTGAATTGACCTTCATCATATTTGATACAGCACGACTTACCTTTTCAAAACCGTTTTTCTTTTCCATAGCATAGCATTTTTCAAGATATTTCTTGTTATCAAGTATCTCAATCATAATGTCGTATAGATCGAAAACAATGATTTTATATTCATCGCTGCTGCTCACACTTTGTTTATACATACGGTCAACCTGTTCTCTGACATACAATTCCTTTTCAGCAGGATAGTCAAAGATATAATAACCCACTTCATTTCCAAGTCCTCGATTTTCACGGAATTTCGGACTGTTTATCTTTTGTTTAAGCAGATCAAAGCGTTCTTCTATTTTGCCCATATCAATACTCTCCTGTTATAGCTTTAATAATCGCTGTTTCTCCGTTGCGTTTCAGATAATTTTCCAAAGCAATATCAAGAAGCGGTGGAGTTATCAGCTTTTTCTTATCTACAATTTCAAGCAGGTTAGCTTCTGTCATAAAGTTAAAATATGCGGATTGAACTCGTTTTTTTGTCTGATCTTTCCAAGCAAGTACATTGTCATCCTGTGTTTCCTTGTGATTGAAAAAAATCTTTCCGTCTGATAATTCAAGTGTTTTTTCTCCGAGTATGATCTTATCTCTGTAAACCTCATAAAGAAATTCAAAAAACAATCTGTCCCCTCTGAGAACAGCAATAAGATTGATGAGCTTTTGTGTGGCAAGATCAGAAGAAAAAAACAAGTCCGACAATTCCTTTTCTACTAATGACACTCTATTTATCAGATAACCGTATATTCGTTTTGCTCTGTATTCATTAGGAGCACCAAACAGGTTTTCTTCAATTACTCTTTTTTTCATTTCATCAGGTTCACAGTTTTCTCTCTTTAATTTCAAAAGCTGTCTGAACTCATTAAACCAAAATGATTGTGACATTATTCCTGCCGAATAATTCTGCTCTATCATATTTCCACCCTTTCAGGTTTGTGATTTCTGTTAATATATTATTATAGCATATTGTAGAAATAATTGCAAAATATTTTCTGATTTTTGTGTACAATATATTGTATAACGAACGATAATTTTCAAGAGCAGAACAATCTGTGTTGAGATAGTGCTAAATGCTTTCAGAACTTTTTTCCAAGATACTGATGATGGTTTTTGCAATTCTGATCTCCGCACACCTTTTCATATTTGCAGCAAAGCCGTGAGCTTCGGGAGGATCAGAGACAAATTCTTTCAGATCTTCAAGCTCCATCGGAGTATCAAGCCTGAACACAAAACCCTGATTAAGAGCTACAAGGTATCCGTCTTTTTTTCCCCATCCGTCCGTAACACTAAAATAGCAGAGCTTATCATCTGTCAGAAATACTCTCTCGGAGCCGCCGATTTTTCCAATACAAACACAAGGCTTTTCAGCATAGGATTTGTCATACAATGCCGATTCAGAGAACTGCACTCCTCTGAAACGGTCATTGATACTGACATCACCGCTTTTTTGGCAAATTTCGTAAATCTCGTTCTGGTACTCTTTTCTTTTTGACAACATAATTATGTCCTCCTATTATTTTTTCCATAAGAGAGCATAAGAAAAACACCCATCGTTACCGACAGGTGTTGAACTTCAATATCACCCATCGATCAAGCTTTAGCACCTTACCTTCCGGCAGGTTGCTGTGCGGTCATAGGGCTTGTCCCTCACGCACTCTTTATGGTTTGTAAATCCATAGTATCATATTATTTTTGTATTTGCAAGAGTTTTTTTATGCTTATGGCGTACTTCTGAGAATTAGCCCTGCAATATAACTAATTGCTTCCCTGTCTGAAAGTGAAAACTGCTCTTTGAGTTCTGCTGCAATAAGAGAAAAGTATTTTTCATCAGGAAGGTTTTTCGGACGGCGATTTTCGCTTGTAAGGGTAAATATAGGATGATTATCCTTTATGCCGATGCAATATATTCTTCCATACCAATTTGCCGACTTTCCTTCCATTTTCTGCAAATCCAATAACTGAGAATAATTGATTTTATACAGTTTCATATAAGTTGTCCCATCTGTTTCCGGATCAAAAAATGCAACACCCTTTCCGTTCCAAGAACTGCTGCTATTTCCGAAATACATCTCGCCACTGACCGTCAAATAATCAATTCCTTTGAAATATGATTTATCACCGCAGCCTGAATAGGTTTTGTCATTCAATTCGCAAATACCGCCTTCGAGATAACAAAGAAAACGCTTTTCCGAGAGATTTGAGCCATAGCAGGCATACCAAATGTTTTCCCTTTCGTTTTTACCCCATTCAGTGCGTACTATTTTTTTGTTACTGATATTTCCTCGATATACATAAACAAACGCCGAGACGATTTCTTTGTCATTTATAACAGTAACAGATTTCCTGTTATACAAGCTGCCTTTGCCTTCATATCGGTCAAGCTCTGCTAATAGAGAGCTTTCCACTGCGTAAACTTCTCCTACAACTTTTTCTCCGTGTTTTTCTTTGATACCCGGATAAGCACCAAAATCATACATTGCATAGTCGTTTAACATAAACTTGCCACAATACTGCGAGCCTTCGAGCATTTTGTTTGCTCTTTGTTTTTTCATCAGCGTACCATAAACAAACAGCCTCACCTGATCGTTCCTGATCCCTCTGAGTCTTTGCATAATCAGGGCTGCCCTGTCGGTCATAGACCCATGAAAATAGTCTTTTTCAAACTTATTTTCCCTCAAGCCGTACTCAAGCTGCTCAACAGCCTTGAGGATCGCTTTGTTAAACTCCGGGGCAAGCTCGGGGAAAGCCTTGATAAAATCCATGACCCTCGCCTGAGAAAAAATATCCATAGCATCAAGAAAACCCACTGTACTGTCATAGCCGTGACCGCTGAAGTTCCTCCCGGTACACCCGTTAAGCCCTCTGCGGAAGGTCTCTCTGATGGTTTTGCCGTTCATAAGAGCAGGATATTTCAAAGTAGCATATATCATTATCCCGCAGGCAAGATAAGTCGGAATGTAAAGATATACTACACGAATATCTGACGGAGCATTTGTTGTCGGAATAAGAGAATAGAATTTTCGGTCCGGCACATCCGGAAATTCGATAAAGCCCTCTGCAAGCTCCCTTATGATCTGCTGTAATTCTGTTTTGCTTTTGTTCTCAGTAGTCACTGAATGAAGCAGGCTTCGCAGTTCTCTGACTTTTCTTTCTTCGTTTTTCATAGTGATCTTCTCCTCGTATAAAGTATTCAGCAAGTTTTACCTTACTGTGTCTTTATTATATTGAAAAAAAAGCAGAGGGTACTGGAAGGTAAACTTCCAATACCCAAGGTATCAAACCAATTCTATGTAGCTTACATTTTCTTCGATAAAATCTATACTTTCAGACGGTTGTTCTGCTGAAATGGCTACATAATGGTTTTTCGATATTTGAATTTTTTGATTATTCAGTTCTATTGTTTTTCCATCCTTGACCAATTCAATATTACATCTTCTGCTACCCTTGCACGCTATCGACAGCAGTTCTGAAACAGAAGAAACATCCATATCACGCTCTTTGACAAACCCTACTATATGACCTCGTTTTATCAAATACTCGATTCTATCAATGAAATCACTCAATGTTGGATTATTAGGAAAAAAATTCTTTTTGATTCGTTTTTTGCAATAATCCGAAAGTTGCAGCCATATATCTGCACCAATACCTATTGCAATATCACTCCCTTCGTTTTGAGCAAGAGAAGAAAGCAAAACAGCAACCTGTGTTACATTGGGCAGCATCACTAATGGATTCACTGTGTTTGGAGTATAGTATAGTTTACTGTTGTCAGGCTGTCTGATTTCTTTTATTTCTACATTTACAGCATATCCACCAATTTTCAGAGCTTCATCATTTTCTGTTGCCTTTGACCGCTTTAATGATGGAGAGAGTAAGCGTAGATCTGTCTGTATTGTTTTTTCGCTGACACCGAGATTTTCACTGAGTTTATTTTTCGATTTACCATCACGAGCCTGAAGTTCATGCAGAAGCTGTATTGTTTTATCTGCATAGACATATTTTGCAAATTTATAAGGCTCATCCATTTTTTCACCGAAATATTTTGCGGCATTGTTAACCCACTGATTAAAAAATGGAATAATAACTTTTTGTTTATAAATTGGTGATGCTGTATGAGAAGATAAATAAATCTCTAATAAGGAGCCAAAACTTATATATCCATTGATTAAGTATTCATTTTTCTCCGTATTTCTTAATCCATCCTCAATAATAGATTTGAAACACACGGAGTTATCGCCATTTCCATTCCAATATTGCTCAAACAATTCAGGATCTGGAATTGTTTCTCTCAAACATTTTTCTGCTGTTATTGCAGGCATTGTTTAATCACTCCAATCATCACAATGTTCGTTATAATAATCTTCTGCGTCCTCAAAATCATAAAAGTCATCGTAATGATCTTCGTAGAAGTCCTCTGCCTGACAATAATCCTTAGCATTGAATTCGTCGTATTCTGATGATGAAGATCGGCTTCTATTACTGTAGCCTGAGATTGAATTCTGTGGATGACTGTTTTCTATTTTTGAGGAACTTCTTGGTCTGGAACTTGTTATAGAAGAATATGAGCTTCGACTTATACTGCCTTTGTAAGAGGAATTGTTTTTGGAAGATGAATTACCTATCTTACCAATGATGTAAAGCACCAAAAAAGCTATAATAATACCAACAATGATTTTGCCGGATGAACTATGACTTTTGGAATAGTTAGTGCCGCAGGAAGTTTTGCTGTAAATATTGTAAGCAATAAAATCTTCGTCAGGAGTGGTCTTTCCATCATTATTGAAATCAAACATTACTAACACCTTCCTCTATGGTCTGTTTTCTAAATTATAAACCATAGTAGCTTGCAAGTCAAATTTCACCGTTCGATAAAATGTACATATACTGTTTTCAAGCATCAAGTGGGACTTCAAGTCCCACATAAACAATCAACAGCAGCAAGTCAGAACAATCCACTGTTCAATACTTGCTGCTTTTGTTTTATACGCTATGTACCAACACTCTTATATGAAGTCGTTGAATATTGTAACCGCCTGCCGTAATGCTCTCTACACAAGCGATACCCTCTTTACCGATAACCGTTCCATTCAGGACTGTAAAGCCGTCTGTGCCAACAGTAGCACGAATGTCACTCCAATCTGTTATCTCTCCTGTAATTTTGCGTACACGGTAAATCAGGTCTATAATCAGATTTTCGGCTGACTGAATATTGTCATCGTGTATCTGTTCGTCAGACTTACCCTTAAACACCACATCAGCGTGGGTATATTTTCTTGAAAATTCCTTGTAATCAAGTTCTCGGTAATCTGCCTGTATTCTGTCCCTACGCTCAATATCCCATTTATCCCATCGTTCTACAAGTTCTTCTTGCAGTCCTTTCAGTACATCAGGCATATCCGTGATCAGTACGGTGACACGCTCTACAAGCTCTGTGAGCTTGTTTCTGTACTCAGTAAGGGTGAGTGTCGTTTCAGTAATCTCACGCTCTAAACGGCTTATATCGTCTGTATAATGCTCTATATCCCATTTCAAAGTCAGAGCTTCGGAACTGTCTGAATTGACAAGACCTTTTGCTTCAATAAGCTGTTGCTTTTTGGTTATCAGAGCTTGTTTTTTTGCAATGGTGAGCTGTTTCTTGCTGATCTTGTTCTCTGCATTGGCTATTCGTTCTGATAATGTTTCGATTTTCATTTCCCTGCTCCTTTCGCAAGTGGGACTTGAAGTCCCACTTGTCACACTCCTGATTGTCTGCTCAAAGCTCAACAACCGGACAACCTCTGCTCCTATAATTATCAACTTCCCACTCGTCAGCAATGCGGATAGATACCATTTCATACTTTGAGTAGTGTTCCTCTGCCTTTTCTTCGCTGTCGGTCAGAACAAGGTTTGTGCAGTAAACTCCACTGTCCGACCATTTGAATGTTGCAAGATACCAAGTTTTCATAGTTTGTCCTTTCTCCCCGTATTGAACAGCCGATAGGTCAGCTTCATCATCTGGGACTTGAAGTCCCACTTCATTACTTTCTGAATGCGTCCTTAGCTTCTTCGTACAGACCTTTTATAACAATAAACTCGTCATAATCTGCAACCTTTACTTTCACCCAACAGGTCTTACGGTCTGTGTCCACTTCATAAGTGTAGCCGTTGTCATCAAGCAAACATCTGAAAATATAGCCAAACTCTTCATCTTTTCTGCTGCCGTATTTCCACCTTGCTTCTGCAAATCTTTCCTTATCTGTTGTAGCGGAAGAAGCTCTTTTGCCGATATAGCTCAGTTTCATATTTTGCGATCTCCTTACTTGAAATGTGGGACTTGAAGTCCCATTTGTGCGGTATCACTCCTCGAAGTATCCGCCTGTGGAACTGTCCCACTCTATTGTGCCGTCCTCGTACATCTGACAGCCGTGAGCCACAAATGTCCACTTATACTTGCTTACACGCTGAAACTTCGCTCTGAAATGTCCCTCTGCTTCAAGGCAGATATAGGAGCCGCCGCCCTTGTTGGTGTAGATCGTATCAGGTGTGGGGTTGAAGTAGTGTCTGTCCATTGTCTGACCTCCTCTCTGTAAGGTATTATCATTTCCTTACAGTAACTATTATAAACGATAACTCGTTCATATTCAATATACAACCTGAACGAACTTTCGGCTATATTCCTTTGATGCTTTGTTCAAAATATAGACTTGTATTCGTTCATATTCAGTCGGTCATTTTTTGCGGACAGTTCATACATGCTATCCTTTTCTGTTCT
>CAMHOE010000063.1 GCA_946186665.1 uncultured Clostridia bacterium | reverse complement strand
ACAATATTGGAAAAGCAGGATGTAATATCACACTTTGTAATATCTGAAAAGCATATAAGCTGAATATTCGCTCTTTTTGCCATCTCGAACATAGGAACCAAAGCATCCTTGGTGCTGATTTCGCCAAAGGGATTGTCAAGTATCAGCACGCCGGTATTATTTTTGAAAGCCCCGTTATTGTTCCTGCTGTAGTTCATTACGGAAAGAATCACTGCAAGATAGATCAGAAAGCCTTCAGCGCCGGAGTTTCCGGTATGCTTCCATGAACGGTATTCAGAATTTCTGGGATCAATATCTGCCTTGTATGCCTTCATCTGAATCGAGTCTGCCCCTATGTATTTTCTTACCAGCACAGCACTGCTGACCGCACCTGAAACATACTTTCTGAGCGCCCACTCTGTATTATCTGATTTCATTTTAGCCAACAACTCATTAGTCCATTTATTTATTTCGTTTTCTATTCTCAGACGGGAACTGTTTTCGTCGATCTTATCCGGTATGTTGAAGCGTATCATTTGTTTTGGCTTTTCATCCGCATAGATTTTCACAAAAGAATTCTTCTGTATCTGAAGCAGACCATCATATATTGATTTACCCTGTATTACGCATTGACTGATGATAAATTCCTTTGTATTTTTAAAATCAGCAATGTCGTCATTGATCTGTTTAAGGCTGATCTGTGCTGCGTGTAAGGCGGCTTCAAGCTGAATTCCTGCTGTTTTGCAATAGTCTTCTGTACCGGCAGTGTGTTCAGGCAAATCATCTATACCCTTGAATACATCTTCCATTGCAAAGCCTGAATACATCTGCAATAATTGACGATTACATCTTTCAAATGATTCTTTATTCTTTGAGAGTAAGTCCTCAGCCTCCTTATATTCTTTTCTCATCGTTGACCACTGTTCTGTAATGCTTTCTTCAATAACAATATCCTGTATTTCTTGCGGTGACTTTATTCCCATTATCTCTCTGAGAATATCTTTATGCACATCTGTCATGAGCTGTTTTTTCTCCCGAAGCTCATTTAACAGCTCGGCAACTTCATTCTTTTCATGTAAAGCCTGCTGCTGTCTTTTTTCAAAATCAGCATAAATTTCTGATAAAGGCAGAGGTTCTCCGTATCTTCTGACGCTTTCAAGAGCTGTCTGCAACAAAGCCTCTTTCCTGCCTTTTTCTCCGCTTGACTGGCTTACACTCTCGTTCAGCAGGGATAAAGTATGCTCCATTTGACTTATGCAACCTGTCAGGCTGTCCTCTGTGCTTTCCGAATAGACTACACCTTGATATAACTCCGGCGGACAAGCCTGCTTTTCAAGCTCCTTCTGATACTCCGCCCTTCTCTTTCCCGCAGCATCTATCTGCTGTTTCAGTGAATTGATATCGGAGTTCATAGTCGAAAACAACGCATTATAAGAGGATAGCAAACCTCTCCAGTCTTCATCACTGACTTCATCACAGCTGTATTCTCTGACCAGCTCATAAGCCGCTGTAATCTCTTTCCGGCTGTCGGACAGCTCCTTGAAATACTCATGGGCTTCATCCAAATCCGAAACAAGCCGGTCATAAGTTTTCTGAACATCGGCATATTCTCTTTCTGCCTGAACATATGCTTTTTCGGAATTTGTTTTTTCTTCCGATAGTCTTTTTTCCTCACTGTAACGCTCCAGAAGCTTTTGATAATCCTTCATCCATTGCCTACAGGAACGTATCATCTGTTCAATATCTTCAAGTGATTCTTTTGTTGTTTTTATTTCATCAGACAATCTCTTATTCTCTTCATCCAGATTACATCTTTTCTTTTCAAGCTCGTCGTATTCTGCTTCAAGTGCTTTTTTCTGAGCTTCCATATCACTTAACCAGTCAGGATCATAGTTAAAGCTGCTGACAATTTCCAGCTGTTTTTCCATTTCTTCAAGCCTGTTCTGAATCAGTTCCAGCTCATGCTCCGACTCCGCTCTTTTATCTGTTAAGGCATCGGCGTATTCTTTTCTGTCCTTAAAATACAGCTCGGAATAACACGCAAGCATATCAACTGCCTGATAATTACCTTTCATCAGACTGTATAGATCTTCGTTCGTTAAAAACGGCAGAACACCGGGCAGCCAGTCAGCTTTTTGGTCAAATAGTATCTCCTGCTGTTCCTGACTGATTATTATGCTGAACGCAAGAAACGGATATTTATCAAGCAGTGACAGGCAGTCTTCAACCGTCATTGTCTGCCTGTCGATCTGAGTGAGCAGATATTCTTCACCCGTAATATACTCCACTCCTGAGCTATTCAGAAATGTGATGATCTCTTCGGGAATATGGACAGTATGATTTCGGAAAGAATCCATTTCTTTACTGATAAAATATATCTTCATCCTGACTTGCTCGGCCCTGTCCTTTTCAAAAGCTATCTGTTCCTCCAGATGTTTTTTCAGAAGATCGCTGAAACGATGTTCAAACCCCACAGAATGTTCCTGACAAATCAGTTGTATCTGAGCTTCCAGATCAGAATATATTTCTATTGCCCTTTGTATATCAGTGTAGTTTTTTCTGTTACTATCTGTTTTTTCTTTCAAATCATATTTTAGTCCGGGAATATCATTTCTGCGCTGTTCAAGTTTGTGTATTTTATCCTCAGATGCTGACTGCTTTTTTGATAATTCTTCAAGCTGTTTTTGTACCTTGATCTGTGCATCTTCGATTTCTTTTTCATCATAGTGCTGCATAAGATTCCTTTGTACCGTTATATTCAGCTCGGTTATCAATCTGTCCGTTTCTTTTTGTGCCGCCGAAAATAAAACATCTTGTTCTATCTTTTGTTTCTCCGCTTTTTCCTTCCCACTGACAGCGATCCTCAGCTTTTCCTGAGCGGTTTCCTTTTGTAAGGAAAGCTGCTCCTTCTTCCGTTCACACTCTCTGATAGAGCACTCATTCCGAGTCTTGGCACCAGCAACAGCCATGAATGCTTTTCTTCCGGTATCATGAAGAAGCTCCCGTTCCTTTCCACCGCTGATCTCATCAATTTGCCCGGACAACACTGTTATCAGTCTGTCTTCTTCTGAGCATCTTTCAGCATATTTTGCGGCAAGCTGTATACGCAGCTCCATTCTTTTATTTTGCAGTTCCTGCGCAGCATTGTTCTTTTCACTAACAACATTTTCATAGGCTGTGACCGCTGATTCATACGCACACTTTGCATCATAATAATTCTTTGAAGCCAATTCATATTCAATGCGTTTCAAGCTTTCATCAATTGCGGATAATTCGCTCTCAAAGCCCTCTATATCCTTTTCTGTTTCAGCAATACTTCTTTCTGTTCCGTGTTTTAAGCCGAATACAACAGACAAACAATAATTCAATTTCTCACAAGCATCATTGAGTGCACCAAGCTTTTCAAGCAAAATTCCCGTATCGCTGATAAAGCTTTCACACCTTTTACCCTCTTCTATCATCTTTTCTTTTTCGGCATACTGACCGACATATTTATAAAAAAGCTCATCCAGTTTATCATCAGAAAGCCTGTCATAGCCTTTACCGCCGGCAAATCTCATTTCTATGGCAGGTATCATCATCTTGTTTATAACATCGTCTGAGGTTTTCATATCAGCAAAAAATTGCTTCATACCGCCCTCGGTACTGTTCAAAGGCTCAAGCACCTTACGAAATTCATCCTGGTAGATTCCGTATTCACTGAGCTTATTGCGCCACTTGACAGTATCGTACATATCAAATATTTCCACATCGCCTCTGAATGTCTTTTTTACATACTCATAATCTGCCGGTACAAACTTTCCGTTTTCCATCCGTGAAAGCTCCATCTGCAGAATATCATATCTCTTTGTTCCAGGCAAATACTCTGCGCAAAAAGTATAATACTTTATTTTAATGCTTTGAACAGTATCCTCATCGCTGATGTTTTTATCTGTTCTGGCGGATGAAACAGCTATTCCCGTCAGCAGCTTTTCACGGCTGTTATCCTTCTGCCATTCAAGGAGCACAAAGCAATGATCTTCCGGACGGCTGAAATAGACTTCCAAATTTCTGCGATTGACCTTTGCCTTCGGGTGAATGGGTGCAAGCAAAAGCTGTGTCATAGCGGTCTTGCCGCCTCTGTTGACCAATGTGATAAGAGTGTCTATCCCCTTTTGGCTTTCATCAGACATATCCATAATGATATCCGGTATCAGACGCTTTCCGTTGTTAAACCAGAAATTTACTATCCTGACTTTACTGATCGTCGGCATTTTTCTCCTCCTTACTCCTATCAAATAGTTCCTCTATTTCCTTCAGACGTCCCTTACGCATCAGATAGGGCATCAGGTCCTTTGTTTTCTGCGTAGGTTTTATCGTATCTCCCTGTCCTTCAACAAAAAGATCATCAGCTTTGAATTTTGCCATAAGTCTGAAAATGCAGCCGTATTTTTCCGAAAAGGACTGACTGTCTTTTTCACCGGTTGTTTTGGCGATCCATCTCTGTGCAAGAGATAAAAACGATCTGCTGTAATCCTTTCCTGCACCTTCATTTTTGCTGACGCTGATACATTGTTTACAGTGCTCCGTAAACTCAGCAATAAGGTCTTCCTTTGTTATCAGATTACGGTTGACCCGCTCATCCTCACCTCTGAAAAAAATATAAAGAACGAACATGGCAAGATAGCTGATCAGATATATGTTTTCTTTCTCTATACTCTGACCCTTTATGTCACGTCTCAGATCAGCGTTATTTTTTTGCAGTATTCCGTCATCAGTCGGTATCAGATATACCCGGTCACCTGTGCGGAATAAATCATATCCGATCTCTTCTCCAAGAATACTCAGCTCATCCTGAACATCAGCGTCCATAAATGCTTCCCATGAAGCCGTGTCTGCACTTCTGTCGATCCATCCGCGCTGCATCAGCCGTCGGAACACCATGCCTGTTTCCCTGTTCATTTTATCACCTCAACTATCATTTCTGTCATTTCAATTCTTCTTTTCTCAGAGTCCCGTTCTACCTCAACGGAAAAGCTCCTGTTCTGTCCTGTTATTTTCAGCTTGCTCATACTTCTCAGGTGTTCCGGCAGCATCCGGATAAACCAGTCGGCTTCAAATTCCCCCAAAGGTTCTCTTGAAAAGCTTACAGAATCATTGAAGCTTTTGATATCAAACTCTCCTGCATCAAAAAGAAACAGCAAAACAATCCCAAGACTGTTTTCTTTACAATAATCAAACAACTCCTCATCACTGATACCCGATATATATGCACTAATCGGGAATGATGTTTTTGCTGACACAGCATACGAAAAAAACGACTTAACAATACGCTCAAAACGCTCATTCCGTTCTTTAGCTGTCAGAATGTTCTTATCCTCTCCGGCAGTAATGTCTATCCCTTTTTTATTTTCATCATTGTTTTCAAATTCAGGAATACTTAAAAAGCTTTCAATATTAAAATGTTTTTTGATCTGAGGCTTTGAAAGCACCGACAACAGCTGATTTATCACATCCGTGTCTGCCCCTGTTTTCTGTATCGGCTGTATGATATCCTTTTCAAAATCCATACGGTCAAATCTGTGTATGGCATAACGGCTTCTGATAATTTTACTGTATTCCTCCTTCATGTCAAGCTTCATATTCATCAGACTTCTTTGTTCCCTGATAGTCGTATTGATGTTATCCGTTATCTCGCTCAGAGTTTTCTGGTATTTTATTATTTCATCTTCTGATAAACCATTGTCATGAGCCTGCTCAAGTGTTTTCCTGCGTTTTGATATTCTTTCACTGATCTCAATAAGCTCTTTTTCTTCTGTACGGACAAGATTGTTGACACGGGAAAGAATAGAACCATATTCATCGACGGTGATCTTTGAAAAGCTTTCATGGAATCTTATAATGAAATCCCTTATATTCAGCTTCATAGTCCTTACACGGCTGATAAGCTCACGGCTCTGATCAAGCGCCTGTGAATAATTATTGCGTTTCAGATATTCATTCAGCCTGAATCTTGTAACAGAGTAATCAAGCTCAGACTCAATTTCCTTTGAACGGAACAGAAAATCAAACGCATCATCCCAAAGCCGGTAGCCTTCTTTATATTCTTCAATAAGTTTTACATACTGCTCAGTAATCTTATGTGTACTGCTGTCATATGTTTTATAGCTGATGGGGTTTCCGCCGTTCTGCAAAACCTTTATCACAATATATTTCGCAAGTTCATAGCTGTCGGCATTATTTTTGACCGGAAATTCACAGATAACCTCATCTATAAATCCTGCAATATCCCTGAGAGTGCAAATCTTATCATCATACAATGTTCTTTCCTTGATAAACAGAAGAACCATAACCACAAGATTATCCATCATATCCTTGTCAGGAAGAATTTCTCTTATTTCCTGATTTCTGACGACATTATCATTATTCAGTATTGCCTTGACGATACTGATAAATCTCATCCTGTTTTCAAATCCGGAAAGCAGCTCCTCAACATCACTGCGCAAATTGTATCACTCCATCTCTTTTTTCAGTATTCCATAATTTATGATCTCCTGCGGAACACGGGCATTTGTAAGAATATACTGCTCAAGCCGTTTCTGATATTCCTCTGCAAACAGAGCGTATATTTTCGAATAGTCCATCATCAGCTCCCTTTTATCGTCACTTTCCGGCACATTGTTGTTTTCAGCCAGATCCATCATCCGTATGTACCCTTTGGTAAAAATCCTGATAGAAATATCAGGATTGGACTTTATTAATTTCAGATAGATATTTAATCCCTCTCTGTCAATATCGCCCCAATACAGATACACGTCAATCTAATTCAGACATCAAAATGATACAAAGTTTAATAAGATGTCATTTTGAGCGTTAAGCGAATAATCTTTGAGTGACTTATGCACACTTTACTATGCCTGTCAGGTTTAATTAATTAGAAAAAACGCACTTTAAGCCCTTTCGGCAAGCTCAAGAAAGAAGGTTGATTCTGAAAAGTAACAAAATAATTTCCAAATTAGATTGACGTGAATACAGATACCGTATATGAACATCTCCCATGAAATGCGTATACTCCGTCAGTGCCCTGTACTTGGTAACATTGTTTCCGCCACCGTATAGAATACCATCAAGCGGCTGACCCCACAGCCTGCATCCGGAATTTTCAAACATGATTTTTCGTATATCAAACCAGATATCCTTGTTTTCACAAATCAACACTGTCATTTCTTTTCTTCTTCTGCAATAATAATCCGGGAAGCAATATTCTGGAGTATCGTACAAGGCAAGATCGTCGTTTGTGATACTCATTTGCTTCAGGAGATTAACAAAACCTGTCTGATCGAGCTGTTTTTCTTCACCAAAAATCTCATACGACCGTTCTTTGCGTGATATTGAAATACCATTTCCTGCGCCCTTAAAGAAAAAACTGCTCAGTCGCTGTAATTGAGTTTTATATAAAATATACCGGTCTGGATGTTCGGTCAGATAATTGTTACTTATTAATTTTGGATGAAGCTTTTGTATCTCCTGTTTTTCGTTTGAAACATCTTTATTTTCACGAACTATACGATATTTAGAATAAATCGTGTAAACAGAATTACCGTTTGTAGAAGCATTTTTCATAGGTTCAAGAAGCCCAGCATCCACAAGCGGTCTGACAAGACTATATAATACTTCAGCATTACTTGTACAGGCATATTCTTCAAGCTGCTGTTTTGTAATAGTTTTCGTTTTATGATTCATCACTTTATTTTCAAATGTCACTGATTTCATCCTCGGTTCAGTTGTATTCTTTTTTTGTTATGCTGTTTCGATTGATGTTAGTTTTGCAATAATCGGATAATCTCCTCATCAGCCGGACAAAACTCATATTCAGAAAGCTCAGAAACAGTTATCCACTTCATATCATTGTGTTCAAGCAGCTTGGGTTCACCAAATGAAATAGTCGCATTAAATAAAGTCAGATGAACCGTTATATCCGGATATTCGTACGTAACTTCAGTAACAACACTGCCAACCTCAAGCAGAATATCAAGCTCCTCCCTACACTCACGAACAAGGGCCTGCTCCTTTGTTTCGTCCGGTTCGACCTTGCCGCCGACAAATTCCCATAATAGCCCTCGCGCTTTGTTTGCCGGTCTCTGACAGATCAGGAAACGATCTTTATCCCATATTAGCGCTGCAACTACCTCTGTCATTATCCCACCACCAGTTTGTTTGTCTTTTTCAGATATTTTGCCGGTATCGGCTGATCCAGACTCCACGTAATATTCATCGGACGTGAACCCTCATGTTTTACATAATTTGCTGTTCCGAGATATGTATAGGCTTCTCTTCCTCCTGTAATACGATCCTTTGTGAATTCACGCACAAAAAGCAAAACCTTACTACCTCTCTCCCGATGATGAATGTATCTCTGACCTGTGGGAGAGGTGTCTGCTGTTGTGCTCTGGCTCTGCCAGTGAAACAGGCGTTCATTTAACGAATAATCATTATACATCGTTGTGGGAGAATAGTCCTTATCAGACTTGTTCAGCGTAACAAAGAAAACATCGATTTTCTTTTCCGGCAGCCATTTGACACCCTCCCTGACGGTTGACGGCTTCATAAAATCAAGTGCAACAAGAAGCTGATCGCGGGTATAGGTACAGTGCAGATCAAGAGGACATTCAAAGCCCAGATCAACAGGAGAGTCAATAAAATCTATGCGGTTATATTGATATTTCAGCAGTTCTATCATCTCGGACAGCATAACCGTACTGTCGGCAAGTGCGTAGAGATTATCAAGAACTTCATCACTTCCGAGATCCTCCGCAGCAGTTCCCCATACAGTGATATAAAACATTTGCAGCATACTCTTTTCGGCAGGAGTCAGCTTGCTGAAATCTGTGTTGTCAAGCTCCGGCAGCAAACCCAGCAAAAAACCTATCCATCTGCGCGAATCAATAACAGAAAGCTTTGCAAGCGCCTTTGTCAGTACATCCTCCATCGGTTCGGAAAAGTCGTCGATCTTATCCGCACGGGCACAAAGACGCGAGAATGACGAAAACTTATAAATCGAACGTGCATCAAGGTGATAATAGTCAAGAAAGTTTGCAAGACTGAGCGTTAGTCCTGTATCCTCTTCAAAGCTTGCAATACGTGAAATAAGTCCGGCAGTGTTGCCGTAGGAAGCTCGGATATTATCAAGAATATACTTTGCCGCCTTCTTTTCAAGCTGAATGTAACAGCCCTTCGGCAGAGAAATAAAACCGTCCTTTATCTCCCTTGTGACACTTCGTGTTGTATTGGAAAGCAGGGCTGCAAATTTATCTTCAAAGTTGTATTTTCGGTTTGCCTGCCCGATAAAGTCAAGCACGGTCAGACAATCCTTATTATCGCAAAGTCTAAGACCACGGCCAAGCTGCTGCAAAAATACCGTCAGCGACTCCGTAGGGCGAAGAAAAAGAACCGTATTTATCTCCGGAATATCAACACCCTCGTTATAGATATCTACAACGAAAATAAAACGCACCTTCCCCGAAACAATGTCCCTGCTAGCCTGTTTACGTTCATCATCAGGAGAGTTTCCTGTCAGGAATATAGACGGAATGCCATGATGATTGAAATAATCTGACATAAACTCAGCGTGTGCCACAGAAACGCAGAAGCCAAGTCCCTTGACCTCATCTATGTCCGTAACGTATTTGAGCAGCGAGGAAATGACAAGATCGGCTCTGCGGTTTGCCTCAAAACCACTCATGGTATAGATATTCGACAGCTCCGTTTTATCATAGCCGCCGGCACTCCATTTCAGATCGTTCAGGTCAATCGTATCGGTAACACCGAAATACTGAAACGGACAAAGCAGCTTTCTGTCGATTGCTTCCGGCAGACGAATCTCGGCAGCAATACGATTATTGAAATAAGTCAGAATGCTCTTTCCGTCCATACGTTCCGGCGTTGCAGTAAGTCCCAAAAGTATCTCCGGCTGATAATAGGAAAGCAGCTTCTGATATGTGGGCGCTGCAGCATGATGGAATTCATCCACCACAATGTAATCGTAATAATCCGATGTGGTCTTTTCAGTAAATGACTGAGAATTGAATGTCTGTATAGAAACGAAAAGATAGTCCATACTTTCCGGCTTATTATTTCCCACAAACAGCTCGCCGAAATCAGCGTCCTTCAGCACAGCACGGAAGGTATAAAGGCTCTGACGGAGTATTTCTTCTCGGTGAGCAACAAAAAGCAGTCTGCAAGGTTTGTCCGGATGTCGTTTTCTAAAGCTTTTATAGTTAAGTGCCGATATGACGGTTTTACCAGTACCGGTTGCCGCAACAACAAGATTGCGCATATTGCCGCGCACAGTACGTTCCGCATCCAGCTTATCAAGTATCTCCTGCTGATAGGAATAGGGCGTAATGTCCAAAGTATACATTTCTGCGTTGTTGCTGTCGAAGTATTTTTCAGCTTTCAGCGCATGGGCAAGACGTTCACGCTGTCCCTCATCGTAATATTCAAATTCACTGGAGTTCCAGTAGCTTTCAAAGGTAGCAGCGATCTTGTCTATTGTTTCGGGCAAGTCCTTTTTCGTCACCTTGACATTCCATTCCAGACCGCTTGAAATAGCCGCATTGGAAAGATTTGACGAACCTACATAAGCAGTGGTAAATCCCGTACCGCGATAGAAAACATAGGTTTTTGCATGAAGCCGGGTGCGTCTTGTATCATAGCTTACTTTTATTTTTGTATTCGCAAGCCGCCGCAGTTCCTCTATTGCCTTGATATCCGTAGCACCCATATAAGAAGTCGTAATGATACGCAGCTCACCGCCGTTCATGGTAAACTCCCTGAGCTCGTCAATAATAAGCCGCAGACCGCTCCACTTGATGAATGACACAAGCATATCAATCCGATCACATGAAATTATCTCTTTTTTCAGCTCCGTAAACATCTGTGGTTCATGTATTGCTCCGGTAAAAAGTGAGCTTTGTGCAATAGAAGTTTCCGGACGGATGATATCTGCCTTTTCGTTCAGGGCGTGAATACTGTTTTTCCTTTCTATAAGAGCAAGCAGTATTTCAGCCCGCTTTGCAACAGACATCGAATCAAATCCGTCCTCCTGAGTTTCTGAAATAACGGAAGAAATAATCTTATTCACAAGCTCTACCTGAGAGGAAACATCTCCCCCATTGTCCCTGACATTTTGCAGACCCATCTCCACGATCTCAGAAATATACTGTGCAAGCACCTTTGCCGCCTCTGCCGGATCGATTGCAGCAGTCTGAATGAGCTTGTCTGTTTCG
>CAMHOE010000062.1 GCA_946186665.1 uncultured Clostridia bacterium | reverse complement strand
GAGAATCTTATGAAAACAAAACAACCGGAACTTAACAAAATCACTGCACTCTACGGTAAGCGTCAAATCCCCATCGTCTTTCTCCGCAAATTCTTAAAAAGTATAATAAGCTCCAAGTAAACATTCAGACTAAATGAGAAAATCTAAAAAAGTCTGAACAAGTCCAATGGAGTAAATCAGAGTATTTCAGACGGAGGTAAGACAAGTGGAAAAGACAGCAAGTGAAATAGTGACGGTAAAGAAGAATGTCCGGCTGCAGGAATGGAACAGACAAATTGAAGAACAGAAAGCGAGCGGTCTGAGCGTTCAGAAGTGGTGTATACAAAACGGAATAAATCTTAAAACATATTACTATCATCTGCGCAAGGTAAGAGAAGAATTTCTGAGGTCAGGCAAATCTGAAAATACACAAGCACAAATAGAAGCAGAAAGATCTGTAGTACCGATCCTGACCACCTCATCAGACAGAAACATAACCATCGAGAAAAACAGACTGCGCATTACATTGCCGGAAAACATTTCAGCAGAGGTATTGATTGCGGTGGTGGACAAGCTATGCTGAACGATCTTCCTTGTGGAATGCAGGTATATCTTGTCACAGGCTACACCGACCTTCGCAGGTCAATAGACGGTCTGGCGGCTATCGTACAGGGACAGCTTCAGCTCGATCCCTTTTGCAAAGGATTGCTTCTGTTTTGCGGTCGGAGGTGTGACCGCATCAAAGGACTTCTCTGGGAAGGAGACGGATTCCTGCTGCTTTACAAGCGGCTTGATAATGGCAGATTCCAGTGGCCTCGTAACGAAACAGAAGCAAAGCTTCTGACACCGCAGCAGACACGCTGGCTGTTGGAGGGACTTACGATAGAACAGCCAAAAGCTATTCGTGACGGAAAGCCCGGTATTCTCTATTAAAATACAGTTATCGAAAAATTTACACAAAAAGGTAGAATCAGCCCTCCGTTTCTGATATGATAAATGTATCATTCAGGGACGGAGGATTGTTGTATGCCGGATCAGGAGCGTGAAAAATATCTGAAAGAGATCAGTTCACTCCACGCCGAAAATGCCACACTCAAAGAAGAAATGGCATTGATGCAGAGTCAGCTTGACTGGTTCAAAAAGCAGATGTTCGGAAGAAAGACCGAGCAAAGCACTGTTATCTTTGAAGGAGGAGAGCAGCTTTCTTTAATGCAAGACGAAAAAGCCGTTTCTGAAAAGACCTCTGAAGAAACCATAACCATTCCTGAACATAAGCGCAAGAAAAAACGTACGTTTGAAGAGGCTATGGCTGATCTTCCTGTTGAAAAAGTCATTCATGAGCTTGAAGATAAGACCTGCGATAAATGCGGTGCAGAGATGGAAGAAATAGGAGAAGAAAAGCGTGACGAGCTTGTATATACTCCTGCAAAGTTTCATATCCGCCGTCATATCATCAAGGTTTACAAGTGCAAAAAATGCGGCAGTGATCCCGAAAAGGATGCAGAGCTTGATGATATTGAACCATGCCATATTGTCAAGGCGTACTGTCCGAAGCCTATGATTCCCGGATGTTATTGTTCACCGGAGCTTTTAGCCCATATTATTTTTGAGAAATACGGAAAAGCTGTGCCTTTGCATCGTCAGGAGAAGGATTTCGCCTCAAAGAAAATACCACTGCTTAAAGCTACGATGTCCAACTGGGTTCTGACGGCTGCTGAACAATGGTGTCTGCCGATCGTGCAGAAAATGACAGGGCTGCTTCTTTTGAGTGAAGTTATCCATGCCGATGAAACAGTCATACAAGTGCTGCACGAGAATGGAAGAAAGACAACGAGCGAATCGAGGATGTGGGTCTACTGCAACGGAAATATCAACGACCGGAGTATTGTCATCTTCGATTACAAGCCTACGAGGAAGGGTGCAAACGCAGAGGAATTCCTGAAAGGTTGGAACGGATATCTTGTTCGTGACCAGTTCAGTGGATATCATGTTTTAAAAAACGTGAAGCACTGCGGATGCTGGGCTCACATGAGGAGACGTTTCATTGAAGCCATTCCTTCCGATAAAAAACTGCACAGTACTTCCGTTGCCGTTCAGGCTGTGGAGCGGATAAAAAGAATATATCACGAAGAGGGGCAGCTTAAAAACTGCACTTCAGACGAAAGATACAAAGAACGGCAGAAAATAATAAAGCCGTTAATAGATGAATTCTTCGCATGGCTTGAGCCTTTGCCGGTGAGCGGTAAAAACAAGCTTGCGGAGGCCATTGGTTATGCCATAAACGAGAAAGCATATCTTTACACGTTTCTTGAAAACGGGAATGTCCCCATGGACAATAACCGTGCCGAAAATGCGATAAGACCATTTGCAGTCGGCAGAAAGAACTGGCTGTTCAGCAATACGGCAAGAGGTGCAGACTGCAGTGCGGTTTTGTATTCCATCGTATCTACAGCACAGGCTAATGGCCTCGATGCAGAAAAATATCTCACAGAGCTGTTCAGACAGCCTGCCGGAACGATCGTTATGCCGTGGAAGAAGGAAAAGAAAAATGGAATTTCGTAATGAACTGAGAGAAGATTGCTATTGGTGTCACGGAAAACTTACACCGCACCTTTCGGAAACGGTTATGGGCAAATACGGAGATAAAGAAATAATTATAAAAAATGTTCCAAGACTTGAATGTAAAAAATGCAATTTTTATTATTCTGCTGAACCTTTCCAGGAACAAAAAACCGAAATATTTCAAAAGCATTTGAAATCACTGCCTTTTTTAAGCGTTACCATTCAATACAAAAGCATGATTTATTATGTTGATCGTGTGTTACTTAACCAGAACAATAACTGACATATTTCTATAATTAGAAAATCACGGGATCTGCTTTTTGCTTGTCCCGTGATTTTTTGTCTATACGCTTACTATTTGACGCTTACTGTTCATAAAAATATTACAAATCCAGCGGCAAAATAACAACTCCGAGGTTCTCCCAGTAAGATAATCTTAACTTGTCAGATTCCTTCATCTTTTTGTTACACCAGTTTATGATCTCCATTACCCGTTCATCGGATAGGGTTTCCGTTGTCAGGACAAGCAGCTCATCAACAGGCACCTGCAGCATACAGGCAAGCGTATAAAGGTGACCTACAGTTGGCAGTGCAGCACCGTAGAACCATCGGTAGACCGACTGCTTCGATTTTAAGCCAAGCTCTCTGCGTATATCGTCAACGGTTATGTTTTTCTCTTCAAAAAGCTCCTTCATGTGTTCCCCTGTCTTTTTCATATCAACAACATAGTTCATTATGTAACGCTCCTCTGATAAATTGGTGATATGATATGTTACCATCTCAGAAATGATAAAACAAGGGCTATTATTCCCGAAATCTCTTTGAATTGTTTGTCCAGTTGTTGTATTGATGATTACATTCAATCAGTGGTAGAATCGTATCTGATAATTTGAATTGGTGATCAAACGGAGTGATGACAATGAAAGAACCGATTGGCAGAGAAGCTGAAATAATACGAAACAGAAGAATTGAGCTTGGTATGTCACAGATGGAGGTAGCTGTAAGTGCCGGACTTGTTTTACAGCAGTATCAGCGTTTTGAATACGGCTATCAGAAGCTGTCAAATGCCAATATGATAACGGCACTAAGGATATGTGCCGTATTACAGCTTGATCCATATCAGTTTGTTACGGATATTTAGTGTTTATACAATACTGACAACCGAACCGCCAAATATTCTACATTCCTGTACATCGTATGTAATGTTGCTGACATCCGATTATTACGGTAATATAGCCATAGGCGGATGGTCTGCCAGAAACACATATTGAAGGAGTGAGAAAATTGAATGACAGGTTTATAGGGCGTGACGGCTATGGATGATATACGAATAAACGCTGAAAAAAGAGCCGCAAATCCAAGTACGGTACCTGCCGGAGCAGCCTTTGAAACGGAAAGACAAAAGCAGAAGGCGGCACTTGTCAGACAGCTTGACGAGCTTGACCCAAGCAAGGTAAGAGAAATATTGGCATATTCGGAAATACATAAGAATAAAAGAACTGACCCTTGGAAATCTATTTGACGGTTCCGGGGGTCAATTCACTATTTACAACAAAAAACGAGTGACTGTCTTGTGGTTTTACAGCTTTTGTTGAATGCTTTATCAGATACTATTATCGATTATCCACTTTAGTGATTCTTCGTGAGTGAGCAACAGGGGATTCTCGACAGTTCCAATGTTTATTTCGATTTTTGTTGCTTTATCAAGATTAATTGGATTAATGAACTTAGAATTATGGAGAACAATTTTTTCAAAATATGCACTCTCGAAATCAATATTGACAAATGTACAATCATCAAATATGGCATTCCATATGCCAGTACTGATAAAGGTTGAGTCACTAAAGGTACATCCGAGAAAGATACAATCAAAAATCTCTGCATTGTTGAAATTGATTTTTTCGAAGCTGGAACCATTAAACTTTGTGTCATTTATTTCGCTCTTAATAAATTGCACTTCGCCAAATGAAACATTATTGAACTCACAAGAATACATTTCTGTATGGTAGAAATCATTTTCTCTTAATTCTATGTTAGTAAACGAACATTCCGTTAAAACAGAGTCCGTCAACATCTGTAACTGTTCATTTGTTAACTGATCAGAGCTAATCCTCTCCAAAGTTAGTTGTTCTCCACCCTCACCCTCAGATTGGATCCACTCTGAATGACTATCAAAAAGCTTTTCAAGATTACCATTCATAAATTATTCCCCCTTGTGATGATACCAGATTATCTTATCAGAATAGCCTTTTTCACTTATGGCTTTGATAAGTGATTCTCTGTCAGATTTTGTCAATCTTCGAGTATCAATGATTACATTATGTCCATTTGCAAATTCCTTTTCAATCTTTGCAATCGCACGAGATAATTTAAACGCACCTTTTCGTGCAGATGTTGCCCCTTTTGGGTGCGAAACAAAACTTTTAACATCCCACTTGATGCCTGTAATGGTATCAATAAATTCTGCGCCTTTGTCTTTTTGTGGATCACGAATTATCTTACCAATTTTGCCTTGTTTTTCAAGGTCTAAACCTATCATTCGTTCTTTTCGTCCTTGCGGTAACACCTGATTGGCATGCGAAGGATCTCTTGCTAAATTAACATATTCATTATATGTTCTACCACCCTGATATGTTTTAGGAATACTATCTTCATTTTCTTTGGCTTTTGCAGCCATTTCTCCATTTTCAAGTGTAAGCTGTGGAGAGCCACTTGTACCGTGTGCAAGTCCGGAGTCTTTTCCGTCAGCCATCGCAAATCACCGACCTTTTTCTTGCAACGTTGCGAGATTTAAGAGTATTGTCGGGAATAATAATGTCGATACCCTTACTGATAGCGTAAGCGAAACATTTCATAACTTGGTCATTTGAGCTACAATCATCATAAACTACAATAGCTTTGAGGTTAAGAGTGTCGACAGTATGTTGTATCTTCCATAGAAGTCTCTCGTATTCTTCTGGGTTTTGAAGATGAGATTTTGTACTTATTGCAACGACTGAACAGCATTCATATCCATCAAGTGCAAAATCGGCACTTTTTTCAGTAGGAAACGATATGTTGGGAATAACTATAGCATCAACCTCAGATATGAGCCAAATCGCAACAACACGAGATTTGAATAACCTGTACTCATTCTCTATTGTTTGAATATCACCAAACTCTGAGTAATCGGGCGCAATGAAGAATTTCACACCATCAAAGCGTTTCTTGAAGTAATCAAGCCTTGCCTGATCATCATGGTATATTGCTTCAAACAGCCCTCTCTTACCATCAAAAACATTATCAAACTGATAAAAACAAACTCCTGTTCTATCGGTTTTGTGATACAGCTTTGGTTCAGAGTAAAGTGCAAGAAAATCAGGATAAACCTCAGTATTGCAATAAAGTGCAGGAAGATCTTTAGATCCACAGCTTTGAGTCTTATTGGTATAATTAAGAAAACTATAGTTCAACAATTTTCTTAATGTTTGTTTTGATTTCATTAATGATATTTTCTCCTTCCTTTTGTCCATGAATGTTACGATTTTTGTAAAAATTGCGAATTGACAAAGGAAGAAAGATATGTTAGTATAACAAATGCAATATGAGTTATGTACCAACATAACTTTCCTAAACGCATAGGTATACTGCTACCAACAGTATTCTGCCTGTGCGTTTTTTCTTTGTCAAGATAAATAGTTCATGGGAATCACCAATCCTTTCATAAATAAGCGGGACATCAGGTATGAATCTTAGCAAACAGATCAAGCAGGACTATTTCATAGTCAAGATAGTTACTTGGACCATATCTTAACCACATGTGATATGCTCTCATAGCATACATCGCACATTCAAGACTAATTTGAAAAATATTTGCCAGTTCGTAATAATCCTCCGGTTTGTATTCGTGAATAATAGGTGGAGGGGCAAGCGAATACCTTGCGAAAAAATCAGCTTCACTCTCGGCAAGGTCACTGTGTTCTGTATGATCGAGAACAATATGCCCGATTTCGTGCATAATTGTAAATCTTATTCTGCGATCATACATAGAATCATCATAATAAATGTAAAAAACACTTTGACCGTTCTTCTCGATTTCCATACAGAAACCATCTTTGCTGAATTCTTTACAAGCCTTTCGCTTTTCTTCTTTCACATCTGAATACTTAATTACTACGATTCCCAACATCTCACATATTTTGAAACAGTCTATGGGAACATCGTAAAGATATAACTCAGTAAAAAGCTCGACAACTATTTTTTTGATTTCTTCATACCTTTTGTCCAGTAATCTCATAAGTCCTCCGCTTGTTTAGTCGCTTAATAGAGTATTGATCAGTTCTCTCTTTTGCTCAGTAGTCATTGTGGGAGCATTTCGGGCTAATAGTCTTTTAATTTTTCCAAATTCATTTTCTGAACCACCTTCCGTTTCTGTTCCGAGTAAATAGTCTGATGTTGTGTGCAGTGCTGTCGCTATATTAGCGATAATAGCACTTTTGGGTATTCTTTCGCTGTGCATATAGCGTGACATAGATGCCTCTGTCACACCTACAACTTCAGCGAGTTCTTTCTGAGAAATACCCTGCTCTTTCAAAAGCAGAGATAACCTCTCTGCGAAAATAGAAGTAGGCATTTTGTTGTCCTCCTTTATGTAAGTTGATAATCAACTTACCATAAGTATAATTCATATTAAAATAATTGTCAAGTGTTTTTTGATTTATTTTGGGTTAATTTAAGGAAACTTTAAACATATCCGTTGACTTTAAGGAGAAAAAGAGTGATATATGTATTTATTTGACCTTAATGCTCATGAATGCTTCCTGCCGCAGAAAAAGGATGCTGCCACAGGCAAGGTAAAAGCGGCAACAGCAGAGTTTCCACAGGACTGGGAGAGCAGCTTTGGCATGAAGGTAGCGGAGCATGATATGTCAACACAGGTAAATTTCCTTGATGGTTATATTTCACCAAGTGACACAGAGCAGACGGAGGGCAGCGATGAATAAGATAATACTGAGTCTCGATTTAAAGGAAGGACTTTTTACACTTAACGAGGGGACGATAGAAGCACTCGGCAGACCGAGACAGGTTCAGATCCTTATCAATATGCAGGAGAAAATGCTCGTACTCCGTGCCTGTGGTACGGAGGATATAGAAGCGGTGGTTCTTCCATCAGAAAAAACAATGGCTACCGCGATAGGTGCAAGGAGCATTATGAAGCAGATAAAACAGAAAATGAACTGGAACGATGACCGTGCAAGAGAATGTATGGGGGTATGCTACCCGGAAATAAAGGCTGTATGCTTTGATCTTTCAAAGGTCAGAATTATTGCATAAGGGGGTGCGGATATGGACAGAGAGCGACTTTTCAGGGTTATCGGTGAGAAATACATAGCCAGAAACGAATTATACGGTTATCTTCCTTTGGGTGTAAATGCAGATGAGATATGGAGCACGGTGTTGGAGCAGCGCCGTGCTAAAGCCATAACCCTTCCGCTGACCAACGCAAACGGAGAGCCGTACTGGTACACGCTGACGGACAGGATGATAATCGCAAGTGAAAACATTGTCAATGAATTATACGAAAACAATTATACTGACAAGCTGTTAAGCTCAGTTATGACGATCAGGGAAATATTCTTCACGGGATACCTTGAAGGGTCGCAGATATCTGCCCAAGAAGCGGTATCATTTTTGCAGAGAGGTGAAGAAGCCCTCGATGCTGAGGAGCTTATGATACTCAATAACAGACAGGCTGGGAGCTTTGCTGCAGAGAATATTTACCGTCCTTTGAACAGGGATTACCTTCAGGTTCTCGCACAGATACTGACAAACGGTCTTGACAACAGCGGCGGTGAGCTGAGAACCGAGGACAGCGTGGACATTTATTTCATGCAGGGAGAAAGCTATGTTCTGCCGAGTGCTGCAAGACTGGACAGGTGCATAAACGAGATAACAACATTTCTGGCGGATATGAGTGTTCATCCTTTGATCAAGTCGGCTGTTGCACAGGCATGGGCAATGGTCGTCAGACCTTTTCCTGATGGCAACGAAAGGCTGGGCAGGCTTCTTTCGGAGATCATTCTCATACGGTCGGGATATACTTTTTTCGGTGAGGAGAGTATTTCCGCAGTTATAGCAAAAAGCGGTTTCAAATACTTTGATGCGATTGCGAAGATCGTCAGAGGTGCAAACGGGAATGACCTTACATACTTTTTAGATTACTATCTTTCGGTATTATCGGACTTTGTTGATGAGATCAGGGACAAGAGGAAGAAAAAGGATACCGAGAGCATTGAGGCGGAACGGGAAATGGCGAGAAGCTCATTAGCACCCAGCAATGAGGAGCAAAACAGCAGTGAAGCGGTTTCTGGGGAAACTGATGATACGATAGAAGGTTTTGATATCAGTGATCAATTCTGACAAATCCAGCAGAAAGGATAAGAGAATCGGTTCGATAATTCATAGCTGTTTAAGCAGAGGAGTAATCACAGCAGAAGACTACGAAATAATCGGTGAAGCAACAAAGATGAATACTGACATGGCATTTGCTAAGCAGCTTGGGCTTGTTGAACTGCTGCCTGATGGCAATTATGAAATTAATAAGGCACTAAAAAACAGTTTCAATAAAATTGAAAAAGGAACCAAAAACATCTTATCAGAAATGTACAGTATATTTGGCGATACCAAAAAGTATTATCAGCCTGCCCCTGCGCAGGTTATGAAGAAAAAAATATTTGACACCCGTAAGGGACTGAAAAAGTTCCTGAAACGGAAATTCGGATGAGGAGGTAAAATTTTATGTACGAAAAGGTGAATCCACAGCATCCTGATAAAATCGCTGACAGGATTGCCGGAGCGATAGTCGATCTGGCTTATGCGAAAGAAAAGGATTCGAGAGTAGCGGTAGAGGTACTGCTTGGACATGGAGTTTGCCATATTATGGCAGAAACCTCTGTGCATTTAGATATCGGAGAGATAACAAACATCGTCAAGCGTCTTGCACCGAAACTTACAGTTGACTATCTGGAAGTAAAACAGGATCCTATTCTTGCAGAAAATCAGCGTGGTCGTATCCGCTGCGGTGATAACGGCATATTCAAGGGTGTACCTGTGACAGGTGAACAGGAGCGACTGACAGCCATTGCAAAGCAGTTTTATTTCGCTTTCGGTGAGGATGGCAAATACATTCTTGACGGTGATCGTCTTGTTATCTGCCAGAGCAACGCAGATACAGAAAATCTCCGTAAGATGTTCCCGGCGGCTGAGATAAATCCCCTCGGTGACTGGACGGGCGGAAGTAATGTTGACTGCGGAGCTACAAACCGCAAACTCGGCAGTGATATGGGCGACAGCGTTACAGGCGGCGGTCTGCATGGGAAAGATTTGTCAAAAGCTGATGTGAGCGTGAATATTTACGCTTTTCTTGAAGCACAGGCTCTCGGCAGACCTGTGGAGATCAGCTGTGCTATCGGTGATGATACCGTTGACGGCAAGCCCTATGCTGACATTGTAGAGATTGCGAGAAAATACATACACGATCTGGGTGGCTTTGAGAAATTCGCAGAATGGGGGCTGATCAGATGATAACGACAACGCAGATGCAGCTTGTTGACATTAACAAGCTGATTCCCTATGTGAACAATGCCCGGACGCACTCGCCGGAGCAGATAACGAAATTACGCTCAAGCCTGCGTGAGTTTGGCTTTATCAATCCTGTTCTTATCGACAGAGAATTCAATGTCCTTGCCGGACACGGCAGGATAGCCGCTGCGAAGGAAGAAGGTATAAACGAAGTACCCTGTGTATTCGTAGAACATTTATCCGAGGCACAGAAGAAAGCGTACATACTGGCGGATAACAGAATGTCGCTTGATGCCGGATGGGATGACGAGCTTCTGAAAGTAGAAATGGCATCCTTACAGGAAATGGGCTTTGATGTCGGTATGACAGGCTTCGATGAAAGCGAGCTTGCTGACCTGTTTGCCGATGGTGATAAAACAAGTGCAAAGGATGATGATTTCGATTTGACAGCCGCACTTGAAAAGGCATCCTTCGTTCAGCGTGGAGATATATGGACTGTCGGCAGGCATAGGCTGATGTGTGGTGATGCAACTTCCGCAGAGGATGTTGCAGCTCTTATGAATGGCACAAAGGCAAATCTTATTCTGACCGACCCGCCATATGGTGTATCTTTTCGCAGCTCCTCCGGCTTGACCATTCAAAATGACAGTATGAAAAATGAGGAGTTTTACAGTTTTCTTTTGTCTGCTTTCCAGCGTATGGTCGAGCATCTTGAAAGCGGCGGCGCTGCTTATGTATTTCACGCTGATACAGAAGGGCTGAACTTTCGCAGAGCTTTTGTTGATTCCGGACTGCATCTTGCCGGATGCTGTATCTGGGTAAAGGATAGTCTGGTGCTTGGTCGCTCCGATTATCAGTGGCAGCACGAGCCGGTGCTTTACGGCTTTATACAAAACGGAAAGCACAAGTGGTATTCAGACCGCAAGCAGACTACTATCTGGAATTTTGCAAAGCCAAAGCGTAATGCGGATCACCCTACATCCAAGCCGCTTGACCTTCTGAGTTATCCTATCGGCAATTCAACACGGGAAAATGCTGTAGTAATTGATACCTTCGGTGGCAGCGGCTCTACTCTTATGACTTGTGAACAGATGAACAGGATATGCTGTACGATGGAACTTGATGAAAAATACGCATCTGTTATTCTTCGCAGATATGTTGAGGATACGGGAAATGCAGAGGGAGTATATGTTATCCGCAACGGAGAAAAAATACCTTATTCCGATCTCGTGAAAGAGGTGGAGCGTAGTGGCTAATAAAGAACTGACCCTCGGAAGTCTTTTTTCAGGCTCCGGGGGTCATCAATCAA
>CAMHOE010000061.1 GCA_946186665.1 uncultured Clostridia bacterium | reverse complement strand
ATGACATCTTATTAAACTTTGTATCATTTTGATGTCTGAATTAGATTGACGTGGAGCGCAGGCTCTGCGTGGTTGACAAATGGGGGGGATTGGGGTAAAATAGTATTCATGTAATTGTCGGAAAAAGGAGGTCGTTATAGGATATATGAAGATAAAGGAATTGTTTGTGGGGGATACAACTAATACATTTATACAGTTTTTCAGAAGCCTGTTCGTGGGCGGTGTTGCAACTGTCGCTGATATGCTCGTTATGATACTTATAAGAGAACTCGCTCATGCTCCGGAAGGCGTGGCGGCTGTGTTCGGCTTTATTGTCGGTCTGGCAGTAAACTATATAATCTCTACATTCTGGGTCTTTGCTAAAGCAAAGGTGAATAACCGTGTGCTGGATTTTATCGGCTTCGGCGTTATCGGTATTATCGGTCTGGGGCTGACTCAGCTTATTATCGAGCCTTTCGCTGTGGAGGGTATCTTCGGAAAGGGCTTCTTTGTCAGCAATCAGATTTTCGGTTCCCTTCTCCCTGTGGATAAGTATTATATCGTGGGTAAGGTGCTGGCAGTAATTATCGTTTATATGTGGAACTTCTTTGCAAGAAAATTTATTCTTTATAGAAATGCAGAAAAATAATCACAATCAGGCGACAGCATACCACGCGCATATAACGCATATGTACGGCTTGCTGTGCCGCTTCGGAGGATGTTGTAATGAAAAAAATAGTTATAATCGGCGCAGGCCCTGCGGGTCTGACCGCAGCAAATGAGCTTCTCAAGGACAATGACGAAGAGTATGAGATAGTGATACTTGAGGAAACTCAGGTGATAGGCGGTATATCTCAGACAGTTCGCTATAACGGTAACCGTATGGATATCGGCGGACACCGCTTCTTCTCAAAAAGCGATGAGGTCATGAACTGGTGGAGCGAGCTTATGCCTATACAGGGTGAGCAGGCTTTTGATGATAAAATACTCGGCAGGGAAAAGCCTCTCTCTGAAGGCGGTCCCGACCCTGAAAAAGAGGACAGAGTAATGCTTGTCCGTGACAGAGTTTCGAGAATTTATTACAGAAAACACTTCTTCGATTACCCTGTTACCATGTCCGCTTCTACCATAAAAAACATGGGCTTCTTTACTACTATCGCGGCAGGATGCAGCTATCTTAAATCCGCTATGTTCAAAAAGCCTGAGGACTCTCTGGAAAACTTCTATATCAACCGCTTCGGTAAAAAACTCTACAGTATGTTCTTTGAGGGCTATACCGAAAAACTCTGGGGACGTCACCCGAGAGATATTTCCGCAGACTGGGGTTCTCAGCGTGTAAAGGGCCTTTCTATAAGGGCTGTGCTGAAGGATATGTTCTCAAAGCTCTTCGGCGGCAAGAAAAAACGCAAGAATGTGGAAACTTCACTGATAGAACAGTTCTGGTATCCGAAGTTCGGTCCCGGTCAGCTGTGGGAGCTTGCGGCTGATACCGCTGTGAAAAAGGGCGCAAAGCTCCTGAAGGGCTACAATGTCAAGGAAATAGTCTGCAAGGACGGCAAGGTAAGATCTGTTGTCTGTGAGACAAAGGACGGAAAGAAAACTATTGAGGGCGATATCTTCATTTCCTCAATGCCTGTAAAAGACCTTGTGTGCGGAATGACAGGAGATGAGGTTCCTCAGAACATACATGATATAGCAGAGGGTCTGCCGTACCGTGACTTCGTAACGGTGGGACTTCTTGTCAACAAGCTCAACCTTGAAAATAAGACAAAGGTAAAGACTCTGGGCAATATCGTTCCTGACTGCTGGATATATGTTCAGGAAACCAACGTAAAGCTGGGACGTATACAGATATTCAACAACTGGTCGCCGTACATGGTAAAGGACCCTGAAAATACCGTATGGATAGGTCTGGAATATTTCTGTGCGGAGGGCGACGACTTCTGGAATATGTCTGACGAGGATTGTATAGAGCTTGCAAAGAAGGAACTGGAGAGCATGGGCGTTATCAAAGCTGAGGAAGTGCTTGACAGTCACCGCGAGAAGATAAAAAAGGCATATCCTGCTTACTTTGATACATACGCAAACATTGGCGAGCTTGTAGAGTATCTTGACACCTATGACAATCTTTACTGTGTGGGCAGAAACGGTCAGCACCGTTACAATAACATGGACCACTCCATGCTTACAGCTATCCGTGCTGCTCAGGCTATTAAGTCAGGCAGCACAGACAAACACGATATCTGGAACGTAAACACAGAAAAAGAATATCACGAAACAAAAGAAAAATAATCAAAAACTAAGGGCTGCACAAAATGCAGCCCTTATAGTGCTGTGCGTGACCGGTGCGTGACCGCACTGGACAACTTAGAACGCATCAGCTTCTAATAGAACCGTCCGCGTCGTGCTCCTAAGGGAGCACTTTGGCTAGTGCTGTACACGTCTATAGTTTTAATGTGGAATTATAATTTAATGAATACTGAAAACTTAAGACTTAAGAATGAATAATAGTGGTACGTTTTTACTAATGTAAAAACGAAATATAGTAAGTGCTGTAAAGATTTATGGTTCTCTCCGCTAAGTGGAAACCCCTCCGGCGCATCAGCCTCCTCCCCTGCATGGGAGGCTTTGAGCTTTGGTTTTTCACTAACCACTGAGCACTAACCACTGACCACTAATTACTGACAACTATAGAGAGGATAAAGAGTATGTCGGAAGAGAAAATAAAAACGGAAAAAAAGAATGATAATTCCCTTTTCAATACTTATTTCGGTATAATATACAGTCACCCGATAGCAGCCGCAGCCTTTTTGTGTCTGCTCTGTATATCAATTTCAACCGGACAGGTGACTCTTGCAAATGCGTCACTGCCTGCTATGGGTATAGCGGCTCTCGGCTGCGCTGCGGCTTACTATATCAATAAGTCCGCAAAAGATGACGAGAAAAAACAATGCAGACAAAAAGCTGTTCTGAGTGCAGCCGCAGGCTTTGTCACCGCATTCTGCTTTGTGTATATGGTGTATACACAAGGAACTTATTCAATAGCGGTAATGAATATCGGTCTTGCAGCTGTGGGAGCGGTATTTTTATTTCTTGCGGCTGCCGATAAACTGACAGTCCGCAATATTATTCTGCTGCTGTTTGCCGCAGGCTTTATTATGCGCCTTACATATGTGCTGTCCATACCATATGACAGGTTCCAGCACGATGTGTACTCATTCGGCAGGGGAAGCGGACATTCCGGCTATATAGAATATATTTTTGCAAACGGTCATCTTCCGGATTTTGACGTTACCACAGTAGACCAATTCTATCATCCGCCGCTTCATCATATTATCGCAGCTGTATGGCTCAGGTTACAGACGGTGTGCGGCATATCTTACGAAAACGCATTCGAGAACATTCAGATACTCACACTCTTTTATTCCACTCTGTGCCTGATACTTTCATATAAGATTTTCCGCAGAATGGGACTGAAGGACTCCGGTCTTATTACAGCAACGGCAGTTATCACATTCTGTCCTGCTTTTTATATCATGGCAGGCAGCGTGAATAATGATATACTGTCCATAGCCTTTATTCTGGGTGCCGTGCTGAACACCCTGTACTGGTTCAAAAACAGAAGCATGGGACGTATTATCTGTATCGCACTGTGCATCGGCTTGGGTATGATGACGAAGCTCTCAGTCTGGATGGTCGCTCCTGCGGTTGCGTTTATTTTCATCTACGTGTTCTTCAAGGAATTAAAGAGCGTAAAAACATACATTGTGCAGTACCTTGTATTTCTTGCCGTATGCGCGCCTTTGGGACTCTGCTGGTCTGTAAGGAATTATCTGAGTTGGGGCGTACCCTTTACCTTTGTGCAGAAGCTTTCTGAAAATTCATCCCAGTACATAGGCGACACTCCTCTCATGACAAGACTGTTCAGTCTTGACAGCATCCAGTTTGATGATGTTGCGGAGCAGTTCACCATGTTTGGCGGAGAGTACAACGAGTACAACCCCCTTGTGGGATTTTTCAAGACATCCGTATTTGACGAGGGCATAGCAATACGTCACTATCCCCTTATAGAGGGCTTCAACAAGATATTGTTCTGGAGTGCCGTTATACTGGGAATTGCCGGTTTTGCCGCTATGATATATATGTTCTTCAAAAAGAAAAATCAAGTCAGTGTCCCTGTCAGGATATTCACAGCCATTTTCTACAGTGTTATGCTGGGATGCTATTATCTTTTCTGCTTTGAGTTCCCTCACGTATGCACTCAGAATATCCGCTACGGATTGCCGCTTATAGTTATCGGTGCGTTGTCCTTAGGTTTCCTGCTCCAGAATACGATAAAGAGCAAAAAGCCATTTCCGAAATATCTTTCCATAGCGCTTATAGCTCTCATCTCCGTTTATTCCCTCAGCGGAATATTCGTCTACAACATTGTGGCGGCGTAACAGTTAAAACGTGAAATAATATTAGCGAACATATTAATTACTTTTCCGGATAAAAAAACAGCCCCCGAAAAACGGGGGTGAGGTTCATTTTCTGAAAAGGTCCGAGTGAGTTCCTGTACGTTCAAGTGACAATACAAGTTCATCGTTCAATATCTTGTAAATAAGAAGCCAGTCGCTTTGAACATGGCACTCACGATATCCATCAAAGTTTCCTTTCAATTCATGGTCTTTGTTTTCGGGCGGCAGAGTTTTTTGGTCGGCAAGCAGTCTGATGATGCTTTTGAGCTTGTTTTCATCCAATCCTCTTTTCACCGCTTTACGAAGTTCTTTTTTAAAACGTGAAGTGGGCTTGATGGTCAGCATCACTCCCCCTCCTCACTAAGGATATCACTTATCATTTCATCTACATCTGTGTACCCTTTTGCATCGACTTTCCCGTTTAATATGTCCTCACATTCCTGTATAGCGGCAACGGTTTCTTCATTTGGTTCAAGATGTTCGTATCGTGGATATTCGTCATAGGCTGCACGCTCAAAAAGCTCTTTGATTGCAGCTTCTGCACTGACTCCCTTGAAAGCGAACAGTGCTAAAGCGTGTTCATAGATATTGTCGTCTATATTTACGGTAATAGCTGCCATATCTATCAGCTCCTTTCAATAATTAGTATATCACATCTCATGCTTATGTCAACATTTCTGTTTTACTGCGATTTATTTTTCAGTTTTAAGTTTTCAGTATTAATTTATTTATCATGCGCCTGTACATTCCAGTGTTCAATGTACAATGTGCAATATTTCACGACAAAACTATAGACGTGTACAGCACTAGCCAAAGTGCTCTCTAAAGAGCACGACGCGGACGGTTCTATCAAAAGCAGCTGCGTTGTTAAATTTTCCTGCGGGGTCACCCGCTTGTCCAGTGCGGTCACGCACGGGGGTTGTTATATGAATAAGAAAAAGAATGTGCTCTCGGAGTGGCTGTCCGGCGAATATTTTGCGCCGGCTGTCAGACATCCGTTTATTACAGCCGGTATATTGTGCCTTCTGTGCTTTACGCTTACCACCGGAAGGATAAATCTCATATCTATCAGTATAAACTTTACTGCAATTTTGACTGCGGCACTTTTAGCGGTTTTGCCCCGCATCAAAAAAAGAAGCTCCTTTGAAAAAATAGTTGTTATCGCTATGGTGGTAATGCTTTCGCTGTCTCTTGCGTATCTGCTGTTTTATTCATCCATTGTGGACTTCTTCTCTCCGCTCATCATAATAAATATGGGTCTGGCTGTTTCCGCTTTTTTGTTTTTTTATTTTGCCTTCACCCGTACTCTCAGCATGGGCAAGGTGATATTGCTTTTGTTTTTTACGGGCTTTGCCATACGTCTTGCGTATGTTGTGGCGGTGCCGATAACTGTGGTTCAGCATGATGTGTATAATATCGCTTTCGATAACGGTCATCTTGGCTATATCAGGTATCTGTATGAAAACGGACATCTGCCGGACTTTGATGTTACTACGGTGGACCAGTACTATCATCCGCCCCTTCACCATATTATCGCCGCGCTCTGGTTCAGATTTCAGACCTTTGTGGGGATAGATTATTATTACGCCTATCAGAATATCCAGCTTCTGACTTTGTTCTATTCATCTGCCTGCATGATATTGTCCTACAAGATATTCAGAATCTTAGGGCTGAAAAAATCAGGACTCATATCTGCAACTGCGGTCATAGTTTTCTGTCCGACATTTTACATTATGGCTGGCGGCGTGAATAATGATATACTGTCAATAACCTTTTTTCTCGGTGCTGTGCTGAATACCCTGTACTGGTACAAGGACAGAACTATCGGCAGGATACTCTGTATTGCCCTGTGTATCGGTCTTGGCATGATGACAAAGCTTTCGGTGTGGATGGCAGCACCTGCTGTGGCGTTTGTATTTATATATGTGTTTTTCAAGGAGCTGAAAAGCTTCAGAAAATACATTCTGCAATATCTTGCATTTTTAGGGGTAAGCGTACCTTTAGGGTTTTTCTGGTCTGTTCGTAATTTTATCGGCTGGGGAGTTCCCTTTACCTTTGTGCAGAAGCTCAGTGAGACTGCCGAGCAGTATGTCGGAAATGTACCGCTTATGACAAGGCTGTTCGATTTCAGTCTGTATCAGTTTGAGGATGTCGCTGAACAATTCACCCAGTACGGCGGAAAGTACAACGAGTTCAACCCTCTTGTGGGCTTATTCAAAACCTCTGTTTTCGATGAAGAAATTGCTGTAAGAAGATTTGAAGGTATCGCAGGCTTTAACCATGTTTT
Source organism: uncultured Clostridia bacterium (assembly GCA_946186665.1). Classification (GTDB taxonomy): domain Bacteria; phylum Bacillota; class Clostridia; order Oscillospirales; family Acutalibacteraceae; genus UBA1213. Next base: position 5,203 of record CAMHOE010000061.1, on the reverse strand, counting down.
GTTCTGGTCTGCTGTAGTTGTGGGGCTTATAGGCTTTGCGGCTATGATATATATGTTTGTCAAAAAGAGCAGTACGCTCACAGCTCCGCTGAAAATATTTATCGGTCTGATATATTTTGTCCTGATGGGCTGTTATTATCTGTTCTGTATCGAATTCCCCCATGTATGCACGGAGAATATCCGCTATGCAGTGCCTGTGATGATAGTCGGCGCATTGTCTTTGGGATATCTTGTATATGATATGCTCAGCAGCGGCAATAAAGCTCACAAAGCTATAGGCGGTGCGATATGCTCTGCTGTAGGAGTTTACGCTCTCAGCGGCATAGTGGTATTTGAAATCGTTATCGCCCAAGCCATCGAAAAATACCATGCGTGACCGCACTGGACAACTTAGAACGCATCAACTTTAATAAAGTGCGTCCGCGTCGTGCTCCTCAGGGAGCACTTTGGCTATTCTTGTATACGTCTATAGTTTTGTTGCAGAATATGTGAATTGTACATTGGAATATGCAGGCGCATAAAGCTGAATAGGCGAAAAAAATTTGTGTTTGGAGAGAGTAGCCGAAACAGCAGCCCCTAAGGGCTGCGCCGGCGGATGGGGACAGGTGTCTGGCAAGTTTGCGCCGTCCGGCGCGGGCAGGAGAAGCTTCGGCTATATTATTAGAGTGAGCTTTAGCGAACGTGAGCGCGAATCGGGAGCGCAGACCCTGCGCCGAAACTTTATATTTTGTGATGATTTATTGCTTGAAATAATCATTAAAAAAGGAATGAAATAAATGTTTTTTAAGAAAAAGGAACCACTCGGCGGAGTGGAATTTATTATTGCAGGACTTGGAAATCCTGACCGTAAATATGAGAATACAAGACATAATGCCGGATTTATCACAGTGGACGCTCTTGCCGATAAATACGATATAAGGCTTGACAGGATAAAATATAAATCACTGTGCAATACAGCTGTGATAAACGGTAAGAAGGTGCTTCTTATGAAGCCCTCGACCTATATGAACAACAGCGGACTTGCTGTAAAAGAAGCTATGAGCTTTTTTAAAGTGCCGCCTGAAAAAACACTTATCATATTTGACGATATTTCGCTGGATGTGGGAAAGCTCAGAATAAGACGCAAGGGCAGTGACGGCGGTCACAACGGAATAAAAAATATTATCTATCTGTCGGGCAGTGATATGTTTCCGAGAATAAAAATGGGCGTGGGTCAAAAGCCTGAAAAATGGGACCTTGCCGATTGGGTGCTTTCAAGCTTTACAAGCAGTGAACAGAAGGAACTGCAAGGCGCTGTGGAAAAAGCGTGTCTTGCGGCAGAGCTTATTGTTGGTGAACAGATAGACAAGGCAATGAATCAATATAATTGAGGCAGTGTGAAATGAAATTTTTAAATAATGTATTGAATGATATTCCTCAGTATCGTCAGCTTTTTGACGCCCTTAGTGTGGGGAGCTATCCTGCTATGGCAACGGGACTTTCCTCTGTCCATAAAGCGCATCTTGTGCATCATTTGTGCGTTAATAACAATAAAAAGGCTGTTGTTATCGCATCGGACGAGGCGGAGGCTCAGAGATTGTGCGGTGACATCACATCTATGGGAACAAGAGCTGTATATTATCCTGCAAGAGATTATACCTTCCGGAATGTGGAGGGTGTTTCAAGAGAGTTTGAGCATCAAAGAATAGGCGCACTGTATTCCTTTATTTCAGGGGGGTGCAGTGTGCTTGTGTGCTGTGCGGACGGTGCTTTGCAGTATACCATACCTAAGGAAAAGCTGATATCCTCTGCTATCACAGTGAAAGAGGGAACACAGATATCTCCCGAAAGGATAATCTCTCTGCTGACATCAGGCGGCTATGTCCGCACTGAACAGGTTGACGGTACGGGTCAGTTTGCGGTGAGGGGAGGCATACTGGACTTTTATATGCCGTCATTTCCTCAGCCGTGCAGGATAGAGTTCTGGGGCGATGAAGTGGACACTATATCCGCCTTCGATATGGAAACTCAGAGACGCACGGAGCGCCTTGACAGCTTTGTGATAACACCCTCATGCGAGCTTATCTTTGAGGACGCTCAGGAGCTTGCTGAAAAAATAGAAGCAAAGTCGAAGTCCCTCAGGGGAAAATATTCTGCAAATGCAAAGCTTATCCTGAACAGGGAAGCTGATACTCTGAAAAGCGGCGGCAGACTTGCAAGTGCGGATAAATTCTACAGTCTTGTATACGAACAGCCGAGTAATATTTTTGATTACACCGACAGAGATACCTATATATTCGCTTCCGAGCAGACAAAGCTCAAGGAAAGAATGAAAGCAACTCAGTGGCAGTGGAGCGAGGATATAAAGGACCTGCTTGCAGAGGGAGTACTGTGCAAGGGGCTTGACTGTTTCTGCGGTGATTGGACGGAGCTTCTGCGTCAGCTTCAAAGGCACAAGACCATATTCCTCGACAACTACACAAGAGGTACCAGTGAGCTTCCGCTGAAAGCCCTTGTAAATCTTGATGTCAGACAGCTTTCCGCATGGAGCGGTTCGCTGGGCGTGCTTATAGAGGATATAGAGGTACTCAGCGGCAGCAACAAGACCTGTGTCGTTCTGGCAGGAACGGAAAAGGCTGCGGAAAATCTCTATAAGGAGCTGAACGACAGAGGTTATAAAGCGGTATATTGCCGCCATGATGAGGAGCTGTCGGGAAAGGGACTGTATATTACAAGCGGCAGTCTGTCCTCAGGCTTTGAGTATTCACAGGCAGGCTTTTGTCTGCTGACTCATGCGCAGGTGAGCGCTTCTGCCAAAAAGAAAAAACATAAGCGTCAGAAAAGCAAGGCGATATTCAGTCTTGCGGAGCTTTCAATAGGGGATTATGTTGTACACAGCACTCACGGTGTGGGTATTTTTCAGGGCATACACAAAATAGAATTTGAGGGCATTACAAAGGACTATATCAAGATAAAATATGCGAAGGGCGATATTTTGTATGTGCCTGTCACCCAGCTTGACCTTGTGGCAAAATACATCGGCCCCAAAGAGGACAGCACTGTAAAGCTCAACAAGTTAGGCGGTCTTGAATGGCAGAAAGCAAAGAACCGTGTGCGCAGTGCCGTAAAGGACATTGCAGATGAGCTTATCAAGCTCTACTCTGAGCGAATGAAAGCAAAGGGTCACGCTTTCCCTGAGGATAACGAGTGGCAGAGGGACTTTGAAGCAAGGTTCGAGTATGAAGAGACGGAGGACCAGCGCCGCTGTATAGCCGAGATAAAAAACGATATGGAACATCAGGCGCCTATGGACAGGCTTCTCTGCGGTGATGTGGGCTTCGGAAAAACCGAAGTAGCGCTGAGAGCGGCATTCAAATGCGTAACGGATTCAAAACAGTGCGCGCTTCTTTGTCCTACAACAATTCTTGCGTGGCAGCATTATCAGACAGTGCTGAGACGGTTTGAGGGCTTTCCTGTACAGGTGGAGCTGCTTTCACGTTTCAGGACTCCTTCGCAGCAGGCAGCTATCATCAACCGGCTGAAGCGCGGCGATATCGACATGGTAATAGGAACTCACAGACTTGTATCCAAGGATGTTTCCTTCCGTGATTTAGGGCTTGTCATAATTGATGAGGAGCAGCGTTTTGGTGTGGCTCAAAAGGAGAAGTTCAAGGAGCTTTGCAAAAATGTAGATGTTCTTACACTGTCTGCAACTCCCATACCGAGAACGCTTAATATGGCTATGTCCGGCATAAGGGATATGTCCACCCTTGATGAAGCACCTCAGGACAGACACCCTGTACAGACCTACGTTCTGGAATATGATGATGCTGTCATTAATGAAGCTATAAGACGGGAGCTGAGAAGAGGCGGACAGGTGTTCTATCTTTACAATTCTGTAGAGGGCATAGAGATGAAAGCCAAAGCCATAAGCGACAGCATACCGGAAGCTTCAGTTGCCTACGGACACGGAAAGATGTCCGAAAGTGAGCTTTCCGAAGTATGGCGCAAAATGCTCGAGCAGGAGATAAACGTACTGATAAGTACTACAATAATCGAAACAGGCGTTGATATACCGAACGCAAACACCCTTATCATCGAGAATGCGGACAGAATGGGACTTTCACAGCTCCATCAGATAAGAGGGCGTGTGGGACGTTCCTCAAGACGTGCCTATGCGTACTTCACGTTCAAGAGAGACAAGGTTCTGTCGGAGATATCCCAGAAGCGGCTTGATGCAATAAGAGAATTTACAGAGTTCGGTTCGGGCTTCAAGATAGCCATGCGTGACCTTGAACTGAGAGGAGCAGGAAATCTTCTTGGTGCAAAGCAGCACGGCCACATGACAGACGTAGGTTACGATATGTATATGAAGCTTCTTGGTGAAGCCGTAAGCAGCGCAAAGGGTGAAATGCTGTCGGATGTAGACATTGACTGCCTTATTGATGTACAGATAGAAGCTCACATTCCCGAAAACTACATCAGCAACACAAACCAGAGACTGGAGATATACCGCCGCATTGCGGATATCCGCACAGAGGACGATGCAAGCGATGTAACGGATGAGCTTATTGACCGTTTCGGAGATATCCCAAAAGCCGTAAACGGACTTATCAATATTGCCCTTGTGCGCAGCAAGGCAGAAAAGCTGGGCATATACGAAATAAAGCAGCAGAAAGACAGTTTGCTTATATTTGTAAAGCAGTTGAAATCAGAAGCAGTTGCGGACATTATCGGACGTTTCAGCGGCAGAGCTATGCTCAATGCCGGTTCAAAGCCCCACATCTCCATAAAAATGCAGAAAGGCGAAACCTCCGAGTCACTACTCAAACGCATAATAAATAAATGAAACGGAATAGTGAATGGTAAATAGTGAATAGTGAATGGTGAATAGTGAATAGTTGTGGTGCGTTTTCGCTAAGCACCCGTAGGAAGTGCCTTTGGGGTACGAAAACGAAATATAGTAAGTATAATATAAACTACAGTTTTACACTGCACAGGCGCATGAAGTTGAGTGGGTAAAGAAACTATATGTCCGGAAAGAATAGCCGAAACAGCAGCCCTAAGGCTGCGCCGGCGGACGGGGACGGAATTCTGCCAATTCTGCGCCGTCAATCGCGGACAGGAAGAGTGTTGGTCATACTAAACAGAGTGAGCGCAAGCGAACGCCACCGCGAATCGGGAGTGCAGGCTCTGCACCGCGAATCGGGAGTGCAGGCTCTGC
>CAMHOE010000060.1 GCA_946186665.1 uncultured Clostridia bacterium | reverse complement strand
TTCATTTTTCAGTCTTAAGTTTTCAGTATTCATTAACTCTTATATGCGCCTGTACGGTATGAAGTCATAGTTTATATTATACTTACTATGATAGTTTTCGTACCCCAAGAGCACTTCCTACGGGTGCTTCAGCGAAACTAACTCCTAACTGTTACAATTACACAATAAAACTACAGACGTGAACAGCATTAGCCAAAGTGCTCTCTAAAGAGCACGACGCGGTCGGTTCAATAAGAAGTTGATGCGTTCTAAGCAGTCCAGTGCGGTCACGCACCGTTGTTAAGTCGTCCTGCGGGGTCACCCGCTGCGTTCTAAGTCGTCCAGTGCGGTCACGCACCGTTGTTAAGTTGTCCAGTGCGGTCACGCACAAAAAACAGGCGCATTATCCGGCAAGGATTAATGCACCTGAAATATTTTACTAAAGCATCAGAATTTGTTATTGTGAGCCTGATTTTTTCATTTCGTTTCCGGCAGCTTGTACAGCCAAGGAGTTGTTTTCCATTTTATGATTTTGCTTCGCAGTCTTGGCGATGTGCGCTTAGAGATTTTAAGCAGCTTATCATAGCCTTTGGACTTCATTGTCTTTTTTATTACAGAGGTGGAGAAGTCCTCTTTCATGAGAAGCTCAGATACCGTCATCACTACAGAGGGAAGCTTCTGATATTCGAACAATTCAACAAGCTCCCTGTCATTTCCATAGTTGAGACGGACATTGTCGTATACTTTTTTAATGGCTTCGATGCGGTCATAGCAATTCACGCTTACAGCCGCTTCTTCCTTAGTTACTTCGTTTTTCGTGTCACGCTCAAGTGAGATATCCGAATATGATATCTTTGGTCCTTCGAGCAATACATTATAGATGAATGCTTCCACATAGCCATAGTTGCAGTCCTCATAGAAGCGTATATGGTTGTTAAGGAGATAATCCCTTTTCAGCATTACAGCCGTAAAGTCAAAATACACCCACGAATGTACCAGCTTAAAAAGAAGCTCCCTGCTGTCAATGCAGTCATCATCATCGCTTTTCATAGCGTCAACGTGCTTTGCAGCGGGTCTTATGGAAGACGGCACCGCAAAAACAAAATCCGCGTTATTCTTCTCTGCGGTACGGAAGTAATCATGTATATAGCTTTTGTACAGACGTGTAGGATAGACAAAGGTTATATACTTACCGTCAGATTTATAGATACCGGTATTGAGTGCAGAGCTGACGTTTCCTCCGCCGCTCTGTATCACACAGCCCTTAAGATTATTTTTTTTGATAGCATCCAGCGCATATATAACACTGTTATCGGAAGAATTCATATCGATAACAATAAACTCTGCTTCAATGCCTTTAAGCTCACCGGATATATTACGTATTATCTCCGCTGTTTTCTTATTATTATCCTTTGAGGGAATAATGACAGACAGATCCACATCAGCCATAAGCAATGCTCCCTTTTACTTGATATAACTATTATATCATACCAAAATAAAAAAACATAATTTTTACTTATTAGAACTTTCTATAATAAAACCGCATTATTTTGTACAATATAAACAAAACAATGCGGAATATTAAAAATCTATTTGAAGGTAGGAACAGTGCAATTGTAAAGGAACATTATATCATCCGATTTTTTCTTTGATCAGATCTGCTGTTTCCTGTGCGAGTCTGGTTATGAGCTCCTTGTCAAGACCCTCGATCATTACACGTACAAGAGGTTCTGTACCGGAAAGACGCACGAGTATTCTGCCGTCCTCGCCTAACTCTTTTTTAACGGACTCTATCTTGTTCCTGATATCCTGATTTGTATAGTACTGGAGCTTGCCCTCGCTGGATACTCTTACGTTTATAAGCACCTGAGGGTAGCGTGTCATAAGGGTAGCTATGCTTGACAGCTGAGCCTGACGTCTGTTGATAAGGCTGAGAAGCTGAGCGCCTGTCAGCTGACCGTCGCCTGTTGTTGCGTAATCGAGAAAGATAACATGACCGGATTGTTCACCGCCGAAATTGTAGCCCTCTCTGAGCATAGCTTCAAGAACGTATCTGTCTCCTACATCCGTGGAAATGAATTTCAGTCCGTTGTCTGTGCAGAAACGACTGAAGCCCATGTTGGACATTACAGTTCCTACAGTGGCGTTTTTGCTGAGCTTTTTGCGTGAGGCAAGGTCAAGGGCGCATATAGCCATGATAAAGTCACCGTCTATTACATTGCCCTTTTCGTCCACTGCAAGGCATCTGTCCGCATCACCGTCAAAGGCAACACCTGCCTGTAAGTGATTATCCACAACAAACTTTTGCAGGTTCTCAAGATGTGTGGAACCGCAGTTGTCGTTGATATTGATACCGTCCGGCTTGTCTGCAAGCATATGACATTCAGCGCCGAGCCTTGTAAAAAGCGTTTCTGCCGTGCTTGAGGATGAACCGTTTGAGCAGTCTATGGCTATCTTCATGCCGTCAAGTCGATACGGCACTGTCTCTATTATATGGTCTATATAGTCCTCTTTGGCGTTTTCGGCACGGCTCACTCTTCCGAGTCCGTCTCCGACAGGCGCATAATAGGGCTTTGCCTTGTCTATAACTATTGACTCTATCTCCTCTTCAAGCGCATCCGGAAGCTTGTAGCCGTCACTTGAAAATATCTTTATTCCGTTGAACTCAAAGGGATTATGAGAAGCGGAAATCATTATTCCGGCATCGGCACTGTACTTCTTTATAAGATATGCTACAGCCGGTGTTGGTACTGCGCCAAGAAGCACAACATCTGCGCCTACGGAACATAATCCTGCTATCAATGCGCCCTCCAGCATATAAGATGAAAGTCTTGTGTCCTTTCCGATAAGTACCTTCGGGTGCTTATTTTCGCCGCTGTTGGTAAGCACCATTGCGGCAGCTCTTCCGATATTCATTGCAAGCTCGCACGTGAGCTCTGTGTTTGCCACTCCTCTGGCACCATCAGTTCCAAACAATCTTCCCATATTAACAGCTCTCCCTTACAATTATGTAGCTTGTGTTCCCACACGCCTTTGCATATCAGTCAGTACAGCTATGCCTGCGGCGTTGTCGGCTGAAAATTCCGGCTCTGCAAAGTATGATGCAGAGAATTTCCCGGAAAGCCGTGTTTTTATTATTCTGTCTGACATCACGCCGCCCGCAAAAAGCACCGGCAGCTCTCCATGAAGCTTCAGAAGCTCCTCACACATACATTCAATCGTCTTTTCAACATACATAAGGCAAAGCAGGGCTGTATCCTCTTTTGAAGCGCCGCCCTCATATGCCCTCCGACAAATATTTTCGACCCCCGACAAACAGCAGTCCGCACCCTTCAGCGTTGCTCTGACCTTCGGGGCAGAAGCGCTTTTTTCCGCGAGCCTTTCAAGCTCTGCACCACAGGGGAACCCCAGCCCAAGCATTACACCTATGCGGTCGATAAGCTGACCTGCGTTCAGATCAAGAGTTCTTGCAGCTATTTCGGCTTTGAATATCTTTTCCGTGCAGGGCGTGACAAGAACAGCCTCTGTAGTCCCTCCCGAAACGTGGAAAGCGATATGCTTTTTATTCAAAAGCTCAAGACTTCCTGCTGAATACGCTGCCGCTGCAATATGTCCGCTCTGGTGAGAAAATGTATACAAGGGCAGCTTCATAGCAGCGGAAAGAATTTTTGCAGCCCCCAGACCTACGGTAAAGCATGGCATATAGGAGCCTTCCGCATCTCTTGGACGTGAGGACACTCCGATAGCCCTGATATCTCCGGAAAAGTCCTTCATCAGCTCTTCAATTATCACCGGCAGCTGCTGAGTGTGGTGAAACACCGCATCGCTCTGACGCAGACCACATTCTCCCTGTTTTACGGGCAAAAGCTTTTTCCTGTGTATCACACCGGTCATCGGGTCGTAAAGAGCCGCCGATGTGGTATAATTACTGGTATCTATCCCAAGACAGTACGGCATCAGCTTTCACCGTCTTTTTTCAAAGACCTTTCAACAGCACCCAGAACGCCGTTTATATATCCCGCGTCGTTTTCCGCAGCATAGCTTTTTGCAAGCTCTACAGCTTCATTGATGGATACGCTTGCAGGTATATTATCAAGATACAGCATCTCGAATACTGCAATGCGCAGTATTGTTAGGGTTATCTTTGATATCCTGTTTTTCTTCCAGCCCTTAAGATTTTCTTCTATAAGCTTGTCTATCTCATCAGTGTGCTCTTCGACACCCTTTACAACTGTCTGCACATACTTTCCCACCTGTGCATCACGAGCCTCAAAGGCATCATCGAACGTTTCCTCCACTGTATCATCACGAAACATCCGCTCATACACAAAGCTAAGAGCCTGCTGTCTTTCTTCGTGGCGGCTCTTAGGCTTACCTGAAATTTCCATATTGCTCCTCCTTGCTTTGTCCGCAGACAGGCTCATCTCACGATTATTTTTTAAGTATTGCCTTATGGAATACCTTCTTGCCCTTTTTTATTACAACGTAGCCCTTTTCAAATGCGTCTGCTGTTACCTCTGCCTTTACATCCGTTATCTTCTCATCATCCACAGATATACCGCCCTGCTGGATAAGACGTCTTGCTTCCGCCTTTGAAGGTACGAGCTTTGTTGCGGCAAGAAGCTCAATAAGACCTATTTTGCCGTCTGTAAATATTGAAGCGTCAAGCTCAGTGGACGGCATATTGTTTGTATCGGATTTGCTTGAGAAAAGCGCTCTTGCGCCTTCAAGCGCCTTATTTGCCTCTTCCTCACCGTGAACCAGCTTTGTCAGCTCAAAGGCAAGTATCTCCTTAGCCTTGTTCAGCTCACTGCCCTCTAATTTTTCAAGCTCACGTATCTCCTCCATAGGGATAAATGTAAGCATCTTTATACATTTTATAACATCACTGTCAGAAACATTCCTCCAGTACTGGAAGAAGTCAAAGGGGCTTGTTTTTTCCGCATCGAGCCATACCGCACCGTTTTCAGTCTTGCCCATCTTCTTGCCCTCAGAATTCAGCAGAAGATTTATTGTCATCGCATATGAATCCTTGCCAAGCTTTCTTCTTATAAGCTCTGTACCGCCGAGCATATTGCTCCACTGGTCGTCGCCGCCGAACTGAAGATTACAGCCGTATTTCTGATAGAGTGACAGGAAGTCATAGCTCTGCATTATCATGTAGTTGAACTCAAGGAAGCTCAGACCTCTTTCCATACGCTGTTTATAGCACTCTGCCGTAAGCATACGGTTAACGCTGAAGCAAGCGCCCACATCACGCAGAAGCTCCACATAATTGAGTTTAAGCAGCCAATCGGCATTATTTACCATCATTGCCTTATCATCAGAAAAGTCTATAAAGCGGCTCATTTGTTTTTTGAAGCATTCGCAGTTATGCTGTATAGTTTCCTGAGTCATCATCTTACGCATATCGGTTTTTCCGGTAGGGTCGCCGATCATAGCGGTACCGCCGCCGATAAGTGCTATAGGCTTATTGCCTGCCATTTGCAGTCTTTTCATAAGGCAGAGAGCCATAAAATGTCCTACGTGCAGGCTGTCTGCTGTGGGGTCAAACCCGATATAGAACACAGCCTTTCCGCTGTTTATCAGCTCTCTTATTTCTTTTTCGTCTGTCATCTGAGCGATAAGACCTCGCTCTTGAAGTTCTTCAAATACTCCCATTTTCTCTGTCCTTTCCTTATTCCGCCGTATCGCAATATTTTCAAACACGACCGGCGGTGTTATTATTTCGGAGGGGGACAAAAAACACGCCCCCTGTATCAAAAACAGAGGGCGATAATATACCGCGGTACCACCTCAATTTACCGTTATTTTTCAACAACGGCCTTACGGGCTGCGCTTACAGCCTCGCACTATAACGTGTGCAAAACGGTCAGACTTAATGTATCTTTCTCAGTCTGACGGCTCAAAGACGTATTTCAACCGGAGCTGACGGACATTCCCACCAACCATATCCTCTCTGCGCTCAGCCATCCGATCTACTTCTTCTTCTCACTGCCGATATCCTTAGTATAACACATTTTCCCATTTTGTCAACCGGCAGGCTGCCGGTGCCGATTCGCGCTGGCGTTCGCTAAAGCTCACTCTGACAATATGACCAAAACTTTTCCTGTCCGCGTTTCTCCGCCCAACACGCCCCTTACGGTGCGCTTATGGGCGGTTTTGTTTGTGGAGGATAGTCGTAGACGTGTACTGTAGTAGCCAAAGTGCTCCCTAAGGAGCACGACGCGGACGGTTCAAACAAATGTGGATGCGTTGTTAAGTCGTCCAGTGCGGTCACGCACCGCCGGCGCAGCCTTAGGGCTGCTGTTTCGGCTGTTTCTTCCGAATATACAGTATCTTCTCCTTCTCAACTTCATGCGCCTGTACTGTTTGAAGTTGTAGTTTATATTATACTTACTATATTTCGTTTTCGCCGCGTGAAAAACACACTCACTCCTAATTCCTCACTCCTAATTCCTCAGACATTGAAATAATGCGTATAAAAAGTTTGTTGACAAACCAATAACTATACACTATGATATAAATAGAGGCAAGGCGGTCAGCCGACTACGGCGGTCCCCTTAAAAAATTCAAGTTAACAAAAAGTTGTAACCGTCATCTTTGGTAGGACAGGCGGTTACTTCTTTTTATATCGTTTTTATCAGTCTTTCTGAGTAAATTGTCTATTTGATTTTTTGGTGATTGACAAAACATTAAATATACACTATAATATAAGTAAACAAGGCGGACAGCCAACTACGGCAGTCCCCGTTAGAAATTACTTGAAAAAAGTAACCGCTGAGTTGGGGAACAGGCGGTTACTTCTTTTTTATACCGCGTCTATCAGTCTTTCTGAGTCAACTGTCTGTTTGATTTTTTGGTGATTGACAAAACATTAAATATACACTATAATATAAGTAAACAAGGCGACCAGCCAACTACGGCAGTCTCCGTAATAGTTTAGTTAGAAGTAACCGTACTATTTGTAAGACAGGCGGTTACTTCTTTTTTATATCGTGGCAGAACTTAACTATATTAAGTATCAGACCGGCGATGGCTAAGATGACTCCAATAGTCTGCATAAGCTCGCTATATGTAATCATATTGCCCACCCCCTTTCAATCAGGGGGCTTTATTAAGTTTTTCGCCCCCTTCTGAAATATGGGGACTGCCGCTTTTCCGTAGGCTGTTCGCCTTGCAAGTTCTATTTTATACAATTCTTGTATTCGTGTCAATGCGGATTTTTTGGTGATTGACAAAACATTAACTATACACTATAATATAAGTAAACAAGGCGACCAGCCAACTACGGCAGTCCCAAATACTTTAAGTTACAGAAGTAACCGCAGTTTTCTCAGGACAGGCGGTTACTTCTTTTTTATATCGTGGCAGAACTTAACTATATTAAGTATCAGACCGGCGATGGCTAAGATGACTCCAATAGTCTGCATAAGCTCGCTATATGTAATCATATTGCCCACCCCCTTTCAATCAGGGGGCTTTATTAAGTTTTTCGCCCCCTTCTGAAATATGGGGACTGCCGCTTTTCCGCAGGCTGTTCGCCTTGCAAGTTCTATTTTATACAATTCTTGTATTCGTGTCAACGCGGATTTTTTGGTGATTAGCAAACACCATTCCACTTTCCAAATTCCACATTAAAAAAAGGGAGCAGTGGATATTTCATCCTCTGCTCGAATTTTTTTAGCGTCTGTGGAAATTATTTCTCGGACCTGAGGGGCGGCGCGGCGGAAGGTCATTTTCAGGTGTAAGTCCCTCTACCTCGATAAGTGCCTCTCTTCTGGACAGATTGAGTCTGCCCTTATCATCTATGTCAAGTACCTTAACTATGATGACATCGTCAACATTTACTACGTCTGTTACCTTTTCGGTACGCTTAACATCAAGCTGTGAAATATGGCAAAGACCCTCTTTTCCGGGAGCAATCTCTACGAATGCACCGAAGTCCATAAGTCTTGTTACCTTGCCCTTGTATATTGCGCCCGGCTCAGGATCACTGACGATCGTATCTACTATGTTCATGGCACGCTTGCAGTTTTCTATATCGATTCCGCTGACAAATACATGACCGTCCTCTTCTATGTCGATCTTGACGTCACACTCAGCGCAGATCTTCTGGATAACTTTACCGCCTGAACCGATGACCTCACGGATCTTATCTACGGGAATAACTGTAGAAAGCATCTTCGGAGCATATTTTGAAAGCTCTTTTCTCGGCTCAGGTATAGCCTTGAGCATTACCTCATCAAGGATATAGTTACGAGCCTGATGTGTTTTGTACAGTGCTTCCTTTACCATTTCGGGAGTAAGACCGCTTATCTTAAGGTCCATCTGTATAGCTGTGATACCTTCCTTTGTACCTGCTACCTTGAAGTCCATATCGCCGAAGAAATCTTCAAGACCCTGAATATCGACCATTGTCATCCAGCGCTCACCCTCAGTGATAAGACCGCAGGAGATACCTGCAACAGGAGCCTTTATCGGCACACCTGCATCCATAAGAGAAAGTGTTGAACCGCAGATAGAGCCCTGAGATGTAGAGCCGTTTGAGGAGAGTATCTCAGACACAAGACGGATAGTGTAAGGGAACTCCTCAACTGAGGGTATTACCGGAACAAGAGCGCGCTCTGCAAGTGCGCCGTGACCGATCTCACGTCTGCCGGGACCTCTGGAGGGCTTGGTCTCGCCTACAGAATAGGACGGGAAGTTATAGTGGTGAATATATCTCTTTGATGTCAGGTCGTCGATACCGTCAAGAGTCTGAGCATCGCTGATAGAACCAAGAGTTGTTATTGTAAGCACCTGTGTCTGACCTCTTGTAAAGAGTCCGGAACCGTGAACTCTGGGAAGTATACCTGCTTCGGAAGCAAGAGGACGCATCTGATCCATCTTTCTGCCGTCAACACGCTTCTGCTCGTCAAGGAGCCAGCGGCGCACTATAAACTTCTGAGTCTTGTACAGACAGTCGTCTATCTTTTCTGCCTGATCGGGATATATCTCATCAAACTTTTCATGGACTGCGTCATAGATAGGCTTGAGTCTTTCATCACGAACCTTTTTGTCGTCTGTATCAAGAGCAACACGTATATCATCGATAGCAAAAGACTTGATAGCTTCAAGCATTTCCGGATCAGGCTCATTGCTGGGATACTCAAACTTTTCTCTGCCGATCTCTGCCTGTATGCCCTTAATGAACTCTATGATCGGCTGGTTAGCCTCATGTCCTGCCATAATACCGTTATACATTACATCATCCGGAACTATATCTGCGCCTGCCTCTATCATAGCGATACGGCTGTCGGTAGATGCTACAGTAACTGCCATTTTAGATACTTCACGCTGTGCCTTTGTGGGGTTGATGACAAACTCACCGTCAACAAGTCCGACAGACACTGCGGAAATAGGACCGTTCCACGGCACATCGGATATACTAAGAGCAATAGATGTACCCACCATAGCCGCGATCTCCGGCAGACAATCTGGATCATATGCCATTACAGTACAAACGATAGAAACATCGTTTCTCATATCCTTAGGGAACAGCGGACGGATAGGACGGTCGATAACTCTTGAAATGAGTATGGATTTTTCAGAGGGTCTGCCCTCTCTCTTATTAAAGCCGCCGGGTATCTTACCCATAGCGTACTGTTTTTCTTCAAAGTCTACAGACAGCGGGAAGAAATCCACACCCTCTCTCGGCTTTGCTGCTGCGGTAACTGCAACGTGTACGACTGTTTCGCCGTAGCGGACGAGGCAGGCACCGTTTGCAAGCTGAGTCATCTTACCGGTTTCGATAACAAGGGGTTTGCCTGCAAATTCTGTTTCAAAAGTTCTGTAATTTTCAAACATTTTGTTTCCTCCGTATAAATACACAGTATTTTAGTTCTGCGAAATTTTCAGTTCCTGCAAAAGCTTACTGCCAGTTCAGAACTCAGTGTGAAGTATTGAAACAAGGCAGTCTGCAAGCCACAGACTGCCCCGAAACAAATACTTACTTACGGATACCGAGTCTTGCAATGATTGAACGATAACGCTCAATGTCTACCTTAGTAAGGTAGCTAAGAAGACTTCTTCTCTGACCGATCATTTTGAAAAGACCGCGTCTTGAGTGATGATCCTTCTTGTGTGTTTTGAGGTGCTCGGTAAGGTCGTTGATCCTCTTTGTGAGGAGTGCGATCTGTACCTCAGGAGAACCTGTATCGCCCTCATGTGTTGCATACTCTTTGATGATAGCATCCTTTTCTTCTTTAAGCATTTTTTATCCACCTTTATATATAGTATTTGTCTGACCCTGCGCTCTCAGTAACGGGCTGTGGACTCCCCTTCAAGGGCTTATTCCCGAAACCGTGAACGTGGCACCAACAGTCCCTATTATATCACACATTTTTCCACTTGTAAAGCCCCAAACAAAATTCCACACAAATTCAGTTTGTCGGTTTGTCAGTGGCAGACACATGGGGAAAAACCTTTCCTGAAACCGCTGAATTTTCTTTTTGTGATGACAAACGCATAGCAAAGCTTTTAATACGAAAAATTATTTATATTAATATTGAATAAAAAAGTAAAAAATAAAGTTTCGCCAGCCTTTTCAAAGGCTGCGGGGTCCATGGGGCAGAGCCCTTGGTCGCCGTCCGCAGACGGCGAAATCCCCTTTTTAATCCCTCGGAATGGGGTGAATTCAAAAACAGTCCTGTGGACTGTTTTTGAAGAGGGGAAGCCCTGGAAGAGGGCTTCCCCTTGTAGCGGTCATAATGAAGTCTCCTGCTGCCGCAAGGCAGCACGAAAAAACTTTGAGTTAATGACAGGTCTTTATCCCAGACATTATTGCTTCTTATCTACTTGTTTATCAGATAATATTATAAGCCTGTCTGAATTTCATTTTTTAATACTGATTTTCTCAATACAAAAACGAGCCTGCTTTTCAGCAGGCCCAGAGTGTACTTCAATTATTATTCGGCTTTCTCACCGAAGATGTTGAAACGGAAGAGCTTTGACTCATCCTCAGGTTTCTGACATTCTATATGAGCGTTGGTGATTTTGCCGCCCTCTATCAACTGAGTAAGACCTATCAGCTGGCAGAGCTTGCTCTTAAGGTTAAGACGGTCACCCTCATCAGTTACTAAGAAAACGTCACCCTCACAGGTGTCGATAACAGCCAGAAAAGCTTTAACGTCTACATCATGAAGTTCAATTGAATTGTTAGGCATAAAATAACCTCCTTGTTTTTATCTCTGTATTACCGGTAAGAATTTTCCCTTACCTGTCTTAATTATAGCATATAAAAAAATCTTGTCAATTGTTTTTTTGAAAATTCGCTCAAAAATTTTATGGAATATGCAGTAATAATCAAGTTGAAATTTGTGCAGATTTAACAAGGATGAGTCAAACATAGAACAAAACTTCAAAAACAAACATTACCGTCAGAAATTTTGATACATTTTTCTGCCATTGCCGCAACGCTGCTGTCATGGGTGATGAGGACGATGGTGGAGCCGTTTCGGTGAAGCTCACAAAGCAGAGACATAATATCCCTGCCGGAAGCACTGTCAAGGTTGCCTGTAGGTTCATCCGCAAGTATCATCTTCGGACTTGCGGCGATTGCCCGTGCAATAGCCACACGCTGCTGCTGACCTCCGGAAAGCTCTCCGGGTCTGTGTTCTGTGCGTTTTTCAAGTCCGACCATTTTCAAAGCTTCAAGGGCAAGCGATCTTCTTTGCAGCTTCGGCATCCTCCTGTACGACAGGGGCAGTTCAACATTTTCTATCGCGCTCATTGTGGGGATGAGACAAAAGCTCTGGAAAATAAAACCGATAATACGGTTCCGGATAAAAGCAAGCTGCCGCTCGCTCATCTGCATAACAGGCTCGCCGTCAAGAAGATACTCTCCGCTTGTGGGCTTGTCAAGACAGCCCAGAATATTCATAAGAGTAGACTTCCCCGAACCCGACTGTCCTATAACAGAGGTAAAAGAACCTTCCTTTATCTTCAGCTTTACATTATCAAGAGCGCATACTGTACCGCCCTTTGCCATAAAAGCCCTTATGCTTCGCCGTATCCAGCGGAATCTGATACTGCTCCG
>CAMHOE010000059.1 GCA_946186665.1 uncultured Clostridia bacterium | reverse complement strand
CCTTCCTTTATCTTCAGCTTTACATTATCAAGAGCGCATACTGTACCGCCCTTTGTTCTGTATACTTTTGATACATCTGTAAGCTCAATGATATTTTTCATTCCGACACTTCCCGATACAATAATATAATCAAATAATAAAGGCAGCAAAATATTTTATTGCTGCCACATCATCATATATTATTGTAACCGGATGAAAAACGATTATCCGCAATAATCGCATATCTCATTCATACAGCAGGACTGACAATCAGGAGTTCTTGCTTTGCATACGGCGCGTCCGTGCAGTACAAGTCTGTGACAAAAATCGTTTGATTTGTCGGGCGGCAAAAGCTCCCTGAGAATTTTTTCAATTTTCACTGCATCCTTGCTGTCATGGAAACCAAGCCTGCCGGTTATCCTTATGCAGTGAGTATCAACGACCACCGCAGGCTTTCCGAAGATATCGCCTATAATAAGATTTGCTGTTTTTCTTCCGATGCCGGGAAGCTCCACAAGCTGTTCTATGCTGTCCGGAACGATACCGTTATATTTTTCACACAGCATCCTGCACATAGCCACAATGTCCCTTGCTTTTGTTTTATACAGACCGCAGGACTTTATGTACTCCTCCACCTCAGAAACATCAGCAGACGCAAACGACTCAGCATTTTCAAACCGCCCGAAAAGCGCAGGAGTTACCATATTTACTCTTTTATCAGTGCATTGAGCGGCAAGTCTTGTTGCAATAAGCAGCTGAAGCGGGTCGGTATATTGCAGTGAGCATACCGCATCAGGATATTCCTTTTCTAAAAGCTCAACAGCCCTTACTGCTTTTTCCTTATTGTTCATCAGAAACCCCTTATAAAATGTGGAATGTGGAAAGTGGAAAGTGGAATTGACCGCTGACCGCCGGTCACGACCTCGATGTCATTAACTTAAGGTCTTTTATTGCTGCCTTGCGGCAGCAGAGAGACTTCGTTATGACCGCTACAAAGGGAAGCCCTCTTCCAGGGCTTCCCCTCTTCAAAAACAGTCCACAGGACTGTTTTTGAATTCACCCCATTCCGAGGGATTAAAAAGGGGATTTCGCCGTCTGCGGACGGCGACCAAGGGCTCTGCCCCATGGACCCCGCAGCCTTTGAAAAGGCTGGCGAAACTTTTAATATTGTTAAGTTAATAACGCTGACCGCGACCGAGATATCCCCAGCCGATATCAATACCTTAATTTGTTTTTTGGCGAAGAAATATCGGTATCACGGACGGCGGCTTTTACATCAAGGAGCTTGGACGGAACTGCCACAAGCTCGTCAATACCCATTGAAAGCAAGGTAGAAGTGATGTTTATGTCACTGGCAAGCTCACCGCAGACAGCTACTTTTTTTCCGTTGTCATGGGCATTTTGAGTGACCATCTTCATAAGACGCAGCACAGCCTTGTGATACGGCTCATAGAAATATTCAAGCTTCTGGTTTTCTCTGTCCATTGCAAGCGTGTATTGCGTAAAGGCGTTGGAACCAATGGTAACAAAATCAGATATCCTGCATATCTCATCGGAAATCATTGCAGCAGCAGGCGTCTGTATCATTGTACCGACCTTTACACTATCGCTGTATTCCTTTCCCTGAGAGCGCAGTTCCATTTTGACGTCCTCTATGGTGCGCTTGACGTACTCTATCTCATCAACACTGTTTACCAGCGGCAGAAGTATGCTGAGCTTTCCGAAAACCGAAGCGCGGTACATGGCTTTCAGCTGAGTAACAAAAAGGTCCTTATTATTCAGGAGCACCCTTATGCCCTTGTATCCGATGGCAGGGTTTTTCTCCTCAGGAATGTCAATATAGGATACGCTTCTATCAGAACCTAAATTTGGCAGAGATATCACGACCTCAGACTCGGGGAAGGACCTCAGGACAGTTTTATACGCTGTAAGCTGTTCCTGTTCATTCGGAGGAGTTTTTCTGTTGACAAAAAGATAATCCGGACGGAACAGTCCTATACCCTCAGCGTCATTGTTTTTTGCGCTTTCAATACCCTCAAGATTATCTATGTTTGCAGAGAGCTTTATTTTATGACCGTCTTTAGTCACAGCCGGCAGACCTATCTGATTTTTAAGCTTTTGCTGCTGCTTTATGAATTGCCTCTGCTTTGCTTTATAGTGTGCGACCGTGTTATGGTCAGGGTTTATAACGACACGGCCTGTCTGTCCGTCTATAATAGCTTCCATTCCGTCGAAACGGGAAAGAGACCCTTTTATCTGTGTTACAAGAGGCAGACCGAGAGTCCGCGCAAGTATGGCTGTATGTGAGTTCTTAGAACCTTTTGTTGTGATAAAGCCTAAAAGATTATCCTGCTTCAGGCTGATAGTCTCACTGGGCAGAAGCTCTGAAGCGGCTATGATAACAGGCTCTGAGCTGTTCTCCTGATTTGTCTTTTTGGGATGAAGTATCTCTATAACAGTATTTGCAGCGTCAATAATATCCGTATATCTCTGCTGTAGATATTCGTCATCAAGAGACTTGAATATCTCAGCGATCTGCTGAGCAGTAGAATACACGGCATATTCAGCATTAAGACGCTGATGAAGCACAAGCACTTCTACAGTTTCAACGAATTTTGAGTCGTCAAGTATCATCATATGAGTCTGGAAGATAACGGATTCACTTTTGCTCACACGCTTGCACGCCTCGTCATAAAGCTGCTGCAAATGCTGCTTTGCCTGTCTGACAGCGTTCTTATAGCGTTTCATCTCCGACTCCGGATCGCTTATGGAGTATTTCGGGACATTGGTGGACGTATTGGAATAAAAGGAGACCTTTCCGATGGCAATACCATTTGAAACACCTTTTCCGTACAGCTCTAACATATTACTTCACTCCCTTCTCTATTGACGACTTTTCAAATAACAAACACTTATCTAAATATATTAAACAATAATTTATATGGAATGTCAACAGTAAAGTGTATTTTTCTACACTATAGATTTAATATTTTGACTAAAAATTTCGATATTACCGTATCCCGATAGAAAAAAATTATAACTAAATTAATTTGTGATATTAATAAATATCGACAGATATGACAAACGCCCGATTATTATTCACTGAAAACAAAACAGCTTTTTGAATTTTTTGTTAAAATTTACGATTAATATTGTTAATGAAATTTATATAATGCTATAATAAATCAGAATGAAAAATGGAGGAATACCAATGCTGAATGTTTCACATCTTACAAAAAAATACAACCGCTTCAAAGCGAATGACAATATATCCTTTATAGTCAATGAAGGTGAAATAGCTGTACTTGCAGGGCCGAACGGTGCAGGAAAATCCACAGCTATAAAATGTATCGCAGGACTGCTGAGATTTGACGGAGAGATAGAGATTTGCGGATTTAACAATAAAAGCCTTGAAGCAAAACGTGTACTCGGCTACATACCTGAGATACCCGCCCCCTTTGAGCTGCTTACGGTGTGGGAGCACATGGAATTCATAGCAAGAGCATACCGCCTTGAAAACTGGAAGGAAAGAGCCGAAGAGCTTGTCAGAAGAATGGAGCTTACGGACAAGAAGGATAAGCTTGGTAAAGAGCTTTCAAAAGGTATGCAGCAGAAGATAAGTATTTGCTGTGCGCTGCTCATTGAACCGAAGCTTGTATTGTTTGACGAGCCTTTTGTAGGACTTGACCCCCACGCTATAAAAGAGCTTAAAGCCATGCTTTTTGAGATGAAGGAAAAGGGCGTTACAATAATAATCAGTACACATATGCTGGACAGCGTGGAGGAATTCTGGGACAAGGTGTTCATCATGATGGACGGCAGGATTGAAGCCGAGCGTGAAAGAAAGGCTGTTGAAAAGAGCGGAGAAAATCTTGAAGAGCTGTTCTTTTCCATTACCGAAAAAAATCGTCCGGAGAAGGAACAGGAGGCTTCATCGTGAATGCTATTATTTATCTTTTACGGAAAAATGTAAAAAATGCAATAGTCGATACTATCAGGCACCCTATGAAGCTTATCGTGTACGCTTTTATCGCAGCGAGTACTGTGTTTGCTGTTGTAAGGGGATTTTTCTCCACAGAAGAAGTAGGAGACCTGCTGGATATAAGGATACTTTACGGTGTATATCTTGCGCTGCTGTATTTTATAAGTATTCCTATTATGCTGAAGGGTATAAGTACAGGCTCTACGTTTTTTTCAATGGGTGATGTAAACAATATTTTTGTAGCGCCGATATCTTCAAAGAAGATACTCATATATGGTATCGGGCGTCAGCTTGCCACTTCTCTGTTTCTTGTGGTATGCTTTTCTGCATATGGCAGCTTTGCAATAAGAATGTTTGAGTTATCCGTTGCGGATTCGATAATGTTGGTTGTCGGCATAGTGCTTATGCTTTTTATGGTACAGATGATGACGCTGCTGTTGTTCTGTATATCAAGCGCAAGACCAAGACGCGCATTATATCTTAAATTTGTTATTTACGCACTTCCGATATACGCTTTGGGTACAGTCGCCGTATATATGTTCAGCAACGGACTTACACTGGAGAACCTTTATGCCGCCGTATCCCTGAAAATGCTTGAATATGCTCCGATAGTCGGATGGGTACACGGTCTGGTTTTCGGCTTTATAAGCGGAAGTACAATGGATATAGTAGTGTATGCTTCACTTCTTGTGCTGAGCTGTGTACTGAGTGTTGTTATATTCTGTCTTACAAAGCTTGATTATTATGAAGATGTGCTTGCAAGGGCTGAGAGCTATTTTGAGTTCAGAGACAACATCCGTACAGGCCGTGTAACGGACAGTGACTTAATGGGTTCAAAAAAGATAAAGCTCCGGAAAATGGGCATCAACAAGGGCAAGGGCGCATCTGCAATTTTTTACAAGCATTTGCGTGAAGGCTCAAGACGTTCAAGGTTCATGTTCTTTAATATAAACACTGTAGTACTGTTAGGTGTATCGTCAGTGATAGGTCTTGCGATGAAAAGCTTTTTCAGTGCGCCGTATCGTGTCACAGTAATATACATTGCTGCAACGGTAATATGCGCATACATACAATTCTTTTTCAGTGCAGCAGGAGACTGGGTAAAGGAGCTTAACAAGCCCTATATATTTCTGATACCCGACAGTGCTGTAAAGAAGCTCATCATGGCAGGAGCCACAAGTATAATAAAGCCGTTCATAGACGGAGCGATATCCTTTGCGTTTTTATGGATACTGGTCGGAGGATATTTACCTGATGTAATAATGTGTGCATTGGTATACGGCAGTTTCGGCTGTATATACATAGCGTCAAACATTCTTGCCCAGCGCATAGTAGGCATCAGCGGCAACAGAGGAGTATTCATTACTTTTTATATGGGAATAATGGTAGTACTTATGGTACCGGGAATAGTAGCAGGCATTGTATTATTATCCTATCTATCCGGTTATCTGACAGTTATTGCAGCCACAATAATCGGTTTACCCGTACTGATATGGAACATTTTCATCTCCTTCATGATATTCCTCATGTGCAAAAACCTCCTCAACAACATCGAATAGCCCGGCAAGCTGCCGGTGCCGATTCGCGATAGCGTTCGTACCCCAAGGGCACTTCCTTCGGGCGCTAACGCTCACTTTGACAAACTGACCAAACATTCACTGTCCGCGCCGGACGGCGCAGAACCGACAGACACTTGTCCCCATCCGCCGGCGCAGCCCTTAGGGGCTGCTATTTCGGCTGTTTTTTACGGATATACAGTTTTTTCCCTCTTCAATTTTATGCGCCTGTGCAGTTTGAAGTTGTAGTTTTTATTATACTTACTATATTTCGTTTTCGCTGTGCGAAAACGTACCGCTATTATTCATTTTTCAGTTTTAAGTTTTCAGTATTCATTTATTTATTATGCGCCTGCATATTCAATGTGCAATGTGCAATGTTCAATGTGAAATATTCTGTGACAAAACTACAGACGTGAACAACATTAGCCAAAGCGCTCCTTTAGGAGCGTGACGCGGACGGTTATATCAAAAGCTGATGCGTTGTTAAGTTGTCCTGCGGGGTCACCCGCAACTATTCACTATAAAAGAAGCACCGGATTTCTCCGGTGCTTCTTTGTTAGTATAAATGCTTATTCTGAATTACTGAAATCAGCTGCGCTTACGCTTGCGGCCGAGTGCCAGAACAAGTACTGTAGAACCAATTGCCATCATAACTACAGGAATTACTGTTCCATTGCTGTTGTCGCCTGTAGATACGGTTGATACCTGGCTCTGCTCTTTAACTGTTACAACATCTGTAGTGCTTACTTCCTTAACAGTGATCGGTACGCTTACCTGCTTCGGCTCATCAACTACATCAGTGTGCTTTGCAGGAGTACTGCTCTCCTCAGGCTTGCTTATTTCAGGTGTGCTTGATTCGGGCTTGGAGATCTCAGGCTCAGAAGTCTTCTTCTCTACTGCCTTTACCTTTACTGTACCTTCGAACTTGTACTTATCTTCTGTAAGCTCAAATGTGTAAGCTTCGTCTCCGCTTGCAAGTACATAGCTGTCGCTGTCAAGCTTGACCTCTGTCTTGTCAAGAGCAAGTCCCTTAACGATAATAACACCCTTACTGTCAGTTGTATAGGTCGTATCGCCTATTACAGCGTTGAGTCCTTCAACGGGAGCACCCTTCTCATCAACGAATGTAAGTGTTGCTTCACCGTAGGCATTAACATCTGCATAACCGGTCTCACTCATGTTATACGCAAAGTCTATAGCTTCAAATCCGATAGAAGATGTGTCGGCACCGGCAAATCTCTCATCGGGGCCTATTTCAAGCACGCTGCCGTCTTCTTCTTCAATAGTTACACCTTCAGCAAGTGTTTTTATGAAGTCTTCATAGCTTGCGATATCATAAGTGAACTCGTAAAGACCTGTGCTTTCGTCATAGCTGTAAGTCATTAACGATGACAGCTCACCATAAGCAAAAGCATAATCATTAAGAACGCTGATTATATCTGTTACCTCGCCGTCTTCATTGCGAATTACGGCATAAACGTCTGAACCCTGTATGAGGTTGTTATCAGTAGCATAGAAATGGAGAAGCTTCCTTCCATCGTCAGTAAGCTCTACATAATAGCTGTCGATAACAGGCTTTGTATTATCGATCTTTACATTATAGGAACGAGTCTCTGTTCTTCCGGGGTTGCCGTCTGTTCCTACTGTAGCTGCGCTTATTACGTACTCGTACTCGCCCTCTTCAAGATCCTCAACTGCATCCATGTAATCAAGCAGGAGAGGTTCTTTGTATTCATCCAGGAAGTTATAGTAGGGCTGTAAATACATATTGAAGTAGGATGCAACATCACCATAGTTCTGATAATAGAGCATATCGTCGCCCTTCTTCAGACCTATTGTGAAATCCAGTGCTTCTCTGTAGAGATAGAAATTCGGCAGAAGGATAGAGTTATACGGTACACCATAAAAGTCTGTATCGTCGCCGATAAGATTTCTGAATGTATCCTTGCTGAAGGATATCTCTCTCGGAAGCTCGTCACAACCGTATCCGGTTTCTCCTGCCGCCAGAGCAAATATTTCGCCGGTATCTGTAGTTGTTCCTATAACAAGTGAGCTGCTGTCATAAACGCCGTCACCTGTTGAAGTATAAATATCGTTAGAGAAGATCGCCTCATCAGACCAATCGCCGCAGAAGCCGGAGAAGGGCATGTTGAGGTTTACATCGTTTACTGCGCCAAGTGTTACATAGCCGTCAACATAGAAACCATTTGTGAATATTGTCTTATGGTTGTTTACATAGCTTTCATCAAGCTGTATGGAAACAGAAACAACAAGGTCAGCGCCTGCTGCTACTGTAACAGAGTCTACTACTGCTCCGCCTGTGCTGAAAGTAATATCAGCGTAATCCTTTATGCTTTCAGGAACAAGAGTATTTGCATAGTAGCTTGAACCATCCGCAGCTGTTCTGAGTTCGCTGCCGTCTGTGTATATGAGAGCATCCATCATATATGTGATGTCGTTCTCGGAACGGTTTGTAATTGTGAAGTCAAAGTTATATGTGCCGTTTACATTGTCCTTCAGTGATGCCTTAGGACGAGCACCGTCAACAGACAGATATGCGCCTGTCTTTATAGCTGCGTCAAGGTCGATTATACCTGCGCCCTGAAGTCTGGGGCTGAAGCATATCATATCGCCTGTGCCGTAAACGTCATAAGGATATGCAGCTATTTCAGCAGTACTCATCATGAGCTTGTAGATATACTCTTCCTCGTTGTACGGAGAAAGCAGATCTGAATAGCCGTTCTCTCTTACATACTGCTTCATTATAGCGATCGCACCTGTTGTACAGGGAGTTGCCATTGAAGTACCTGACATACTTTCATAACCATCATAGCCTGCGGAAAGGATATCGCTTCCGGGAGCAGCTATATCAGGCTTGAGTGTAAGGTCTGCAACTGTACCGTATGATGAATATTCATCGACCATACGTGCAGCGGACTTGTTGATCGTGCGCATTGCTGCGCTCATACGTGCTGAAACGATACCTTCTGTATGCTCAGCAAGATACTCTTTTACAGAGCTGTCGAGCAGAGACACACTTACAAATGACTGCATCAGATTTGTTGGCTGGAAGTATTCGTCATTTTTTACGATAAGGATCTCATCGCAGTTGGTGTCATACGCATCCAGGATGTAGTTTCCGATAGGCTCTTTGCCCTGATTGAAAATAAGTACCTGTCCTGTCATATCCAGCTTGCTGAAATCTATATCTTCGCCATAGGAGTCTATGTAAGTATAATTAAACTCTGCTTCCATTATGTAATCATCATCTTCTTCGGTCACGGGGCTGCTGAATGCCGGTGAATCCGGAGCGGATGAAACTGAAGAATAATGGCTGCTTATCTGATCATAGGAGATGTTCAGAGGATAATTCTCCATAGAAGCTCTTTCTTCGCTGTTGAAAACGAAGTATATTTCGTTATTATATACTGCATCAGGAATTACAGAAGCAACTGAGAATACATCCTTCATTGATGAAGGCTGACCTATTGTGTAGTAGTTAACGTGGTCGGCAGTGATCTCAGAAATACCTGCATCATAGGTGTCATATGCAGAGTTGCCAGCTGCTGCTGCGATAGATACGCCAGCCTGTGTGAGCTTTTCATAAAGCTGTTTTCCTTCACGGTCATACACAAGGTAACGTGTTGCGCCGTAGCTGCAGTTGATAACGTCAGGTGAAAGCTTTATTGCATCATCAAGAGCTGCAACGATAGCGTCATCACTCAGACCGCCGTATGAATCGGAGATCTTGAACAGTGCAAGCTGTGCGTCATAAGCCATGCCCTTGAACTGGAAGTCTCCGTCCTCGCCGTTGTTACCTGCTGCTATACCGGTAACATGAGTACCATGATAAGCATCAGGATCTGCGCAGTCATTATCATTCTCACCATAGTCATAAGCATAGATTATCTTACCATTATAGAAGACATCATTTATACTGTAAGCATCATCAATATTAAGTCCTACAGCATTGTTGATACCGGTAACATAATCCTTGTCATACTTCTGTACTTCAGGTGCTACAGAGAATGCCTCATGCTCAACATTAAACTCACTGTCGACTATTGCGATAAGGGTTCCCTTGCCGGTATAGCCCTCATCATATGCGCCCTGTGCGTTTACTGTTGACTTTGATGTCATTCCATAGGAACCGGTCATCTTGTACTCTTCTTCTTCGCCGTATTCCTCCATGATCTCCGACTTATCATATTCGTTGGAGATGGAAACATCAGCTACACCCTCAAGCGCTTTGATCGTCTCGAAATACGCAACGTCTGCCTTAACGGTAAAGCCGTTTGTTACGGCAGTGAATGACTTGCTGTCTGTCAGATCAGAGTTCTTTATCTCTGAGGCAACAAGGCTCTTCACCTTCTCCTGAGAACCCTTGATCTGCTGCAAACAGCTGCTTGCAGATGCCGAGCTTAAAAGCTCGCCGACATCACCATAGGCTCCGCCGGAACTGATAACATAGTCGATCAGCGCAGGAGAGTCCACGGTAACCATGAACGTAACGGTTTTACCCGTTTCCACAACATCGGTTGTCTCTGCCGTTGCGCCGGTAGAAAAGGCAAAGGATGATGTGAGCAAGCCACAAGCCAGAACTGTGGCAAGCACTTTCTTCTTCATACAATTTCGCTCCTTTTTATTATATTTTTACAGCCGGATATTACAGCCGTAAATCACGGTAAAACACGGAACAGACACTCTGCGTCTGCCCCACAACAACTGGTGTCTTTATTCTTCTATCATCGGATATTATCAATATTATTTTGCGCCGTACTGAGCATAGTAAGCATCAATGGAAGCCTTGAGCGCATCGTCTATTATTACCCTGCCGTTATACTCTTTATTGTAAAGGTGTTCTATTACCTCAGCCATTGTTACTATAGCGGTGGTTTTAAGTCCATACTTTTCTTCTATTTCAGAAAGAGCGCTCTTCTCCCCCTGACCGCGTTCCATTCTGTCTACGGAAACAACAAGTCCAACCGGTGAAACATTTCCCTGTGCCTTAATTATAGGAAGTGTCTCCTCGATAGAGGTGCCAGCTGTTGTAACATCTTCGATAATAACGACTTTATCGCCGTCATTTATCGGACTGCCAAGAAGGATGCCCTTATCGCCGTGATCCTTTATTTCCTTGCGGTTCGAGCAGTAACGTATATCCTTGCCATACTTTTCACTTATAGCTATTGTTGCGGCAACCGACAGAGGTATGCCCTTATATGCAGGTCCGAACAGAACATCAAAGTCCAGACCGAAGGTATTATTGATAGCCTCTGCATAATACTGACCAAGACGCCTTAACTGAGCGCCTGTTCTGTAAAAGCCTGTATTCACAAAGAAAGGGGTTTTCCTGCCGCTCTTTGTAACGAAGTCACCGAATTTAAGGACCTGACAGTCAACCATAAATTCGATAAACTCTTTTTTGTACTGTTCCATAATTATACCTCCAGGTACAAATTTTTACAAAAGTATTATACCATGTTCTTTCCTGATTGTAAAGGAAGATAATTATACAAAATAAAATATTTATATTTATTTTATTTGCTGTACCTTGCGGCGCAGATATGCCTATTTTTCACTTTTGAAAAATTTTATAAAGCATATTGCAAATCAAAAGTGCATATGCTATAATAGCCTTATAAAACGATATAAGGCTATCCATGAGTGCCTGATAAGCGACCCCCATCAAAGTCCGCGAAACTTTGATGGGGGTCTGTTCATTTCTCCGTAACGGAGCGGCTGACATAAACCGCAGGCTTGTTACTGTCATTTCCTGTCAAACCATTTGCTGATGATATAAACGATAAGACCGCTTACAACACCTGCCGCAACAGACAAAAAAAACGATAATAAAAAATCCATGAGTGTCCCTCCTCCCTGTTACCAGATTGGAGAACAGTAACAAAATCATTATATCACAATTCGGATTTATATCAATACAAATTCGAACACAAATCACTATATTAAAATTATACGTTTTTCACAGTGTGTTATATATTCACTTTGCGTTGAAATTCCTGTTGACATCCACACTTTTATGCTATATAATAAAGATACAAGGAGCTATCGGTAAACGGTCAGCTCGTAGTCGTAAGATTAGAAATAACCGCAACCATGTGCAATTTGGGCGGTTATTTCTTTTTGCTGTTATGGAAAGACATTATTATACCTACCCATGCTGCAACAGCAATGGACAGCTGAATAAGATCAGCCCATGTTATGTAATTATTCATTACACATCACTCCTCCTCCAAAAGAGTACGGAGTGAAGCGCAGAGCACCCCAAGGGCACTTCCTACGGGCGCCTGCGCACCCGATTCGCGCTGGCGTTCGTACCCCAAGGGCACTTCCTTCGGGCGCTAACGCTCACTTTGATAGTATGACCAAAACTTTTCCTGTCCGCGATTGACGGCGCAGAACCGACAGATAATCGTCCCCACCCGCCGGCGCAGCCTGAGGGCTGCTGTTTCGGCTATTCTTTCCGGACATACAGTATCTTCTCCTTCTCAACTTTATGCGCCTGTACATTCCACATTCCACTTTCCACATTCCACATTTTTATTGACATCCACACTTTTATGCTATATAATAAAGATACAAGGAGCTATCGGTAAACGGTCAGCTCACGGTCAAATGATTAGAAATAACCGCGACCATGTGCAATTAGGGCGGTTATTTCTTTTTGCTATTATGGAGAGATATAATCACGCTTATCCATGCCGCAATGGCGATGGCAAGCTGAATAAGATCAGCCCATGTTATGTAATT
>CAMHOE010000058.1 GCA_946186665.1 uncultured Clostridia bacterium | reverse complement strand
TATTCATTATTCTAATATAGAATTATGTTTTTGATTAAATCAGTGGTTCCCTAAATCCAAGATATCAATGATTTGGGTTGTAACATTGTAAATTGGAGTATGCAGGCGCATAAAGCTGAATAGGCGAAAAAACTTTTTGCTTGGATAAAACAGCCGAAACAGCAGCCCCTCAGGGCTGCGCCGGCGGATGGAGACAAGTGTCTGACAAGTCTGCGCCGTCAATCGCGGGCGCAAACTTACTTGTTCATACGAAAGTCGTAGCGCGAATCGACAGCGGAGGCACTCCGCCGCGAATCGGGAGCGCAGGCTCTGCGCCGGCAGTTTTATGACATTTTCAAAATAATATTTTTTATTGTGGTTAAATACTCTTATTTTGTATTGAAATTTGTTGTAAATTATGGTATATTTACTTATGGACGTATTCTGTATTTCTTTGAAACGGATATTGATTTGAATAAATGATCGTTTTGTGGGAATGATATCTGTGTATTTATGAGAAGGGGCGGTCGTTGTATGGTAGAGATGAACAGCAGAAAGGCAGCAATTGTCGGCTGCGGTTTTGTCGGTTCGGCTTCTGCGTTTGCTTTGATGCAGAGTGGATTGTTCTCTGAGCTTGTGCTTATTGACGCTGATAATAATAAGGCTGAGGGAGAGGCTCTTGATATCAGTCATGGCCTGCCGTTTGCAAAACAGATGCGTATTTATGCCGGCGGATATGAGGACATTTCCGATGCTGCAATGGTCATTATTACCGCAGGCGCCGGTCAAAAGCCCGGAGAGACAAGACTTGACCTTGTCAAAAAGAATGTTGCTATCTTTGGTTCTATCGTTCCTGAGATAACAAAGTATAATAAGGACGGAATACTTCTTGTAGTCGCCAATCCCGTGGATATACTGACATATGTTACTGCAAAGCTCAGCGGTTTTCCGGAGAACAGGGTTTTCGGTTCTGGTACAGTGCTTGACAGCGCAAGACTGAAATATCTTTTAGGTGAACATCTTGAAATCGACAGCCGAAGCGTTCACGCATTTATTATCGGTGAACATGGTGACAGTGAGCTTGCTGCATGGAGCAGCGCAAATGTGTCCGGCATACCTCTTAACAAATTCTGCGAAATGAGAGGATATTTTGACCACGAGGAGAGTATGCGAAAGATCGCAGACGATGTAAAGAACAGCGCTTATGAGATCATAGAAAAGAAAAAGGCTACCTATTATGGTATCGCAATGTCTGTAAAGAGAATATGCGAGGCAGTGGTTCGTGATGAAAAATCCATTCTGCCTGTGTCCAGTATGCAGAAGGGACAGTACGGTATAGAAGGTATTGCCCTGAGTATGCCCGCTATCGTCGGAAATAACGGCGTTGAGGGTCTTGTTCCCATCGAGTTGGATGAGGACGAAAGAAATTGTCTTATAGCTTCTGCTGCAAAATTGCAGGAGGTCATAGAGACTTCTGTGAAGCTGTAATATATAATTTTCCGAAGGGAGAAGATAACAATGGTTAAAATGACAGAAATCGAAAAGGTTGTCGGCAGAGAGATCCTCGATTCAAGAGGTAATCCTACTGTAGAAGCAGAGGTATATCTTGTTGACGGTACTATCGGCAGAGGTACAGCTCCGAGCGGCGCTTCAACAGGTGAGTTCGAGGCACTGGAGCTTCGTGACGGCGACAAGTCAAGATATCTTGGCAAGGGTGTTTCCAAGGCTGTTGAAAACATCAACACAACTATCAATGATGTACTGATAGGTCTGGATGCTGCTGATACATATGCAGTAGACGCTGCTATGATCAAGGCTGACGGCACAAAGGACAAGTCTAATCTTGGTGCAAACGCAATTCTTGCTGTATCTATCGCTGCTGCAAGAGCTGCTGCAAATTCCTATGGACTTCCGCTTTACAGATTCCTCGGCGGCGTACAGGGCACAAAGCTCCCCGTTCCGATGATGAACATTCTCAACGGCGGCGCACACGCTGACAGCGCTGTTGATACACAGGAATTCATGATCATGCCTGTAGGCGCTCCCACATTCAAGGAAGCTCTCAGATGGTGTGCAGAAGTATTCCACACACTCAAGAAGCTCATCAAGGATATGGGCGACGTTACAGCAGTAGGCGATGAGGGCGGTTACGCTCCCAACAACCTCAAGAGTGACGAAGAAGCTATCGAGAAGATCCTCGAGGCTATCAAGGCAGCTGGCTTTGAGCCTGGTAAGGACTTCATGATCGCTATGGACGCTGCTTCCTCAGAGTGGAAGAGCGAAAAGGGCAAGGGCTTCTACAAGCAGCCTAAGAGCGGCAAGGAGTTCACATCAGATGAGCTTATCGCACACTGGGAAGCTCTCGTTGACAAGTATCCGATCATTTCTATCGAGGACGGTCTTGATGAAGAGGATTGGGAAGGCTGGCAGAGAATGACCGCTAAGCTCGGCGGCAAGGTTCAGCTCGTAGGCGACGACCTCTTCGTTACCAACACAGAAAGACTTTCAAAGGGTATTTCTATGGGCGCAGGTAACTCTATCCTTATCAAGCTCAACCAGATCGGTTCTGTATCAGAGACTCTTGAGGCTATCAAGATGGCTCATAAGGCAGGCTACACAGCAGTTTCTTCACACCGTTCAGGTGAGACAGCAGATACAACTATCGCAGACCTTGCAGTAGCACTCAATACTTGCCAGATCAAGACAGGTGCTCCTTCAAGATCAGAGAGAGTTGCTAAGTACAACCAGCTCCTCAGAATCGAAGAGGAACTCGGTGATGCAGCTGTATATCCGGGCATCAATGCTTTCAACGTAAAGAGATAATCATTCAGTTAAAGCTTTGAATAAATAAATGAACGCATCATTCCATAACGGGATGGTGCGTTTTTGTATGTTTGTTCCTATAGCAATCCAATTATTTAAGCGCATCAAGTGAGTTTCTCGGGGGAAACCATTTTCTGGCGAAAAAATGGTTTCCCCCGAACCCCCTTCCTAAATTCGCTAACTTTCTTACGTGATTTTTGCAATTATTAATTTGGAATGCTATAAATAATTAAAAACAACTTATTTTATTGTTCGTGAAATACCCCTGAGCGATAAAAAAACTAATAATATATATTTGCAATTTTCTGAGTAATAATATAAAATAATAACATAGATTTTTTGATTCAGATAATCAATGGGGGAAGTATATGAGTTATAAAGAAGAATTCCTGGAGATATTCAGGCAGAATATAACAAGAGAAGGCGCAGAGGATCTTTTGGAATGGCTTGAAAAAACGGACTTTTTTACAGCGCCTGCAAGCTCTAAATTTCATTGTGCCTGTGAACAGGGGCTTGTTATGCACAGCCTTAGTGTGTACCACACAATGATGGAAAAGCATTTTGACAGTGAGAAGGATAATCCTGAAAGCTTTGCAATATGTGCGCTTCTCCATGATCTGTGCAAGGCTCAATTCTACAAAGTCTCTACAAGAAATGTAAAGAACGAGGAAACAGGCAGATGGGAAAAAAAGCCTTACTATGCAGTAGAGGATGTGTTTCCTTATGGTCACGGGGAAAAATCCGTGTTTCTTATCGAACGGTTTATGCGTCTCAAAACCTCTGAAGCTATGGCAATACGCTGGCACATGGGTGGGTTTGATGAAGCGGCAAGAGGAGGCAGCTTCTCTATCAGTCTCGCTTATGAAAAATACCCTCTTGCAGTGAAGCTTCATCTTGCCGATCTAGAATCTACATACCTCCGTGAAAAACACACTTCATCAATATAGAGATAAATCGTGAATTTGTTTTTTCAGTACTTAAGATTTCAAAAGCGAAATTATTGATTTGCAGTGCATAGTGTGAAGAAATAACGTGTTCAGAAAAACACCCGAAGTATCAGTATTTTGGCTGTTCCGGTGCAAAAGGGGGGAGAGAAATGCTGTGTGAAAGTTTGCCGGGAATAGAATGGTTTGCCAATGATAATCCTTATACGGAATGTAATATGAAATTCCACTATATTATCATTCCTGACGTCAAAGAAGAAACTATGACCGTAAAAATATGGAATGGTATCTTTTGTTATGAAAAAAGTCTCGACCAGATTGTTGAGGAACGTGTGTTTCCTCTGACAAACGGCGGCCGCACCGAAATGATAGAATACATCCGTAATGAAGATAATAAATTCAATGGATGAATATTCTGACAGAAAAATACGTATGCAGGCTCAGGAGAGTAAACTCCTTTTCTGCATACGTATCTTTTATTTTGTTCAAATTATCCGGTTATTGCAAGCGCAGTCCATAATAACAGTTCCGTTGCTGAATAAGCTGTGACGATACCATATACACCGTTTTTCAGGTATCTGTAAGCTTTACTCTTACTGCTTCTCTGACACAAGCGTCCGATATACAAAGCACCTGTAATGACCATCGGGAAAACATACCGGATGTTTTCGGCATATGTATTCGGATTTCTGAAGCAGAAAATATAATAGGAAATGAGAAGAGTAAAATAAAAAATATCGACAATTATCATTTCCGCAGTAAGATTTTTCTTTCCTGAGAACAGCTCGTATATCATGTAAACAAAACCTGTAATACCCAGTACTATGTTTAAATACATAAGTATATTGAATATCGGGAAAAAGTATGTAAGATACTTCATTCTTGTAAGCTCTACCGCAGATTTGAATAATGACACAAGAGGGTTGAAATCTGAGTAGAAATACTCAATACCTGATGTACCTATTCCTTCTTCTACGATAAACGGATACTCGAACTGATACGGGCTGAAATCTATCACTCTCT
Organism: uncultured Clostridia bacterium; assembly: GCA_946186665.1. GTDB lineage: Bacteria > Bacillota > Clostridia > Oscillospirales > Acutalibacteraceae > UBA1213. The sequence continues at coordinate 7,983 of CAMHOE010000058.1, read as the reverse complement.
GCCAAATGGGCATTGAAGTTATCCATTCCCGCTCTCCGCCATCCTGCACGTAACCTAAAGGAACGCTGAACATTATCAGGTTCCTTATGGGGAACCACAGCGCAAGGGGTGCGCAGATAATTATAAATACTGCAAATTGTCCCAGCCATCTGGGGCAGTTTTTTATTTCCTTGAAAAAAACATAGATAAATACTAATGCCACCACAGGTACAGTCATAGCGACAGAAAGCTTTGTCATTGTACCCAGACCCATACAAATCGCTATCTGCACAATGTTTATCATGCTGTGATCCCTGTACCATTTTATCGTGCAGTACAGAACGCCCACTTCAAAGGCCGTTGCGAGAGGGTCATTTCCTGTAGTTCCGCAGAACATAACAAGACAGCTTGAAAAAGCAACGACAGCAGCTGCCGCAGACAGGGCATGATCTTTCAGACCCAGAGCTTTAAACAGCCTGCATGATGTTATCAGGATACAGAGTCCGCTGAACAGTGAAACCATCTGACAGGACTCTAAAGCGACTTCATATCCGAAGCCCAGACCTGACACTATCCTCATACACGCTGCTGATATCATATAATACAGCGGTGGATGATAGAACTGCCAATGATCCAGAGGGTTTTCATCCGAAAGAACAAACCAGTTGTTGTACATATATCTTATATATCCGATATGTCCCGACTCGGACTCCAGTGTTCCGGAGTCCGTCTGGCGAACGTAGCACACGGTATACAGCACATAGGATATGTATAGCAATACAGCCATTGACAGAAGGATGAAGTTCAGATTTGAGGGCTTCAGAAGCTTTTTCTTATATATCAGGTACAAAACCGCAAGGCAGATGAAACCTGTTAAAAGCAGTATAAGTCCGGTGTGACCGATAAAGTACATTCCAAAGCCTACAGCAGATGCACAGACGGATACAAGTCCGAAATGAAGGTATTTCGGTTTGTCATTCATCACAAGCTTATAAAAAGCAAATGCTATGACAGAAACAACAAGTATCATAACGGATGTTCCTGTCATGTATTCTTCCTGACACAATGTAAGAGCTTCCGTTGCAAAGCACAGCAGCAGTGCCGCTAAATATGGGTGACGAAGTATATTCTCTGTCTTTTCTTTCAGAGAGCTGACTTTCATAGGTCAGCTTATAGGCTCAAAGTCCGCAGCGCCATGCTTGCAAAGAGGACAGATGAAATCCTCGGGCAGTTCTTCGCCCTCATAGATATATCCGCATACCTTGCATACCCAGCCTTTTTTGCCGTCTGTCTGGGGCTTTGGCTTTACGTTATTCTGATAGTAAGTGTATGTCATTGTTTCCTTATCGGAAATGACTCTTGCTTCTGTAACGCTGCAAATAAACATTCCGTGTGTTTCAAGGTCGATGTAGTTTTCCACCTTCAGCGACATAAAGGAGTTGATATACTTAGGCAGGAAAACAAGACCGTTATCTGAACGCAGCGGCTGGCAGTCTGCAAACTTATCTACATTTCTGCCGCTCTGGAAACCGAAATTCTCAAACACCTTGAACGGTGCCTCTACAGAAAGACAGTTCACATTCATTACACCTGTCTGCTGTATAACATGATGCGAATAGTTCTGCTTATTGATACATACTGCAATGCGGTTGGGAGAGTTAGTTACCTGAGTTACTGTATTGACAATAAGTCCGTTATCCTTTTTGCCGTCATTGGAGGTTACGACATAAAGACCATAGCCAATGTTAAAAAGTGCATTAAGGTCATTTTTGTCAGCGGTATCGCCGTTCTGTGCGATATAGTCCTTGCAGAGTTCATCTGCAAGCTTATCAAGCTGTTCACGGCTGGTATCGTTAAGAGCTGATGTTATCTTTACCGTAGTGTCGGTAAAGTCTATATTCTTACAGCCTTCAAGCATTTTCTTCATTGTCTTTGCCGCAAGAGGAGCCCATGAACCGTTTTCAATAAGACCAACAGTTTTGTTGCTGAAATTACGCTCGGTAAGGTGATTGATAAACTCACGCATAAAGGGGAAAATCTCTGCGTTATAGGTAGTTGTAGCAAGTACTATCTTTCCATAGCGGAAAGCGTCCTCTACACATTCAGCCATATCCTCTCTCGCAAGGTCATTGACAGCCACCTTCGGACAGCCTTTAAGAGTGAGCTTTTCAGCAAGAAGCTCTACAGCTTTCTTTGTATTACCGTATACGGAGGTATAGGCTATCATGATACCCTCTGATTCCACGCCGTAGCTTGACCATGTGTTGTACAGTCCGAGATAATAACCTAAATTTTCACTCAGCACAGGACCGTGCAGAGGACAGATTATCTGAATATCAAGTGCTGATGCTTTTTTCAGGAGATTCTGCACCTGTGCGCCATACTTGCCCACGATACCGAAATAGTATCTTCTTGCCTCACACGCCCAATCCTCATCCACGTCAAGTGCGCCGAATTTTCCGAAGCCGTCAGCAGAAAACAGGACCTTATCCTTGCTGTCATATGTAACTATGACCTCAGGCCAATGCACCATAGGAGCCGCAACAAAGTTCAGTGTATGCTCTCCCAGTTCAAGCTTGTCGCCCTCGCCGACTACTATGCGTCTGTCCTCAAACTGCGTACCGAAAAAGTTGCCCATCATGGTAAATGCCTTAGAGCTTGATACGATAACGGCATCGGGATAGTTTTTCATAAAATTAACGATATTTGCACTGTGGTCAGGCTCCATATGCTGAACGATAAGATAATCAGGCTTTCTTCCGTCAAGAGCATCCTCAAGGTTATTGAGCCACTCATGGGTAAAATTCCTGTCTACCGTATCCATTACAGCGACCTTCTTGTCAACGATAACATAAGAGTTATATGCCATTCCGTTAGGGACAATATACTGTCCCTCAAAAAGGTCGATCTTATGATCATTGACACCCACATATTTAATATCATCGGTTATTTTCATAATGTCTGATATCCTCCTTGAAAAATTATTTAGTCTATTATAACATAAAGTCATCAGTTATTACAACAGTTTATTGAAAAATGTACAAATGTATAATGATCAGCGACAATCAATTTTATATCATTATCTGGAATTCATAAAGAGTCTCATATGCTCCCATATTAAACTTATCAATAATTCCCGTTTGTTTTTCGCAGTTCTACGAAGTCAACGCCAAATTCAAATGCGTCACCCTGCTGTGCTGCAAAGATATCCGGATCACGTGTGTTCTGATACACATGGTCATACATTGTTGAAGCTTCTGCGATACCGCCGTTTGCATAATATGTATTTACACCGCGTATCATCTCTGAGTTCAGGTTTGCGGAACGGTCATGCGACGCGGCATTATCCGCCATCATCTGATGATGTATGTTTGAAGTGTAGGCATTTGTATTTGATATGATCTGCTGCTGACGAGCAAAGGAGTCAGCTCTTGTATTTGCGATGTTCATAAGCGTGTTGTTTGCAAGCTGCATTGCATCCCTGCGGGCATCCTCTATCCCAGGAAGATAGTCAAGGGTTTTCATTATCCTTTCAAGCTCGGCGTATGACCTTTGATAAGCCTCTTCTGTTGCCAGCAGGACAAACTCATATTGTGTATCCCAGAAGATATCCTGTCGTTCCTGATTTATCATCTGCGGCATCATACGCATACCGCCGAACATTCCGCCCATTCCGTAAGGCGACATCTGCATAGTTGGTACAACAGAGGTTTTCAGCAGCTGTATGACTCTTGTTTCAGCATAGACCATCATGCGCTGTCCATTTGCAGATATTCCGCGATAGGTCTTTCCGGACCAGCCGGCAGCGGCATCCTGATACCCGTTTGAAAGAAAGTTCTGTATTATTCTTTGCTGCTTTGAAAGCTCCTCACTGTCCGCCTGTTTAGTGTCCACAACAGAGATCTGACTCAGACCGCAGCTCCGGGCGAGAGCATCACAATAGCTGTCAGACGTCATATAGGACTTCAGCCTGAAAAATGTTGGTGTCCTTGTTACGGTAAGATCTTCAAGTCTGTTCTGGAACTGTGCAGTCTGGGGCGTGAGGTCAAAATGCTTGTAAAAGCTTTCTGCTGTAAAGACGATCTCTGCCGAACGGTCAGGCGCTGCAAAGTTAACTGAAAACACAAAAGGGTTGGTAACAAGATCAAAGCGGTCGTTCAGAAGTCCGCACTGATAATTCCAGTTTTTCGGGATATAAGTTTTAAGCAGCGGACGGTTATTTATTATCTGATCACCAGGTACGGTAAGATAGTCTACTGCACCTCTGCCAACCGGCGGCATAAGAACAGGGGCTGTATTTTTTCTGGGAGTCATACCGTAATTTGTTCCGCAGGTGCCGCATACGGCAACGGCATCTGCTCCGTTCCATACAAAGACAGAACCACACTTCGGACATTTTATCTGAATCATAACTATCAGCCTCACATTTGTTCAATTTGTTAACAATATTCTATCACAATACAGATGACATGTCATTAATAATTACAGTAAATTATATGACAAATATTAAGTTGTTTTTTTGTAAATTATTAAGAATGACGAAATATAAATGTAAAGTGATATGCTTGTCAGATAATAAACAGTATGCTAATAATTTCTAAGGGTATGAAACAGGCAAATGGGATAATAATTTGAATTTAATATCAAATACTAACATAGGGAGATGAGGATATGAAAAAATATTTTTACTTATTTGCGGCAACAGGAATAATAATTGCATTGATAATAATGTCGGGATCCATGATAAATAATACTGTAACGGTTGAAACCTTTACACTTACAGAAAAGGATATGGATAATACCGTATCTGCCGCAGGAAAACTGCAATACAGTTCCGGTAAGGCTGTAAAGCTAAAGACTGCCGCACTGATAAATCAGGTATATGTAAAAAACGGCGATACAGTAACAGAAGGAGATGCTCTTTTTTCATACTATAAGATAGATGATGCCTATGTAACACTTGCTCAGCAGTATGCAGGAGCAGAGGGGATAGAGTCGCTTTTAGGTTCTGTTTCTTCGTCAGGAGGGTATGACATTATAGAGGAGATTTCCAAGTATTGTGAGCTTATTGAGATGAATAGTGAATATAACGGAACAGTGACAGGTCTGTCTTTTGCAGAAGAAGAATTTGCTCAGAAAAACAGTACGGTATTAAAAATATCCGACAAAAAGCTTCCTGAGATACCCGTTGATATCAATGAGAGTTATATAAAGCTGATAGAAACCGGACAGAAAGCAGATATAACCTTTAATGCACTGCCTGATAAAAAATTTACCGGAACCGTCACAAAAATATCCGACGAAGCATCACGTACAGGCGGACTGACAGGCAAAGAGACTACCGTAGAGGTAACGCTGACCCTTGATGAAACTGATGATGAGCTTCGTGTAGGTTACAGCGCAGCTTGTACGATCATTACTTCTACAGACAGGTCAGTGCTTGTTATTCCCTATGAAGCCGTACGCACAGACGAAAAGGGAGATTATGTTTTTGTGCTTAAGAACGGCAGGGCTGTGAAGAAGTATATAAAAACCTCCGATGAATATAAAGAAGGAATACGAATCTCATCCGGTCTTAAAAAGGGTGATGTTATCCTTAAAAATCCGGACAATGTTTACGATGGTCAGAGGGTCGTCCGAAAATGATATAAAGGGATTCTCTAAAAATCGCCGTGAGGGGAGTTTTTAGAGGTTCCCATTAATGAGGAATGTTTGTGATAGATTTAATGATGAACTCCATAAGAATGTTATTAAGAAAAAAGGGGCGTACATTTCTTACTCTCTTCGGAATAGTCGTAGGTGTGGCGTCTGTAATAATCATAAATAATATAAGCGAGTGCGGAAGCAGCGCATTAACGGATGAACTTGACGAGCTTGGCATGGGCGGCTTGTCAATTGCGCCCAACACACAGAATGTGCCGTTTGCACAGCAGGAGCTTGAAGAAATACAGGAGCTTTACTTTGTTGATTTTGCTATGCCGCTTATGTTTGAGTCAACGGATGTATATGTCCACAATGACAAATGCTCAGCTTTTCTCTGGGGGATAGACGATAACGCAAAGAATGTTATCAACCTGTCTTTAATACAAGGACGTTTCCTGAATGCCGGAGATATTTCCTCCGTATCCGACAACTGCATGATAGACCAGACGCTTGCCATGAGCTGCTACGGAAGTGACAATGTTGTCGGCAAGCGCATAATAATAAACAACGGCGGAACTTCAGCACAATATACCATAGTGGGAGTAATTAAAACGGGCAGCGGAATTTTACAGAACATGATGGGAAACTACATTCCGAATTTTGTGTATCTGCCGTATACCACTATGCAGAGAAATATGAACACGGATAATTATTCACAGATAGAGATAAAAGTCAAGCAGGGCTATGACGATAATATAGCAGCTGATAATGTCGTAAAAACCATCGAACGAAACACAGATACAAGCGGCGCATATACACTCACCAACTTATCCGCACAAAAGGAGAGTCTGCGAAATATAATAGATATTTTCACTGCCGTACTGACTCTTGTAGGGGTCATATCGCTGCTTGTTGCGGGTCTGAGTATAATGAACGTAATGCTTGCAGCTGTAACGGAGCGAAGAAGAGAGATAGGAATAAAAAAGGCATTGGGAGCATCAAAGTCAGATATAGTTTTTGAATTTCTGATGGAAGCAGTGATACTTACCCTTACGGGAGGTATTGCAGGAATACTTCTGGGTATGCTCATATCATGGGCAGGCGCATCAAGTCTTGGATTGACGCTTGTACCGAGAATTGATATAATCATCATAGTATTATTGTTTTCCGTTTTTATCGGAATTATTTTTGGTATATATCCGGCGTTTAAAGCCGCATCCACTACTCCGGTGTCATCTCTGCGTTCGGCATAGCTGTACAAACTCAGCCTCCGTATCGATGTCAAAGGATGTCAGAATGACCGCCGTGTCAAAACTAAAGGATATTATTATGAAACAGGAATTTGTAAAAAAACCAAACATTCCCGACAGCCGTGCAGCCTATGTCATCATGTCCGACTATGTACCGGAGGCTGTTAAGGAGCTTGGACGCTTCGGTATAAAGATAATAGTATCACCAAAGCTGCCGGGCATAAGCGGCGCAGAAGCCTTTCATGCGGATATGAGCTTCTGCCATTTGGGAGATGAGGAGTTTTTTGTATCGTCCGATGTATCCTCAGCATCAGTACAGGCACTGCTTGATATGGGAGCCTGTATTACATACACTGATGAACCTGTTACAGCGGCAATGCCGTCCCTGAACGTCTGTATCTTAGGAACAAACGTACTTTGCAATACACGCACAGCTGATAAAAAGCTTCTGCAAAGACTGACAGAAAAAGGCCACACCATAATACACACCAATCAGCGCTATACAAAATGCTGTACTGCTATAGTTAATGAAAACGCTGTAATAACATCTGACCCTTCCATACATAAAATATGCTTACAAAATCATATAGATGTACTGAAAATCACTTGCGGACATATAGAGCTGAGCGGATACGATTACGGATTTATCGGTGGCGCCTGCGGACTTATAGACAAAGGCACCCTTGTTTTCTGCGGTGATATCACACGTCATCCTGACTACCGGAATATAAAAGCATTTTCCTTATCATATGGCGTAAGCCTTTATTCACTTTCTTCTCTTCCACTCTACGATATCGGAGGAATAATTACAGTAATTAATGAATACTGAAAACTTAAGACTTAAAAATTAATAATGTAGGTACGTTTTCGCAAAGGCGAAAACGAAATTATTACTATCCTCCAAAACTAAAACCGCCCAAAAGCGCACCGTAAGGGGCGTGTTGGGCGGAGAAACGCGGGCAGGAAAAGTTTCGGTCCGGATATCAGAGTGAGCGTAGCACCCGTAGGAAGTGCCCTTGGGGTACGAACGCCAACGTGAATCGGGTGCGCAGGCTCTGCACGTCAATCTAAATCTGTCATATTTTGTAATCAAAAAAATGCACTGCCTATG
>CAMHOE010000057.1 GCA_946186665.1 uncultured Clostridia bacterium | reverse complement strand
ATTTGAAGCTGTAGCGCGAATCGGGTGCGCAAGCCTTGCGCCGCGTCGTGCTCCTGAGGGAGCACTTTGGCTATTGCTGAACACGTCTGTAGCTTTGCTCTTAAAAGCCGTGAGCGCGGACACAAACATTAATTATTTATTTGAAGCTGTAGCGCGAATCGGGTGCGCAAGCCTTGCGCCGCGTCGTGCTCCTCAGGGAGCACTTTGGCTATTGCTGAACACGTCTGTAGCTTTGTTCTTAAAAGCCGTAAGCGCGGACACAAACATTAATTATTTATTTGAAGCTGTAGCGCGAATCGGCACCGGCAGCTTGCCGGCACGTCTACAGCTTTTGCCGCAGAACGCGTAAAAAGGGTTATTCCCCACACCCCTTTCCTAAAACCGCTGAATATCCTTGCAAAATAACAGCGGCGGAGGATACCTCTGCTAAGCAGAAGCACCGACCGAGCCGACATAAGAGACTTTGGGGTTCGGGGTCAAAGCCCTTGAAGGTACACGAAAGAATTACCCCTGAGATAAAGTCACCGGAGGTCGAAGATATTGGTAGCAAGCTCTGTTTCGGTGTTCTGAGGGTCAAAGCGGTGAATGGGTCTCGTGCCGAGCCGCCATTCCAGTCCGGTGCTTATGACCATACATTTGTCGCCGAATTGTTCGATGCTGCCGGAAATGGTCTGCCTGCTGCACGAAGTATCCGTGAGGAACAGCCTCGCCAGCATTTCAAAGCATTGGTTCTCCTTTGTGATCTCAAGGTCGACTATACCGTTTTTTTCTTTGTCATACCAGTGCGCCATTATTACAATGTCCTTGCGGCAAAGATTGATAATTACAGAAAATACTATCTCATAGAACGAGTCAAGTATCTGCGGCGGGACAGGTCCGTCTGAGGAAGTGTCAAGAAAAACATCAAAAATAAAATCGTTTTCCTTACGGTATTCCTTTACCCAAAGATTGTCGGTACGTGCGCTGTAGTTCCTGTGAATGTGACGATACAGGTCGCCGGGACGGTATTCACGTATAAGCCGGACTTCGCTGTGGTCGTCTCCTGACTTTTCCGAAAGTGTCTCAACAAGAGGTATGTTGTCATGAAAGCCTGTCATGGGCATGATGATATTCATATTTTTCTCTACCGGAAAAACCATCAGCTGACCGCTTTCCCTTAGCTTTTTAGGAACAGAAAACAGCGCGATATTATCATATATCTTCGCTCTTTTGAAATGTATATCTATAAGACCGCAGTAGGGGGCAGTCAGATAAAATTCCGACAGGTCGTCCTTATCGCCGTTTTTGCCCCATGCACAGCCTGTAAATTTCTTTTTTAATTTCTTTTTGTCGCCGCTGTAGTTTACAGACAGAAAAAGCTTGTACCGGTTCAGAGGAAAGATCCCTTTGTTGTCTGCCCGTACAAGAACAGTCTTTTCAATTTTTTTAAAGGCTATATCCTGTTTCTTGTCGGGACGGATATTGATATTGAACCGCTGATATACTGCAATGCCGATAAGCAGCAGCACAAAAATAAGTGCGCATACAGCCAGCGTCATTACAGATGTCTGTCTGTACATTCCGGCAAAATACCAGATCACCAGCAGCATGAAAACAGCAGCAACCTTTCTCATCTTTTAACTCCCATATATGGCGGCTGAACGCTTTGCAAGATTTCATCAAGCACCTGATTTTTTGTAACGCCGCTCATTTTTGCAGAAGTGCTGAGCATGATTCTGTGATACAGAACATAGGGCAGCTGAGCTACCACATCATTCGGCACAACATAATGCCGTCCCTGAAGCCATGCGTATGCCTTTGAGCATTTTACAAGTGCTATTGTGGCTCTGGGGCTTGCACCCCTTTCCAGATATCTGTTGCTTCTTGTGGCGGTGATAAGCTTCAGTATGTAATCATACACAACATCCTTGATGTATATATCGTGTATTTCCCTTTGCATTACAAGGAAAGTGTTTGCATCCGTAACAGGGTTTACAAAGTCTGTACGGGAATTTACTCCGACGCCCTTTGCTATGGCAAGCTCACTGTTGAAATCCGGATATCCCAGAGACAGCGTTACCATAAATCTATCTATCTGCGCCTCAGGCAGAAGCTGTGTTCCTGCAGCACCTGACGGGTTTTGTGTCGCGATAACAAGAAAAGGCTCCGGAACCTGTCTTGTTACGCCTTCTACGGAAACTTTTCTTTCCTCCATTACTTCAAGCAAAGCCGCCTGTGTTTTCGGGGAAGTACGGTTTATCTCATCTGCGAGAAGCAGATTGCAGAATACGCTTCCTTCCTGATACACAAATTTTTCCTTTTCTCTGTTATACACCGAAAAGCCCGTAAGGTCAGAGGGCATAACGTCCGGTGTGAACTGCACTCTTTTACAGTTAAGTCCCAGCGCCTTTGAAAAGGCTATGGCAAGTGTGGTCTTTCCCACACCCGGTATGTCCTCGAGCAGTACATGACCATTGGCAAGAAATGCTGTCATTATTTCCGCTATCTCCTGCTGTTTGCCAAGTACCACTCTGTTTACTTCGTTAAGCACCTGATGTGCTGCTCCTGTATGCAAATTGACATTGTTCATTATACCACCATCCTGAATTAAATGTGGAATGTGGAAAGTGGAAAGTGGAATTACTTCTTAAAACCTTTAACTGACCACAGTCCGTCAAAAACTGACCGCTGATTTTATCCTGTCATCCATTGTATTGTAAGGACTGAACCTATTTTTATTATGGTATATACCGAGCATATACAAAATGCAGCTGCGGCAATGGTAACACACCTGATAATGATTTTGCTGTATAGCTTTTTCTGTTTTTTCAGTTCCTTTACTCCCAAGCCGATAAACAATGCGCCCTCAACTATCAGCGGCATTGTGTATCTTATGTGCTCGGTACACGTATATGGATATTTTATACAGAAGGATATGTAGGAATAAATATAAACAACATACATCACCGAAAAAAACAGCTTCAGCACAAACGGGAGAGTGTTCTTCCGGATGAGAATATATATCATCATTATAAATGCGGCTGACGCAATCACAACTGTCAGCCAGAACATGGCAAGTCCGGGCAGATATCCGACAGTATCCTTTGCGGCCGCCTGGTCCGCTGCCGATGTCTTGATAAGAGCTATTATAGGGTTGTACTCGTTGAAGCCATTTTCTCCTTTATAGTTCATATACGGATTTGAGTATTGACTTATGCTGAAAAAGTCAAAAAGCCGTCTGGGAACGGACTCAGGTATAAACTGTTCTTCAATAGTGCTTTCGGGTATGTATCCTATTGGTATGCCGAAACGCAGAAGGTTTCTCAGGCTCCAGTACAGCGACATGGGTGCAGCGACTCCGACAAACGCACACATCTGTCCGAACAGACCCCTGAAGCTTTTCATATCCTTTTCCCTGAGCTTTTTGATAAGAGCGTACAGGAACACAACAGCTATCGGGAACGCTATAAGCGCTGCGGACATTTTTGTAAGCATACCAAGTCCGAAGAACAACGCTGTTTTCAGTATCGTTCCCATGCGCTGGGCATTGTACCATTTTATGGTGCAGGAAATGCAAAGCAGAGTAAACATTGTAGCCATCATATCATTGTTTACATATCCGCCTACATATATAAACGCCGGTGAAAGTGCCGTGATAGAAAACGCCAGTATCAGGGACAGCCTTCTCAGCTTAAGCTCCCTGCATATTTCATATACGCTGACGCTGGATATCATGGCGTAAAGCATTGTGATAAACTGAACATTATATATAGTCGTCCTTATCTGACCGCCGAACAGTGACTGCAATTTCAGCACCATAGCCGTAGTGAAATGATGCAGCGGCGGATGATAATACTGCCATTTTTCACGGGGGTCAGACTGTAGGGGAAGGAAGTTATTGAAAAGATATTCTATATATCCCAGATGACCGTGTCCGCCTGAATTGAGTGAACCCATATCCCATTGTGAGACAAAAAACTTTGCTGTGAGAATATAAAAAAGATGAACTATACAGCTCAGAATAAATATACAGAAAAGTATACGGTTTACCGACCACTTTTTCTTAACGCTCAGAAAAATGCAGTATGCCGCAAGTCCTGCGGATAAAAACACCAAAGGAACAAAGCTGTTTCTGGATGTAAGAAAATCATCCGTCGGGACATGGGCAAAGGTGTATATCATGGCAATGGAAACCACAACGGCTCCCAAAGCATACAGCGGCGCCTTTCTGTTCTTTTCAGGTATCTTTCTTATCTTTTCCTTTTTCAGGGAGTAAAGATAAACAATAATTCCTGATATTATCATCGGTACGATATAGCTTATCGTCACCACGCTGTCAGTTTCAAAATATCCGAAAGCAAAGAACAGATACAGCCATATTATAAAAGCGGACAGGTAAGGATGCTTTTTCAGCTCAAGGTTCATTATCATGTTTTTCAAACAGATGAACCCCCTTCATGGATTATATCTGCAAGCTCAAAGGGAATGACCTTACGCAGGGCTTCAAGTGAAAGCTCTATCTGGAACCCTATCCTGCCGCCGCTGAAAAGTATTGTATCAAAGTTCTGTGCAGTTGAGTGTATTGTGGTCTTGAAAAACTTTTTCATTCCTATCGGCGAGCATCCTCCGTGTACATATCCGGTCAGCGGCAAAAGCTCTTTTGCTTTAAGCATTGAAACGGATTTTTCTCCTACAGCTGCGGCTGCTTTTTTCAAATCAAGCTCCTGAGCAACAGGTATCATGAACACATAATGTTCGCCCGATTTTGCGACAGTTACAAGTGTTTTGAATACCTGAGCCGGGTCTTCTCCGAGAACCTGCGCCACTTCAACTCCGTTTACGGCTTCTGTGTCTGTATAGTAATGCTCTTTGTATGTTATCTTCATACTGTCAAGCTTTCTCATTGCATTGGTTTTATTTTCCTTTGCCATACCTTCACCTCCGTACACACAGCATTACACATACTATATTACCATAAAATATCCCCTTCTTTCAATATGTTTTTGTATATTTTACGGAATTCGATTTTGCAGGGGCAACTGCATGGGGAAACCCTTTCCTGAAACCGCTGAATTTTAAAAATTATTTCCGGTTGTCTGATAACTGAAAAAAGATTGTGAGTGTATCAAAAAACTCCCCATTAACAGAATTTATAATTTTGTGTTTTTATTTTAAAAAAAATATAGATTTTTTTGAATAAATATGTTATCATAATGTAGAATGTTTTGACGGGTGTGCCGGAGAAATGTTTTGCCAGATAATTTTTTGCCGCAGAGGATACTGCGGATGAGATATACATTGTAATAAAAGGGAGTTTTTATAATGGAAAAGAGACTTATATTCGTAACATCGCCGCCTGCCTGCGGAAAGACCAAGCTTTCAAAGAAGCTTGCAACAGAGCTGAAGCATATAGTGTATCTTGATAAGGATACTCTTATCCCGCTCTCCAAACAGATATTTGCTGTGGCCGGAGAGGAATATAACAGAAGCTCGGACTTCTTTGAGAAGGAGATAAGGGATTACGAATACGATGTGATCCTTGACCTTGCGTTTGAAGCTCTGCGCTATGCAGACCTTGTTATGGTGAACGCACCGTTTACAAGAGAGATACGTGACGATGAGTACATAAAAAATCTGAGGGCAAAGCTCAGTGAAGCAGGTGCTAAGCTTACTGTCATCTGGGTGGTAACTGATCCGGAGGTATGTCACCAGAGGATGATAGACAGAAACTCTGACCGCGATACATGGAAGCTGGAGCATTGGGATGAGTATCTTGCAACTGTCAATTTCACGATACCTGAAAATCTCCGTGATCCTGATGATGAGAGCAGCCTTATCCTTTACCATAACTCTACAGACGAAATGGCTGCTGAGGACTTCAAAAAGCTTATGGATCACTTCAAGGACTATAACTGATTTGCTTTGTTTTGGTGTGAAGCTGTTTTTGCATCGCTGTGTGCCGTATGATATGGATAGTGTCTGCGGCTTTTGCGTTGTTATATTGCTGTAAGCGAGCAGTATTATGACACATAGTGAAAGGGGACATGCTTATGGAGTGGGTACTTCTTTTTGTGCTGTTTGTAATAGTGGCTTTCATCCTCGGAGTAAGGACGGCTAACCAGAACTATACTGCCGGCGGCGGTATGTTCAAAAGAAGTGACAATAACCTCAATAAGGATGAACATATGGACGCGTCTGATTTCAATTACTACGATAAGCATGATAAGCTTAAATGACCGTGTGTAATGATGTGCAGACAGGCGTACTGCTTATGTGTCAGTTCATGATTTGATTTATATAACTGTCGGGAGAACCGGCAGTTATTTTTTTGCTTTGAAAAGCTATTTAAAAAATTTAAAAAAATTTATTTTCGCGGACCTTTTTTATAATTGCCTGCAATTATTATATTGAAAGTTGAAATTTCAACGATGCCTGAAAAGCGAACAGATCTGTACAAATGAAATGCGGCAGGATCAGGCGCCGCAGAAAGGAAAATACCATGACGGATAATGAAATAATTCAGGGACTAAAGGAGCATAACGAGCCGGCAATAGAAGAACTTATCCGGCGTTACACACCATATGTCTCAACCATAATATACAATTTGTCTAGGGGCGGCCTTAGTACTCAGGATATTGAAGAAACAGCGGCGGATGTATTCTTTGTCATTTGGAATGCTCCTGAAAAAATATCCGAAAATTCACTGAAGGGTTACATAGCAGGGGTCACCAAGAACAAGGCAAAGGAAAAGCTGCGGTCCGCTTCTTCAAAGAATAACCTCATCGATATTGATGATGTCGTTATGGCGGATGAGTATTCGCTGTCGGACACGATAGATAATCAGGTACTGCAAAAGGACCTGAGTGATGCGCTGGATCAGTTCGGACAGCCTGATCGGGAGATAATGCTCCGATACTATTACTACTACCAGACAGCCCCGAAAATAGCGGATATCATGGGGCTGAAGCTTGAAGCGGTCAAGTCGAAAATAAAGAGAGCAAGAACAAAGCTCAGGGCTTTTTTACAGGAAAGGGGATATTGATCATGACTAAGACAAATAACATTTTTGACAGAATGGATAAGGATATAGACGAGCTTGACGAAAAGACAGTCATTGAAGAGACAGGCGTAAGCGCCGACAGAGTAAGGGAGATATTTATGAATAAAATAAATAATGAAGCAGCAGCTCCGGCAGTTAAAAACAGCGGTAAAAAAGGCAGCAGGAAAAAGGTATTTGTTATACTTGCGGCAGCCGCAGCGGCAACGATAGCAGCAGGTACGATAACAGCAGGCGCTATGGGCAGCTTCAATGCAGCCTTCGGTGAGCACTTCGCAGGGGAAAGAGTCAACGGTATCTACAGCGGCAGCGATATAAAAATCGAAACAGCAGACGCTTATAAAGCGGAGCTTCTGGGCATTACAGGCGACAGGAACAGCGTATATGCGTCTGTCAGCTATAAGCGCGCAGACGGCGGCAAATTTGTTGAGAATGCAGACGGCTGGTACGTTCAGGCAAACCTTAATACAGCAAGTTATAAAGTTCCCGAAGCCCTTTCGTCGGGAAGCGTTGAGGAATACGATGTAGACTACTCAGCAATTCAGCAGATGCAGGGCGGCACAGGCGACAGCTATAAGTTCAGCACCTACACACTCAGCTCCGAAGATACCATAAAGGGAATTTACCATGTAGAGCGTGATGATCACGAAACTATCGGTCAGACAATGACAGTTAATGTGGAGGATCTTTATCTTCTGCATGACATAGAAGAGCTGCACTCCTACACAGTCACATGGGACGAAAATCTGGACACCGATATATTCGTCAGGGAAGGCACAAAGGCTGATGAGATTATTTCCGAAGCAGAAAAGGATCTCAAGGACGGTCAGGTCATACTCAGACACGATTCCGGATATTTTGATGAAAACGGAAATGCCGTAATAACAATAGCTTTCACATTGACGGAATACGAGAAGCTTGATGTAGACATGGACGGTTCATGGAAGCTCAATTATAAAGCTGAAGAGATAAAGCAGGAAATAAAGGATGAGACCTACAGCCTGAACGATATAGAATATAAAATATCAGAAATAGAGACAGGCGCACTGAACATGAAGGTTACTCTTGAAGTAACAGGCGGAAATACCTCTGCGCTTTCGGAAGAGAATGGCATGAGTATATTCGCAAGTACTGTTATAGCCGCAAAGGGTTCAAGGATCACACTTAAAACCGGTGAAGAAATAGATACAAAAATGGTACTGTTCTGTGAGACAGACGGCAATAAGGTCACAGCGACTGTACAGTATTTCATGAATAATGACTGGATAAGTGTAAATCCCGAAGAGATAGAGTCTGTTACCCTTGCAGGAAACGAAGTGACAAAGTGATAAAAGGGAACCTCTAAAAACAAGTCCGGCGGCAACATGGCAAAGCTCTGTTGCCGCCGGAAGTCTTTTATACATTGAAGGCTTTTGCCATAGAAGAAAATATTCAGCGGTTTTTATACAAGGGGTATGAGGAAGAACCCTTTTTCCGCGTTCTGCGGCAAAAGCTGTAGACGTGCACTGAAATAGCCAAAGTGCTCCCTGAGGAGCACGACGCGGACTGCCCAATCAGAAGCAGATGCGTTCTAAGTTGTCCAGTGCGGTCACGCACCGCCGGAAAAGGGTTTTCCCCATGTATCTGCCCCAGTAAAATTGATTTGTGTGGAAATTTGGTTTTTTATTTTGGATTTTTATATTGAAACATTTGTGCATTAATGGTATAATGAAACAGTTAGTAGTCTAATTTAATGATGACAGAGCCGGAGGGAAACAGGGCTTTGTCCTGCGAAAGGAAAGGTTATTGTATGCTTAGAGAGAATAAATATCGTACGCATTACTGCGGAGAGCTCAGAGAGTCCGATATAGGGAGCAGTGTCAGAGTCGCCGGATGGGTGGAAAATATCCGTGACCACGGCGGAGTAATGTTCCTTGATATCCGTGACCATTACGGAGTTGTACAGGTGGTCGTACATGATGATAAGCTGCTTGCGAACATCAATAAGGAATGTACTGTCAGTGTCGGCGGTAATGTGACAAAGCGTGATGAGGATACCATAAATCCCAAAATAGCAACAGGTACTGTGGAAATACATTCAGAGGATATCGTCGTTCTTGGCAAGGCACCCCAGAGCCTTCCTTTTGAGGTGCAGACTTCTACGGAAGTCAAGGAGGATGTGAGACTTAAATACCGTTTCCTTGACCTGAGAAACAAAAAAGTCCATAACAATATCGTTATGCGTTCTGAGGTCATATCCTTCCTGCGCAGCAAGATGACGGAAATGGGCTTCCTTGAGATACAGACTCCCATATTGTCCTGTTCTTCGCCGGAGGGCGCAAGGGACTACCTTATCCCCAGCAGAAAGCATAAGGGAATGTTCTATGCTCTTCCTCAGGCTCCCCAGATATTCAAACAGCTGCTTATGGTTTCCGGCTTTGATAAATACTTCCAGATAGCACCCTGCTTCCGTGATGAGGACGCAAGGGCAGACCGCTCACCGGGTGAGTTCTATCAGCTTGACTTTGAAATGGCTTTTGCAGAGCAGGAGGATGTCTTTGCGGCTGCTGAGGAAGTGCTCTATGATACATTCAGGAAATTCTCCGAAAAGGAAGTTTCAAAGCCGCCTTTCCGCAGAATACCCTTTGCAGAGGCTATGCTTACCTATGGCACAGACAAGCCTGACCTTCGCAATCCTCTCCTTATAAAGGATATCAGCCCCATGTTTGAGGAGACTGACTTTGCACCCTTCAGGAAAAAGACGGTGCGCAGCATAAACGTACCTGGAGCTTCCGCTCAGTCTAAAAAATGGTTCAAGAATATGGAAGAGTTTGCCCTTTCCATTGGCATGAAGGGTCTTGGCTATGTAAAAGTAAGAGACGATATGACCTTTGACGGTCCTATTGATAAATTCCTCAAAGAGGGCGACAGGGAAAAGCTTATTGAGATAAACGGTTCAAAGGCAGGAGACGTTATCTACTTTATAGCTGACAGCAAGGATATGGCTCCGAAGCTTGCAGGACAGATAAGAACAGAGGTCGCAAAACGTCTGGGACTTATTGACGAGAGCCGCTTTGAGATGTGCTTTATCACTGACTTCCCGATGTATGAGATAGATGAGGAAACAGGTAAAGTCATATTCACACATAACCCCTTCTCAATGCCTCAGGGCGGTATGCAGGCGCTTCTTGAAAAGGAGCCGACAGAGATACTTGCATATCAGTATGATATCGTGTGCAACGGAGTAGAGCTTTCTTCCGGCGCAGTCCGCAACCATGACCTTGATGTAATGATAAAGGCATTCGAAATCGCAGGCTACAGCGAGCAGGAGCTTAAAGACAAGTTCAAGTCCCTGTACAACGCTTTCAGATACGGTGCGCCGCCTCATGCGGGTATGGCTCCGGGTGTGGACAGAATGCTCATGCTTCTGGCGGAGGAGGAAAACATCCGTGAAGTAATAGCATTCCCCATGAACAGCAATGCGCAGGACCTTCTTCTTGGCTCACCCACAGAGGTCACCGAGCAGCAGCTCCGTGAGGTGCATATCAAGATACGCTGATTTTTCCGGAATAACAGTACGGGAAATATCAATGAGCCGGACAAAAAATGTTTGCCGGTCACTATAATAACAGAACAGGAGTGTTGAAAGTGAAAGGTGTTGTAAAAAAAGCCCTTGCAATGCTTATGGCTGCCGCAGTTATGATGTGCTGCTTTTGCTCCGTCAGTGTAAACGCTGAAAAAAGCGGCGATGATGAGAATACTGCCGCTGAAGGCAGTGCTTCGGAAACAGAAGAGCTGGAGGAAATGCTTGAAGACGAGGACGGCAGCATGGATATGGATGTTATCTTCGTGCTGGATGCCAGCGGTTCAATGCTGTATTCTGACCCCAACAAGGTTGCAATAGATGCTTTCAACCTCTTTGTTGACCTTCTGGATGATTCCTGCGGCGTGGGCTATGTTGTGTATACACAGAAGATAGAAGCGTCCAGTGATATCGTTAGCCTGAACGACTCCAAAGGTCTTGATAAAGTCAAGAAGGAAATAACAAACCTTGAATATGACCCTGTGGGTGATACGGATATCGCACTGGGTCTTACAAAGGCTATGGATATCTACAAGAAAAATAAGAATACTGACCCGAACAGAAATCAGGTAATAGTTCTTCTCAGTGACGGTAATACAGACCTGCCGAATGGTCCGAGAACTGTTGACGAGTCTAAAAAGGAAATGACATCAACTCTCTCCGAACTGAAGGAAATGGGTGTTCCGGTCTATTCCATCGGTCTTAACTATAACGGCGCTCTTGATGAAAAAGAGGTTGCGAATATCTCCGGCTCTACAAACGGTAAAGCATACAAGACAAAGCAGTCATCAGGACTTATCAAGATAGCAACTGATATCTTCGGCGATATCTATAACCTTGAGGGAACACAGAAGGATATCGTAGACGGTAATGTACAGATAGAAGTCAAGGACAATACGGTGTTCTATGTAAACGTAGTCATACGAAGCGGCTTTACAAAAAGCGAGCTTAATCCTGTGCTGACATCTCCGGACGGAAAGAATGTTCCGCTGGACGGCAGCAGCGATAAGGTAAATGTAACTTCTACAAACAGCTATACGCTCCTGAAGCTGATATATCCTGACAGCGGTACGTGGAACCTGCACCTTGACAACGTAACGGAAGATAACTGCGTTGTTACCCAGATGGATTTCTATTCCATATATGTAAAGCAGACATTTTCCTCAAAATCCGCAGGTCCCGGTCAGACTATAGAGATAACTGCTACCCTCAACGACAATACCGGTGTTCTTCAGGACAGCGACCTTATCAGTACTATAAATATGTCTACCATCATAACAAGTGATGAGGGTGAACAGACTATCCCGCTGACAAGGCTTACGAACGGTCAGTTTACAGGAAAGATAATTCTGAACACAGAGGGCACCTATTCGGTAAAGACAAGAGCTTCCGGCAATAAGTTCCAGAAGTCCAGCCGTACTGAAACTATCAGGATAGGCGAGATATATGCGATAGATGAAACGGCTTCCGGTTCCGATAAGGACAACAGCGGAAAAATAGATACATCACATACTGATACAGAGCTTTCTACCGATAAGGATCAGGGCGATAAGGCGCTTCTCTTTATCATAATAGGTGTTGCTATAGTACTGCTCATTATCATTGTATTCCTTATAATGAGAGCAAATCAGAAAGCACCGGTCGAAGCTCCCGAAGAACCGAAGGAGGATACCAGACCTAAAGGCGATCCTGTAAGAGAGAAACCCCAGCAGATGCCAAAGGCTACGGATCCTGACCTTGTAAAGTACAAGCTTGTAGAGCATGACGCATTGGAGAACCTTATCAAAAAGGGTCCGGAGGATGCTTTTAATACAAGTGCAGATGATTATAAGGTCGACGAAAATCTTGAAAAGATCATCAGAAAGGGCGCAGAGGATCCCTTCAATACAAACGCGGCTGACTATGCGGATGATCCGAACCTTGCAAACATCATCAAGTCCGGCGAGGAGGATCCCTTCAATACAAATGCCGACGACTATGCGGATGACCCGAACCTTGCAAATTATATCAAGTCCGGTGAAGAGGATCCCTTCAATACAAACGCTGACGACTATGCGGATGATCCGAACCTTGCAAACATCATCAAGTCCGGTGAGGAAGATCCGTTCAATACAAGTGCAGATGATTACCAGTCCGACCCTGCGCTTGCCGGAATAGTCAGAGCCGGTGAAGAAGGCTTTGCACCGGGCGGCAATCAGAATTTCGGACAGGGCTTTGAGGACGGCAGCGATGATTACGACCAGTATAACTGATAGTGATTAGTGGTTAGTGATTAGTGGTTAGTGATTAGTGGTTAGTGATTAGTGG
>CAMHOE010000056.1 GCA_946186665.1 uncultured Clostridia bacterium | reverse complement strand
TTGAAGAGGGGAAGCCCTGGAAGAGGGCTTCCCCTTGTAGCGGTCATAATGAAGTTTCCTGCTGCCGCAAGGCAGCACGAAAAAACTTGAGTTAATGACATTGGCTATGAGCCTGTTGCCTGACACGAGCTTTGGGTTGTCCCATTGAAAAATCGAACATTGCACATTGTACATTGAATATTGCACATTGCTGTAAGGAAATGAGGTGAACAGCAGATATGGCGTCATTGTATCATCAGCCGATTAAAAGTCTCAGCGGCGTGGGTACAAAAAAGGCTGAGCTTTTTGGAAAATTAGGTGTAAACAGTGTGGGAGAGCTGCTCAGGCTATATCCCAGAACATACGAGGATTGGAGTAACCCTGTGGGCATCGCAAGGGCATCAGAGCTTGATGTGTGCTGCGTCAGGGCGTGTGTGGAAAGAAAGCTCCCGCCTGCAAGGATAAGAGGAAACATGATAGTGTACAAGCTGCTTGTCTGTGATGGGACGGACGATATGACTGTGACGTTCTTTAACCAGAAGTATGTGTTTGAAAAGCTTGAAACTGACAAGGAATATCTTTTTTACGGAACAGTCAGAAGCAGCGGTATACATTACACAATGTCCTCCCCTGCCGTTGCAGACAAGGGCAGCGATATCATAAAACCTGTATATCCACAGACAGGCTCTCTTACAAGCAAGCAGATAGAAAATGCTATGAAGCAGGCGATAAGGCTTCTCCCTGAAAAAGTCAACGACCCCATACCGCCTGAGATAAGGGACAGATTTGAGCTTTGCGGACTTGATATCGCCATAAGGAATATACATTTTCCGGAAAGCAGTGAAGCTGTTGTCCGCGCAAAGAAACGTCTTGCTTTTGAGGAGCTGCTGATTTTACAGCTTGGACTGGCAAGGCTCAGCAGCGGAAGACATGAGGATACGGCGCAGCATATAGAAAAAGCTTATACAGATGAATTTGTAAGCTTGCTGCCGTTTGAGCTTACAGGGGCGCAGACGCGTGCCATCGGACAATGTACGGAAGATATGCTGACCCTCAGCCACCCCATGAACAGACTCATACAAGGAGATGTGGGAAGCGGCAAAACAGCTGTTGCGGCAGCGGTGTGCTATACAGCAGCAAAAAACGGTATGCAGTGCGCTTTTATGGCACCTACGGAAATTCTTGCGGCACAGCATTTTGAGTCCCTGAGTGAGCTTTTTAAAAATACGGATATACGTTTGTCGCTGCTGACAGGCTCCACAAAAGCGGCGCAGAAAAGACGTATCAAGGATGAGCTTATACTTGGTATGACGGATATCGTGATAGGTACCCATGCGCTGATATCTGAGGATGTGGAGTTTGCAAAACTGGGGCTTGTTGTGACGGATGAACAGCACCGTTTCGGAGTGGCGCAGAGAGCGGCTCTTATCTCCAAAGGAAACAGCCCTCATATCATGGTAATGTCCGCAACACCTATACCGAGGACTCTTGCGCTTATGATATTCGGTGACCTTGATCTGTCGGTGCTTGACGAGCTGCCGCCGGGACGTCAGAAGGTGGACACTTACCTTGTGGACGGAGAAAAACGCGGCAGGATATACAACTTTATAAAAAAACACGTTGCGCTTGGCAGACAATGCTATATCGTATGTCCGCTTGTGGAACAGAACGACAGCACACTTGTGTCGGCTGAGGAATACGCTGAAAAGCTCAGGAACACTGTCCTGTCCGATTGCCGTATCGAGGTGCTGCACGGAAAGATGAAGGCTGCGGAAAAGGAAAGAATAATGAGCGGATTTGCCGCAGGAGAAGCGGATATCCTTGTTGCCACTACAGTTATTGAGGTCGGGGTGAATGTTCCCAATGCCACTGTTATGGTGATAGAAAATGCGGACAGGTTCGGTTTGTCGCAGCTTCACCAGCTGAGGGGACGTGTGGGACGCGGAAAGGAAAAATCCTATTGTATCATGATTTCGGACGTGCAGGGACAAAACAGCCTTGAAAGGCTTAGAGTTATGTGCAGCACTAATGACGGCTTTAAGATAGCCGATGAGGACCTTCGGCTGAGAGGTCCCGGAGATTTCTTCGGTTCCAGACAACATGGTCTGCCGGAGCTGAAAACGGCAAAGCTTTCGGATATGGTATCGCTTTCTGATGCGGGAGAAGCTGCAAGAATGATAATCGAAGATGACCCTGAGCTTTCCGAAAAAAAATACCGTGGACTGAAATTCGAGATGGAAAGACTTTTTGCATCGGTCGGCTCTTCCGAAAGACTTCAATAGAATGTTTCAATGAACACTTAAGACTTCAAAATGAATTATAATAAGTGTCAAAAAAATTTTTTAATTTTTTTGCAACCAATGGAAATGAAATGCGACTTATTATATGAGGTGATGATTTATGAAAAAGATACTTACTTTTGCGGCAGTGCTTGCATTGCTTTGTACAACAGCTTGTTCAGGCGGTCAGTCTGCAACAGATAATAGTTCGGTCACATCAAAAACAGAAAACGAAAGTTCGTTCAGCTCAACGGCTGATGAAAGCACTGATGAGAAGGCTGATGCAGAAAAAACAAACGGTTCTGCACTTGATAAAAATGCAGAGGATACATCCGGAATTTCGGCTGATGAAGGTAACGCGCAGGACTCAGAGGCTGTAACTGATGAGAAGCTTTTAAGCGAAGAGAGTGCCGAGAGCACTGCTGAGGAGTCCATAGCGGAAGGCGGCGAAGGAGCCGCAGAAGAGTCGGAAGCTATAACAGGCGAAGAGTCGGAGAGTGCCGAAAGCTTTCCGGAAAGAGTCGGGACCGAAAGAACTCAGGAGTCTGCAAGTGATGACAGCACCGCAGAAGATACCGCAGAAAGCAGTGCGGAAGAAGTGGGACTTACGGACGAAGAGCTTGCTCAGATGAGTGAAGCGGAGGAAAGAATATCAGCAACGCTCGGTACAGAAGAGTACAAAAAAGCCAGTCTGGACAACAAGAGAGAAATAGTACTGGAGCTGCTTAATGAGCTTGCTGACGAGGGAATTATCAAAAAGGAGTCAATATTTGCATATGACGGCGGCAATGAGATAAGCTATCAGTATTCAAGCGGTGTATGCGGCGGAGTGAAGCTCACACCATTTGACCCGATGATGAATTAGTGGTCATGTAGTACGGGACTGTATACTGTTCCTGTAAGAAGAGTTGTTAAAGAGATATTATTTGTAAAGCGCAATTATTAGTGACAATATTAAAACGACGGCAAAGGGATGATATCCCGATGCTGTCGTTTTTTGCTTTGCTGAATTTTTGAACCGGATAAAATTCATATCACAGGGAATAAATGAAGATTACAATGTTCAATTTGTTATATTAGCATTATAAGCGGTTGATATTTCATTGTTTTTTTGGTCGAATGTAGGAATTTGAAAATAATTTTGCAAGTTTGACAAATAATACTTGCAATTTGTGTTTGTTGGTGTTATAATATCTCTGTCGCTTAACGGCGGAATAATAAAGAGATTTTCCCCGTATTTATAGGCCGCAGAGCATTTGGTTATTGCAGGATATAATTTGTTTGTTTCATTTGAAATTTAGGATATCAAAACTTGCATTATAACGCAGTCTGCGGCGAACCGGATATCCGAAGGTGCTTATGAAGCCTGTCGGATGATGTATAGCAAACGCAATTTGAAATGTCCCGTACATTCCACGTTCCACATTTTCGTGGTGTTATCGGGAGTCGGAAGCTGTTGTTTACTATACAAAGGTGTCAAGGGGGCATGAAAGAAAGGGTGAAATTTATGCAGAAAGAAGATAATAGGGTCTGTAAGGGACTTTATTCTCCCAGATTTGAGCATGATAACTGCGGTATTGGTGCGGTTGTGAATATTGACGGAAAGAAGTCTCATGCTACCGTTGAGAACGCTCTCACTATAGTGGAGACTCTCGAGCACAGAGCCGGCAAGGACGCTGAAGGCAAAACAGGTGACGGCGTAGGTATCCTGTTGCAGATATCCCATAAGTTCTTTAAAAAGACAGCTATGCAGGATCTGGGGATCAGACTTGGTTCTGAGCGTGATTATGCTGTCGGTATGTTCTTCTTTCCGCAGAATGAGCTGGCAAGAAATCAGGCAAAGAAAATGTTTGAGATCATTGCTGAAAAAGAAGGTCTTGAAGTACTGGGCTGGAGAAATGTACCGTCAAGATCTGAAGTTCTTGGTCATAAGGCAGTAGAATGTATGCCGGCTATAATACAGTGCTTTATAAAGCGTCCTGCGGATGTGAAAAAGGGCATTGATTTTGACAGGAAGCTGTATGTCGCAAGAAGAATATTTGAACAGTCAAACGAGGACACATATGTTGTGTCTCTTTCAAGCAGAACTATCGTATATAAGGGAATGTTCCTTGTGGGTGATCTGAGAAGCTTCTTCCTTGATCTTCAGGATCCGGATTATGAATCGGCTATCGCTATGGTACATTCACGTTTCTCTACAAATACAAACCCCAGCTGGCAGAGGGCGCATCCTAACCGTATGATCGTGCATAACGGCGAGATCAACACTATAAAAGGCAATGCAGACAAAATGCTGGCAAGAGAAGAAAACATGAAGTCCGAACACCTCAAGGGCAATCTTGATAAGGTAATGCCTGTTGTGAATACTGAAGGCTCCGACTCGGCTATGCTGGATAATACGCTGGAATTTCTTGTAATGAGCGGTATGCCGCTGCCTCTTGCGGTCATGATAACTATTCCTGAACCATGGGAAAACAATAAGGCTATGAGTCAGAAAAAGCGGGACTTCTATCAATACTATGCAACTATGATGGAGCCTTGGGACGGTCCTGCATCCATACTTTTCTCTGACGGTGATATCATGGGTGCGGTGCTGGACAGAAACGGTCTGCGCCCGTCAAGATACTACATCACAGATGACAATAATCTTATACTTTCTTCAGAAGTTGGCGCGCTGCCTGTAGAACCGGAAAAAATAGTTGTAAAGGAAAGACTCCGTCCCGGAAAAATGCTGCTTGTGGACACAGTGCAGGGCAGACTTATAGATGATGATGAGCTTAAAGAATACTATGCAGGCAGACAGCCCTACGGCGAGTGGCTTGACAGCAATCTTGTTCGTCTGAAGGATCTGAAGATACCGAACATGAAGGTGGAAGAGCATGAGCCGACAGAAAGAAAGCGTCTGCAAAAGGCTTTCGGCTATACCTATGAAGAGGTAATGACCTCTATCCTTCCTATGGCTAAAAACGGCGGAGAGGCTATCTGCGCTATGGGTACGGACAGTCCGCTGGCGGTGCTTTCAAATGAAAATCAGCCGCTGTTCAACTATTTCAAGCAGCTCTTTGCACAGGTGACTAATCCGCCTATAGATGCTATAAGAGAGGAAATAGTTACTTCGAGCAGTGTGTTTATCGGCAGAGCCGGTGATATACTCGAGGAAAAGCCCGATAACTGTCAGGTAATGAAGATACACAATCCCATACTCACCTCTACAGATATCCTTAAAATAAAGAGCCTCCATAGGCCGGGATACAAATCTGCGGTGATACCGATACTCTACTACAAGAACACGAGACTTTCAAAGGCTATAAACAGATTGTTTATCGAAGCCGACAAAGCATATAATGAGGGCGCAAACATTCTTATCCTTTCCGACAGGGGTGTGGATGAGAACCACCTTGCTATACCGTCGCTTCTGGCTGTATCTGCTTTGCATCAGCATCTGGTGCAGACAAAGAGAAGAACTTCGCTGGCGGTTGTCTTAGAGAGCGGCGAGCCGAGAGAGGTACATCATTTTGCTGCACTTTTAGGTTACGGTGCATCAGCTATCAACCCGTATCTTGCGCAGGAAACTATTCACGAGCTTATCAATACAGATCTGCTTGATAAGGATTACTATGCGGCTGTTGACGATTACAACAGCGCTGTGCTTCACGGCATCATAAAGATCGCATCCAAAATGGGTATCTCCACTATACGCTCCTATCAGGGCTCACAGATATTCGAGGCTATCGGTATAAGCGAGGATGTTATCGATAAATACTTCACCGGTACAGTAAGCCGTGTCGGCGGCATTACTCTGTCCGATATAGAAAAAACTGTTGACAGACTGCATACGGCAGCTTTTGATCCTCTGGGTCTTAAAACTGACGAAGAGCTTGAAGCCGGCGGAAGCCATAAGTTCAGAAGCGGCAAGGAGGAGCATCTGTATAATCCTATGTCTATATATCTCCTGCAAAAGGCAACAAGAACAGGGGATTACGATACCTTCAAGCAGTATACAAAGCTTATCAACGAGGAGCTGGACCCTGTAAGCCTGAGAGGTCTTATGGATCTGAAATTTGCTGAGACGCCTGTTCCGCTGGAAGAGGTCGAGAGTGCGGAAAGCATTGTAAGAAGATTCAAGACGGGCGCTATGTCATACGGCTCCATATCTGAGGAAGCACATGAAGCTCTTGCGCTGGCAATGAACAAGCTTCACGGAAAGTCAAACTCAGGCGAGGGCGGCGAAAGTGATGAAAGACTGCTGACTAAGGGCAGCGAAAATGACCGCTGTTCGGCAATAAAGCAGGTGGCTTCAGGAAGATTTGGCGTGACTTCAGTATACCTTAATTCCGCAAGAGAAATTCAGATAAAAATGGCACAGGGCGCAAAACCCGGTGAGGGCGGACATCTTCCGGGAAAGAAGGTCTATCCATGGATAGCTAAAACAAGACATTCTACCCCCGGTGTGTCTCTTATCTCACCCCCGCCGCACCATGATATATATTCCATAGAGGATCTGGCACAGCTTATCTATGACCTGAAAAACGCCAACAAGGACGCAAGAATATCCGTAAAGCTTGTGTCGGAATGCGGCGTTGGTACGGTTGCGGCAGGCGTTGCTAAGGCAGGCGCAGGAGTTATCCTTATTTCCGGCTATGACGGCGGAACAGGTGCAGCTCCCAGAACCTCTATACACAACGCAGGTCTGCCATGGGAGCTTGGTCTTGCAGAAGCTCATCAGACGCTGATACAGAACGGTCTGAGAAATAAAGTCGTTATCGAAACAGACGGTAAGCTTATGACCGGACGCGACGTTGCAATAGCTGCTATGCTGGGCGCTGAGGAGTTCGGCTTTGCTACGGCTCCGCTTATCTCTCTGGGATGCGCTATGATGCGTGTGTGCAATCTGGATACCTGCCCGTTCGGTGTGGCTACTCAGGATCCTGAGCTGAGAAAGAAATTCCTCGGCAAGCCTGAATATGTTATAAACTTCATGATGTTTATTGCACAGGAACTGAGAGAGTATATGTCAAAGCTCGGTGTAAGAACACTTGATGAGCTTGTCGGAAGAAGCGATCTTCTTAAAAAGAAAGACGGTCTTACGGGCAAGGCAGCGTTTATAGATCTGAGCAGGATACTTTACTCAGACTGCTCAGATGAAAAAATAGAGTATAACAACAAGAGTCTCTACGACTTTAAGCTTGAAACAACTCTGGATGAAAAGCTCCTTATCAAACAGCTTTCATCTGCGCTTAAAAAGAAACAGCCAAAGACTGTCCGTGCCGAGGTAAAGAATACCGACCGTTCCTTCGGTACAATGTTCGGTTCGGAGATAACAAAGCTTTACAAGAACGATCTGCCGGAGGATACCTATACCGTAAAGTGCAGCGGCGCAGGCGGACAAAGCTTCGGCGCATTTATCCCTTCTGGTCTTACACTGGAGCTGGAGGGTGACTCCAACGACTACTTCGGCAAGGGTCTTTCCGGAGGCAAGCTTTCGGTGTATCCGCCAAAGGGCAGTAAGTTCGAGGCAAGCGAAAATATCATCATCGGTAATGTTGCGCTGTACGGCGCGACCTCCGGTAAGGCTTTCATCAACGGTATCGCAGGAGAACGCTTCTGTGTAAGAAATTCCGGTGCTTATGCTGTTGTTGAAGGCGTGGGCGATCACGGCTGTGAGTATATGACAGGCGGACGTGTTGCCGTACTGGGCAGGACAGGCAAAAACTTTGCTGCCGGAATGTCAGGCGGTGTAGCTTATGTACTGGACGAGAACAGAGATCTGTACACAAGGCTCAACAAGGAAATGGTGGACTTCTCTGAGCTGAGCGAAAAGTACGATATACTTGAGCTGAAAGAGATGATCGAACAGCACGTCAAGGCGACCGGCTCCAAAAAGGGCAGAATGATACTGGATGATTTTGAAAATTATATACCGAAATTCAAGAAGATAATACCCCATGACTATAAGAAAATGATGTCGGCGATCGCTTCCTTTGAAGAGAAGGGCTTGTCCCCTGAACAGGCGCAGATCGAGGCATTCTATGAAATAGTAAAGCATAAATAAGGAGGGCAAAAAAATGGGAAAACCGACAGGATTTATGGAATACGTCAGAACAGAGTTTGAAGCAGAGTCTGTTCTGGAGCGTATCAGACACTTTGACGAGTTCCACACTGCCCTCCCTTTGGAGGAGCAGCGCAGGCAGGCGGCAAGATGTATGGACTGCGGAGTGCCGTTCTGCCAGTCCGGTATGATGATCGGCGGAATGGTCTCAGGCTGTCCGCTGAACAACCTCATACCGGAATGGAACGACCTTGTATATAAAGGCTGCTGGGAGCAGGCTTATAAAAGATTGAGAAAGACCAATAATTTCCCTGAGTTTACATCGAGGGTATGTCCGGCACTTTGCGAAAAGGCGTGTACCTGCGGTGCAAACGGAGACGCTGTAACGGTGCGCTCCAACGAGTACAGCATTGTTGAACGTGCATATGCAGAGGGCTATGCTCATGCCGAGCCGCCAAAAGTAAGAACAGGCAAGAAAATAGCCGTCATCGGTTCGGGTCCCTCCGGACTGGCTGCGGCTGATCAGCTCAATAAAAGAGGTCACAGCGTTACCGTTTACGAACGTTCTGACAGAGTGGGCGGTCTGCTGATGTACGGCATACCCAATATGAAGCTTGAAAAGCATATTATCGAGCGCCGTGTGGATATCATGAAGGAAGAGGGTATCGAGTTCATCACGAGCTGTAATGTGGGCGAAGATATCAGCGCAGAAGAGCTGCTCAGCAAATACGACAGAGTGATACTTGCCTGCGGTGCATCAGAACCGAGAAATATCAATGTCAAGGGCCGTGAGGCTGAGGGAATATACTTTGCGGTAGATTTTCTGAAATCAACAACAAAAGCACTCCTTGACAGTGACTTACAGGACGGCACCTATATCAGCGCAAAGGACAAAAATGTAATTGTCATCGGCGGCGGCGATACAGGAAACGACTGTGTGGGAACGTGTGTCCGTCACGAGGCAAAGAGTATCTTACAGCTTGAAATGATGCCGAAGCTCCCTGACACAAGAGCAGAAAATAACCCTTGGCCGGAATATCCCCGTGTATGTAAGACGGACTACGGTCAGGAAGAAGCTACAGTTGTTTTCGGACATGACCCGAGAGAGTATCAGACAACAGTCAAAGAGTTCCTCATGGACGAAAACGGAAAGCTGAAAGGCGCAGTGCTTGTAAAGCTGAAAGCAGAAAAAGACCCTCAGAGCGGAAGATTGCTCATGAAAGAAATAGAAGGCTCGGAATACACCGCAGAAGCCGAACTGGTACTCATTGCCGCCGGATTTCTTGGCGCGCAGAAGTATGTAACATCAGCCTTTGAAGTTGAAACGACCGCCAGAGGAAATGTCAGCACCGGATGCGGCAGCTGCAAAACAAACATCGAAAAAGTATTTGTATGCGGCGATATGCACATCGGACAATCGCTTGTTGTACGTGCCATAAGAGAGGGCAGAAATGCAGCAAAGGAAGTTGACCAGTCCCTTATGGGCTACACCAACCTTAAATAATATCTGTGCGATACACCCTGCACAGCAAAGCGGCACATTATCTTGGTTCAGATAATGTGCCGCAATCTTATTAGCGGGTGACCCCACCGGACAAGCGGGTGACCCCGCTGGACAACTTAACAACGTATCAGCTTCTGATATATCCGTCCGCGTCGTGCTCCATAGAGGAGCACTTTGGCTGTTACTGTACACGTCTATAGTTTCGCTGCATTTGAACATTGCAAATTGATAATTGATAATTGGAATATGCAGGCGCATGAAGCTGAGCAGGCAAATAAACTGTATGTCCGGATAACACAGCCGAAACAGCAGCCCCTTCAGGGCTGCGCCGGCGGATGGAGAATATTGTCTTACAAGTCTGCGCCGTCAATCGCGGACAGTAAATGTTCGGTCATACAATCAGAGTGAGCTTTAGCGAACGCCAACGCGAATCGGGAGCGCAGGCTCTGCGCCGCCGTCAATCGCGGACAGGAAAATGTTCGGTCATAATATCAGAGTGAGCTTTAGCGAACGCCAACGCGAATCGGGAGCGCAGGCTCTGCGCCGTCAACGGAGTTTGGTGCCGGGGGCGATGCCGTCAAGGAAAATTACTTTGATGGAGTCGGCGACATCGGCGGCAAGTATCATGCCGTTGCTCTCTACACCGCAGAGTACCGCAGGCTTCAGATTTGCAACAAGTATTACTGTCTTGCCAATAAGATCTTCCGGCTTGTAGAACTTGGCAATGCCACTCGCTACAGTGCGCTCACCTGCGCCGTCATCCAGAGTGAGCTTTAAAAGCTTCTTCGCTTTCTTGATCGGCTCGCACGCAACTACCTTAGCCGCACGAAGCTCTACCTTCATGAAGTCCTCTATTCCGATAAGTGCCAGTCCCTCAGGCTTGCTGTCAGCTTCCTGCTCTGTGCTTTCTTCCTTCTTCTGTGAACCGATAATTGCGTTAAGAGCTTCTATCTCCTTCTCCACATCAATTCGCGGGAAGATTATTTCACCCTTGTGTACTGTGACGTTTCTGGGGAGTACGCCGAAGGTGTCGGAGTTTTCGTATGACGTGTCTTTATCCGCTGCACCTATCTGCTCCCATACAAGGGGCATGGTGGTAGGCATGAATGCGGAAAGAAGAGTGGATACGATACGTATTGTTTCAAGCAGATTGTAAAGCACACGGGCAAGTCTCGGCTTGTTGCTTTCGTCCTTTGCAAGTATCCATGGGGTAGTCTCGTCAATATATTTGTTTGCGGCGGAAACAACCTTGAATATCTCTGCAAGAGCGTTATTAAGCTGAGTCTTGTCAAGGTAGTCGTCTACAATATCTGTAAGTGCTGTTGCACGGGCAATAAGCTCGTCGTCAAATTCGCCGCTTGTCTGCTCCTCCGGAAGGGTGCCGCCGAAGTACTTCTCAGCCATTGCAACTGTTCGCGATACAAGATTTCCAAGACCATTGGCAAGATCGGAGTTGATGCGGTTAATCATGATCTCGTTTGAGAACGAGCTGTCCGAACCGAGAGCCATTTCTCTCATAATGTGATATCTGATTGCATCTGCGCCGTAACGTTCGCCGAGTATGAAGGGGTCAACGACATTGCCAAGAGACTTGCTCATCTTCTGACCATTGAAGGTTATCCAACCGTGAACGGCAAGGTGCTTCGGCAGAGGAAGCTCCAGAGCCATAAGCATAGCAGGCCATATGATAGCATGGAAACGCATGATATCCTTTGCTACCATGTGAACATCGGCAGGCCAGAATTTATCGTAATCATTATATGCGTCATTGTCATAGCCAAGCGCTGTTATATAGTTGGAGAGTGCATCTATCCATACATATACAACATGGTCCGGGTCGAAGGTCACAGGTATGCCCCATTTGAAGCTTGTTCTTGAAACGCAGAGATCTTCAAGTCCGGGCTTTATGAAATTGTTTACAAGCTCCACAGCTCTTGTTCTGGGCTGGAGATAATCTGTCTCGGTAAGGAGCTTTTCTATTCTGTCGGCAAAGGGAGACATTCTGAAGAAATACGCTTCTTCCTTAGCTTCAACGACATCTCTGCCGCACTCGGGGCATTTGCCGTCCACAAGCTGAGATTCTGTCCAGAAGCTTTCGCAGGGAGTACAGTATTTTCCTTTGTATTCGCCCTTATAGATATAGCCCTTATCATAGAGTGCCTTGAATATTTTCTGTACAGAGCTTACGTGATAATCGTCTGTTGTACGGATATATCTGTCGTAGTTTATATTCATGAATTTCCAGAGCTTTTTGAAGATGACCACGATATCATCAACATACTGTTTTGGAGTCACGCCAAGCTCAGTAGCTTTCTGTTCGATTTTCTGACCATGCTCATCGGTACCTGTCAGAAACATTACGTCATAGCCCTGCATACGTCTGTATCTTGCGATAGAGTCGCAGGCTGTTGTAGTATAGCAATGTCCGATATGCGGATTGCCTGACGGATAGTAGATAGGTGTAGTGATATAAAATTTTTCGCCGTCATGTTTATGCATAGTTTTTCCTCCTGTTTCCACAACATTAAAATTGTTCTCTCACATCTGTGCGGTCCACAAATATGTCTCATCACTTAACATCCCAATTATACCACCATTCCCCACCCAATTCAACCCCCCGGCGGAGTGCCTCCGCTGTCAATTCACGCTCTCGTTCGCTAAAGCTCACTCTGATAGTATGACCGAACATCTTCCTGCCCGCGATTGACGGCGCGCACTTGCCAGACATTTGTCCCCGTCCGCCGGCGCAGCCCTTAGGGGCTGCTGTTTCGGCTGTTTCTTCCAAACATACACTCCCTTCCCCTCCTCAACTTCATGCGCCTGTACAGTTTGAAGTCGAAGTTTTTATTATACTTACTATAATTCATTTTCGTACCCCAAGGGCACTTCCTACGGGCGCCTGGCGAAAATGTACCACAACTATTCACTGTTCACTATTCACCATTCACTATTCACTTTTTGGGCTGTTTTATTATCATTTTACTGCCGTATTTTTTTATCCGAAGATTGGAAAATTACTACTTTTTTATCAAAAAAAGTTATTGGTAAACTATTTACAACACGAGAAATATTATGTAAAATAAAGATATAGGCTTTGCTGTCTTTGCCTTTGTTGATGCAGGTACATCACAGCATTTGACCAAAACCATGAACCTTAAAAAAATTATAATGAAAAGGAGATGTTTCTATGTTCTGTCCAAACTGCGGAAAAGACAACAACCAGTTCGCAAAGTTCTGCGAAAAATGCGGCGCGTCCCTGGAAATATCACAGGCTCAGCAATGGAATAATGAACAGACTGCTTCCGCCAATCAAGCCGGTCCTATGGAATTCAGCGCCCGACCGGATATGAACCAGACCATGACATATAACTCACAGCCTCCGGCTCAGCCAATGCCATTCAACCCCCAGCCGCAGGCTCCGGCTCAGCCGATGCCATTCAACCCTCAGCCGCAGGCTCCGGCTCAGCCGATGTCATTCAACCCTCAGCC